>JBOGNC010000034.1:0-23660 GCA_050747045.1 Candidatus Acidiferrales bacterium | reverse complement strand
GCGGCGGGACGGTAGACGTCCGTAGAGACCACGATCGGCCGATGGCCGTGCTCCGCCAGCCATTTGCCGAGCTTGCCGGTGCTGGTAGTTTTGCCGGAACCTTGCAGTCCGACGATCAGCCAGACCGACGGCGGACGCGACGCGAATTGCGGACGCGCTTCGCGTCCCAGCAATTCGGCCAGTTCATCGCGAACGATTTTTACGATCTGCTGTTCAGGCGAAAGTTGCAGCAGCACTTCCGAACCGAGGGCCTTTTCGCGGACATGCGCGATGAATTCGTCGATCACCTGCAAGTTCACATCGCCATCGAGCAGCGCTTCGCGGATTTCCGTCAGGCCGGCATCGAGGTGCTCTTCGCTGAGCTTTCCTTGGCCGCGCAAATTCTTAAATGCGCGCTGAAGTTTGTCGGTGAGTGTTTCGAACATTTATGTCATGCCATCCTTGCTGGTTTCTTCTTTTCTTTTGAACTTGCGGCCTTGCCAGCGGCGGTCATCATACCGTCGAGCTCGTTTCGCGGCAGTGCTCGATCCACGTATGCAAATGTGCCGGTTTCGATCACCTCGCGCGCCGCAGCCAGGAAAGAACCGTATGCATAGCGCGAGAGCGACCCGCCGATGCTGATGCGTCGCACGCCCGCGGCCGCAAGATCTGCGACCGAAAACGCCAGGCCCTTTATGCCCGCAAGAACGTTCACGGGATGCGGCGCCACGGCGGCGCAAACGGTCCGGATCGCCTCGATGCTCGGCAGTCCCGGAGCAAACAGCACGTCTGCTCCCGCAGTCGCAAATGCCTGAAGGCGGCGAATCGTGTCGTCCAGATCAGCGCGGCCGTGCAGGAAGTTTTCCGAGCGCGCCATCAGTGTAAAAGGATACGAGAGGCTGCGCACGGCTTCGGCAGCGGCAGACACTCGTTCCACTGCCAATTCTAAGTCGTAGATTGGCAGCTCTTCATCGCCGCTGAAATCCTCTACCGATCCACCCACCAGGCCAGTAGCCGCTGCCAGGCGAATCGTCTCCGCCACCGCCTTGGGATCGTCGCCGAAGCCGTTCTCAAGATCCGCGGAGACGGGAAGATCGGTTACTCCGACGATTGAGCGTGCGTGAGCCAGCGCTTCATCCCGCGTAACGGAGCCGTCTACGCGCCCGAGCGACATCGCGAAACCCGAGCTGGTGGTCGCCAGCGCCTCGAATCCCAGCCCGGACAGAATGCGCGCGCTTCCGGGGTCCCAGGGATTAGCGATGATGAACGCCCCCGGGGGCTCGGGCTTTGCGGCGGTGCCTCGTTCGGCGGGCAGCCGGTGCAGCGCCCGGAATTTTATCGCCTTTTCGGCTTGCGTCGCGCTCATCGGCCGGACCCTTGCGTGCGGCGCGGTATTGGGAAGCGGCACGGTTGCGGCTGAATGTGTGCGATGCCCAGTCTCGGGTAGATCCATGGCCGAGCGTTTGTTTTCAGCAACTTAGATGCGCTTCTACTCGATTGCCAGTCTCCGGTAGAAATGGTTGATTGGTGCCTGGCGAATCGTGATTGGCGAGACGGGTTCGGGAAATCGCACACACTTGCCAATCGATGCGCCGCCACCAAGCGGGGCGAAGGCGAACCTACGCGGGTCCCTGAACCGCGTAACGCGGGCGGCCGGTAACCGCATCGAGCTTCGAAATCTACGCACATACCGCTACTTCCACGCTATCACATCGCGCAAGTCCCCGCAGATTTGCGTACAGGCCAGATACTTGCAAAGGCGGGAGTTACGGCGCGAAAAGCGGCCGAAAAACATGCTTTTGACGTACCGAAAGCGTCGCGCTACTCGGGCATGTCGAGCGCGCTTACAACGTTTGCGGTTGGAGCTGGCCGAACGCAAAACTTTTCGCGCTAGTTAGACTCCGATGATTTTTCCCCCTGCACGGAAAGTCGCAAACAAGCTCGTCAGTTGATTGTGAGACGGAGGCGTTGTAGGCTGGCGGACGCAAATGGGGCGTGGGAATGCGGAAACTTCGTTCACTTGCAATTTCGGTTGCGGCTTTGGCGCTGATCCTCGGCAGCGCCGCTGCGTCAATATCAGCTGCGAAAAACTCCAAAGAGTCTTCGATTGTTGTGAAGGTCGAATCGGGCAAGGTGCGCGGCTTAGTTTCGGGCGGCCTGGAAATATTCAAGGGCATACCGTATGCGGCGCCGCCGGTAGGGAATTTGCGCTGGCGCGCGCCGCAGCCGGTGGCGCCATGGAAGGGCGTTCGCGCGGCCACAAACTACGGTCACGACTGCATGCAGCTGCCGTTTCCGAATGATGCGGCTCCGTTGCGCACGCAGCCGAGCGAGGATTGTCTGTACCTGAACGTCTGGGCTCCGCGCCAGCGCAACGGCAGATCGTTGCCGGTAATGGTGTGGATTTACGGCGGCGGATTCGTGAATGGCGGCAGCTCGCCGGCTCCTTACGATGGCTCGCATTTCGCGGAAAACGGAGTGGTTTTCGTCAGCTTCAATTACCGGCTGGGACGCTTCGGATTTTTCGCCTTTCCGGCCCTGCTGAAAGAAAACGGCCGGGCAGGGAATTACGCCCTGATGGACCAGATCGCGGCGCTCCAATGGGTGCAGCACAACATCGCGGCGTTCGGCGGAAATCCGCGCGAAGTGACGGTGTTCGGCGAATCGGCCGGCGGAAGATCGGTGAACGTACTGGTGACGTCACCGGAAGCAAAGGGGCTTTTCATCCGCGCAGTGGTGGAGTCGGGCGGCGGACGTGACAATTTGCTGCCCGCCGATCCGCTGAATGAGGCAGCGGCAAACGGGCGCCCGTCAGCGACGCAGACGGGAATCAATTTCGCGCGAGCCATGGGCATCGACGGCAACGGCGCAAAAGCGCTCGCGGAATTGCGGGCGCTTCGGGCGGAAAAAATCGTCAACGGCATCAACATGGCCAGCATGGCGCAGCAGGCGCAGACGTATTCCGGGCTGATTGGGGATGGCACGATCCTGCCGCGCTCTCCGGAAGACTCCTACAAGAACTGCCAGCAAAATCCCGTGGAAGTGATGATCGGTGCGAACAGCGCGGACATCGGAGGGACATCCGCGAAGGCGATGGATGCCCTGTTTGCGCCATTCGGCGCGAACGAAGCCGCGGCGCGGCGCGCATTCGACCCCGATTCGTCGAAACCATTTGCGGCGGTAGCGCGACAGGTCAGCATGGTGGAGATGATGATCGAGCCGGCAAGATTTGTGGCGCAGCGCGTCGCCGCGTGTGGCCAGCCGTCATACGTCTATCGCTTCTCGTACGTGGCTACGCCGCTGCGGGCGAAGTTTTCCGGGGCGTTCCATTCTTCCGAGATTCCGTACGTGTTCGACACGATCGGCGAATCGAGTTGGGGGAATCTGGGGAAGGGACTCACGTCCGCGGATTACAAGATGGCTTCGGAAGCGAATGCGTATTGGGTGAATTTCGCCAAGACGGGCGATCCGAATGGTCCGGGTTTGCCTAACTGGCCGCGGTACACGACGAGCGGCGACGGTCTGATGGATTTCACAATGGACAACGGCCCAAAGGGCGGCCCCGATCCGTGGAACGCGCAACTAGACGTAGTGGAAAAAGTCCAGAAATAGCCCGCTGGAGCGCGGCAGCGCGCCATTGCGCGAAAGGCGATTATCGTGGAAATCCAAGAGGGATTCTTCGCGCCACCGGCCGGCGCTCGGAATAAACGACGGACGGCGATGCCGGGCTGCTTGTTCCAGTTCAGAATGAGCCGGCTGCCGCTGTTGTTGGTAATCGCCTGCCTGGCGAACGTAGCGATTCCGTTTGTGGCGCGAGCGCAGTCGCAGACGATCACGATCACGTTGGCGGGACAAGCGGCTATCCGGTCGGATATTCGTAAAACCGATCCGGCCGAAGTACCTGTGATTCAAAAGCTGCTGAAAGGCGACGTGGTATTCACGAACTTTGAGTGCGTGGTAGCCGAGCCGGGGCAGACGACGCATGAAGGACTAGGATTCCTGACGCCGCCCGCGGCTCTCGACGCTCTAACGACTTTTGGCTTCAACCTGTTGTCGCTGGCCGGTAATCATGCCTACGACTTGAAGCAAACCGGCGTTGAGAACACGCTGCGCGAAGCCGACCGAAGAAAGATCGTTCACGCGGGAACCGGGAACGATCTAGCCGAAGCTTCGGCGCCTGCATACCTGCATGCGGCAAAAGGCACCGTGGCGCTGATCGCCAGCGCGTCCGGCGTGATCGGCCCCGGGGCGCGTGCTGGGACGAATCATCCGGGAGTGAACGAGCTGCGAATCGAAGCAGGCGGCAAATTGAACGAAGCGACCGAAGACATGCCCGGCGCGGCCGAGAATGTTCCAAACGCCGAGGACGCCCGACGCATTTTGCAGAGCATTCGCGAAGCGCGGCGCCACGCGGACCTGGTGATCGTCTACCAGCATAACCACGTTTTCGGAAATCACTCGTTCATTAACATATTCACCGAAGGTCTGCCGGAGCGGCTCGCGCCAAACCCGTGGCTTGTGAAATGGACGCATGAGGAAGTGGACGCGGGCGCGGATATCGTGGTGATGCATGGGGCGCCGCTGCTGCACGGCGTGGAGGTCTACAAGGGCAAACCTATTTTCTACGACCTCGGAAACTTCATTTACAATCTGCCTCCGGAAGCTACGTTCATCGAGGAACCGATGGTGTGGGAGAGCGTCGTCGCGCACGTTCAGTTTCAAGGGCGCAATTTGCTGTCCGTTTCGTTTCAACCCATCGTATTGAATTTTATCGGCAGGGGACAGCCGGACCTTCGCAGCGAATTCACGAACAACGAATATCTCGATACGCGAGGATTGCCGTCACCAGCGGAGGGCGCACGCGCACACTACATTCTGGAACGGCTTGCAAATCTATCGAAGCCGTTTGGGACGGCGCTTGAAATAAAGGGCGACAGCGCCGAAATAAAACTGATGAAACGCGCGGATTGACGCGGCGGCGGGTTTTCTCGCGGCGACTTTTCGGCACGCACGGGGCATAATCAGCAGATGGGAACAACGAAATCGAGTGCATTGCCGGAACTGTTTCCGGGCGGCGTGCGTGCAGAGCCGCGCAAGACCGGCATTTTGCCATCACAGGAAATTTACGAGCTGATCCGCAACCGCAAGATCATTTCGCCGGCGCCGATTGACGATTCGCAGGTGCAGCCGGCGTCGATCGACTTGCGGCTCGGCAACGTCGCCTATCGCGTGCAAGCGAGTTTCCTTCCCAGCCGCACGTCCACTATCAAATCGAAGATCGACGACTTGAAGCTCGCGGAAATCGATCTAACGCGGCCCGCCCTGCTGGAACGCGGAGCTGTCTTCGTCATTCCCGTCGTGGAACATCTCGTTTTGCCCTTCGACATCAGTGGTGCCGCGAATCCCAAAAGCACCACTGGACGATTGGACATTTTTACGCGCCTCGTCACCGAAGGCGGCATCGAGTCCGATCCGGAAGATCTGCAGTTCGAGCAGGTGCCCAAGGGTTACAAAGGCCCCCTCTATGTGGAGATCATCTCACGAACGTTCCCCGTCGTTCTAAGCGCGGGCGCGAAACTGAACCAGTTGCGATTGGTGCGTGGAAAGCCGCCGGCGGCGTCTGACAATGAACTGGGGCGCTTCGAACAGCAGGAGGCCCTCGTTTATTTCGAAAATGGCGACGCGCCTGCCAAGGCGGTGCTCAGGGGCGGCCTGCGCATGTCGATCGACCTGCAAGGCAGCGGAGCAGGAAGCGTGGTGGCCTACAGAGCGAAGCGGCATTGCCCCTCTGTCGATTTGAGCAAGGCAGGTGCGCACGATGCCGCGCTTTTCTGGGACGCGATCACGTCAACGAATCAGTTGGTCCTCGATCCCGGCGACTTTTATATTCTGGCCTCGAAGGAGCGCATCAGCGTGCCTTCGAATTGGGCCGCGGAAATGACGCAGTTCGATCCTTCGATAGGCGAATTCAGCGTCCATTACGCCGGCTTCTTCGATCCCGGTTTCGGCTACGGTGCCGCTGGTGAAATTAAAGGAACCAAGGCTGTTCTGGAAGTGCGTGCCCACGAAGTCCCCATCCTGCTGGAAGATAGACAAGTCGTGGGGCGGCTGATGTACCACAAAATGGCCAGCATTCCAGACAAACTCTATGGCCAGGCGATCGGCTCGTCCTATCAGCAGCAGGGGCTAGCGCTGAGCAAGCAATTTCGCGTCGGCGGCGCGGGTCGTGAAGCCGCGACTGCGAAGCGCTGACCTTCTCGTAAACTCGACACTCCTGCGCATACATGTGTCTCTCTATAGGACCGCATCACATACAGCTTCGTGCGATGGGGAATACTACCGCCTGCGGGCGGAGGCGACGAGCGCGGGCATCGGAATTTCCAGGTGACCTGGGCGCGCGAACTTCGCGATGTTCTGTTCCACGGCGGCGCGGATTTTCGCGAGGGCAGCCGGTTGCTGGGCGTTCAACAAGCCTCCAGTGCGCGCCGAGCCTTTCACGAACGCATCGATAAAATCCGCGGCCGAATCGAGTCGCCACACCGAGGGAATCGGCTCGATACGCACTTCGGTGAAACCGGCCGATTCGAGAGCGCGCCGGCATTCCTCTGGATCGCTGAAGCGAAAAAATGGCGGCCCGGCGGGGAGCGTCACATTCGGATCGCCAAATTGAGCCACGGCATCGAGCACGATCCGGAACCCCAGCGTTTTATCCGGCGTCTCCCACGCAGTGAATGCAAACTGGCCGCTCGCGCGTAGCACGCGGAAAGCCTCTCGCAGCGCCGCTTCCGGCTGCCCGAGATGCAGAATCCCGAAATTCATCACCGCGGCCTCGAATGAGGCCTCTCCCAATGCCAGAGCTTCGGCGTCGCCATGCCGAAACTCAATCTCCGGATGAATTCGACGCGCCAGCGCCAGCATCGACTCCGAAAAATCAACACCGGTAACCAACCAACCGCGTCGTGTAGCTTCAGCCGAGACGTAGCCTGGCCCTGCGGCGATGTCGAGCAGCGTTGATTCATTCACGGCAGCCGGGTTCCCGATTGCGTCGAGCAGCGGCCCGATTGCTTGCGATGTCAGGCTGCCGAAGTGGCGATGGTAATCGCTGGCTGCGCGCTGCCATCCAGCGTGTTCAAAATCGCGAAACGCCTTCGGCTCGATTTCCGGCGCGGCCATAGCAGCTATCACTCGGTAAAAATTGGCAGACACAGCGGCGGCTCGACGTGGAAGTCGAGCCGGGCGATTTCCTCTAGCGCGCGATGCAGCTCACCGCTATCGCAAGATTCGAGCG
Organism: Candidatus Acidiferrales bacterium; assembly: GCA_050747045.1. GTDB lineage: Bacteria > Acidobacteriota > Terriglobia > Acidiferrales > UBA7541 > Palsa-295. The sequence goes on along the minus strand of JBOGNC010000034.1, from coordinate 16,393 downwards.
TCATCACGAACGAAAGCGCGGAATGCGGGAACCCGGGCTTTTGCAGCAGCGCATCGATGCTGATGCCGTACTTCGCCAGAACCGTGGCCAGCGCAGCCACGATACCAGGCCGGTCCTTCACTACGAACCGCAAATAGTGTGGCACGGTGAAATCGCCGCTGATTTCGTCCGGAACCTGTGCGGACTTTGGCAATGCTCCCGGCGGCGCCCCGGCGCTGCGCGCGATAGCATAAAGATCGGAGACTACTGCGACGGCCGTGGGATCGCCTCCCGCGCCGTATCCCGAGAAAACCGTACGGCCTGAAAATTCGCCGAACGCCGTGACGATATTTTGGCTGCCCTGCGCATGCGCCATCAGCGAGTCGGACGGAAGCAGCGCGGGCTGCACTGCTCCGGCCACACGCACGCGATGCGGCGACTCTTGCGACACTGTCTTTTCCGCCAAGGAAATCTGGCGGATTGTGCAGTCCAGGTCCCGCGCGTACATAAAATCGACCGAAGCAATCGTGGTGATTGGGCGGCAGAGAATTTGCTCTGCGCGCACGCGAACGCCAAGGCCAGCTTGCGCCAGGATCACCAGCTTCGCCCGCGCGTCGATGCCTTCCACGTCCGAGCTGGGATCGGCTTCGGCAAAGCCAAGCTCCTGTGCTTCTTTCAGCGCGGATTGGAAGCTCGCGCCAATTCCTTCCATGCGCGTAAGGATGTAATTGCAGGTGCCATTCAGAATCCCGGCGATACGGTAAAGCCGGTCTCCGGCGAGGCCTTCCTGTATGCCGATGATCGCGGGAATGCCACCGGCTACCGATGCACCGAATTCAATGCGCCGTCCCGTCAAGCGCGCAAGATCCACAAGGTCGGGGCCGCATTCGGAGATCAACAGCTTATTTGCCGTGACTACGGATTTGCCCGCGCGCAGCGCCCGCCGCACCCAGTCACCGGCGGGTTCGAGGCCGCCAATCAGCTCCACGACCACGTCCGCATCGGAAGCAAGCACGTCTTCAATGCGCTCGGTCCAGCGAATGCGCGCCGGAAGCGAATCGGTTTTCTTCTTGGCGATATTGCGATTGTAGATGTGCGTCAGCTGCAGCGGGCCATCAGCATCCTGGCACAAAATCTTGGCCACCGAGCGCCCCACAGTCCCGAAACCGAGTAGGGCAATTTTCAGCGCAGCGCGTTCCGTCGATGAAGTCGTCCCGGCAGTTGCAATTGCGCGCGGCTTCGAGCGCGCTTTGGGCCCTGTCTTGGAGCGGTTTGCTTTGGAAGGGCGCGATTTCGCCACCGGTCGATCACCTCACCATGAAATTTGCCGAAAGTTGCCCAGCCGAGCTGGCGTCGGCCAAGCGGAATAGCGCAAAACAAGGCTCCATCGTATCAGAGCGTGGAAGCGAACGGCAGGGGGCGCAGAGGGCCATCTCCGCAAACGCAAACCAAGGCCGCGCCTTCCCGGAGTTGACGCCACCGTGTCATCGGCGTACCGTTTGCACGCTTGGCCAGCGGTCCTTGCGCAACGCGCAAAGGTGCTCCCATGCGGCGTCCGGCAGGTGTCACCGTTATCGCGGTACTGGGGTTCGTGCTAGCCTTGCTGGCAGTTGGAGAGGGGCTGCTGCTTTTGATTCGCGGCGGGGCCGTTTTCACGCCTGGAATGTCCTTCTATTCGGGCGGAGCATGGGCTGGAATCGTGCTGCTGGGCGGCGCGGTCCTCGTGATTGTCACGTGCGTTGGCCTGCTGAAGCTGCAAGAGTGGGCGCGAGTGCTGGCGATCGTCCTCAACGCGGTTCACCTGATACTTGCCGCGTCAGGTCTTCTCGACGCCTTGCGCAACATTCACATGGCATTTTTCGTTGGCGTATTGCTTCGCCACGTCGTCATGCTGGCTATCGGCATCTGGATCATCGCGTATTTGATTCAGGCGAAAGTGAAGCAAGCGTTCCGGCCATCGGCCCTGGCAGCCAGCTGAAATCAGTCGTAGCTGCTTTCTTGATTCCGGCGCGCACGTCGCATACACTAGGAGTTTCACTCAGGGCCGCGGCACGTAACGTGTGCGCGAAGCCGCAACAACGCGTGGCCTTTCCGGACTCTTGAATCAGCCGGCTTGGACGCGAAGGGCCGCCACTAGTAGGCCAGGCACAACCCAGAGGACATCACACAGGAGAAGATCCGTTGCCGAAACGCACGTTTCAGCCGCATGTGCGCGCAAGACATAAGAAGCATGGCTTCCGCTCACGTATGAAGACCCAAGGTGGACGTAAAGTCCTTGCGCAACGCCGCAAAAAGGGACGTCATAACCTCACGCGTGTCTGAATCGCGTGAGGGCGCGCCGGGGCTCGATTTCCCACGCGCCTGCCGCTTGGTCCGTCGCGCCGATTTCGACGCGGTGTATCGCGAGGGGCGTAAAAAGACGAGCCGCGAATTCGCGGTTTTTTTGCGCGCCAATGACCTATCGCTTAGCCGCTTCGGCTGGAGCATTAAAAAGGCGCTGGGAATTGCCGTCCGGCGCAATCGCATCCGGCGGCGCGTGCGCGAGATTGTCAGGTTGCATCGCGGCGATATTGCTGCGGGATGGGATGTGGTGATTCACCCGCGCGCTTCGGTCGCAACCGCCGATTTCGATGCTCTGGCTGGCGAATTATTGCGGTTGCTTCCCCGCGAACAAGCGGTCCACGATTTGAAGAAGCACGGTTCCAAGGAGTAGCGTTGCAAGAGCAGAAGTCAGTTCGATCGACGCTAAATGGCGCGCCGGCACAGCGACAGGACTTTCTCATTGCTGCGCCGCGTCCCCGTACGCCCGGCTCTTGGGTGCTGCTGTTGCTGGTCCGCGTGTACGTCGTTTTCCTCTCGCCATTTTTCGGAGGCGCCTGCAAGTTTTACCCTTCATGCTCAAACTACGCCCGCGAAGCGATCGAACGCCACGGTGCGCGGCGAGGCACGCTTCTCGCCGTCAAGCGGTTGCTGCGCTGCCATCCGTTTACGCGCGGCGGCATCGATTTTGTTCCAGATAAATTTCCGAGCGCACCCCGCGCTCACGCGCGCCTCAATCCCAGTGGTCAAGGTAAGGCGCAGTGAGCGAGATGTCCGAGCAGACCAGGATTGTGGTGTTTCTTCTGCTGGCGATGTTGATGTTTTTCGTTTGGTCGAAATATTTTGGACCAAAGCCTTCGCCGGCAAAGCCCCAGCATCCTGAGGCGGCGCAGTCCGCACCCTCCACCGGTGCTCCTTCCGCGGAACTGAAAGCTCTTTCGCCTGCAAAACCGGCGGTGATTCCCGTTGTGCAGGCGTCCGCCGAGAAGACCATCGTTGTCTCCGGCAATGATTACCGCATCGAACTTTCCAATCGCGGCGCAGTGGCGAAGAGCTGGCAGCTTGAAAAATATCTGAACGAAGATAAACCACCGCAGCCTCTCGATCTCGTTCATTCCGACGCTGCATCCAAACTTGGCTGGCCGCTATCTCTCGTACTCGCCAATGCGCAAGACGAGCAGAAGGCCAACACGGCGCTCTACAGCGTCGATCCCGCGTCGGGCGATCTGAAGGTGCCCGCCCAAATTACTTTCCGTTGGAGCGACGGCCATTTGGCAGTTACCAAGAGGCTAAAATTCGGCGCCAACTACCAGGTCTCGATGAAAGTTTCCGTCATGCGCGACGGCCAGCCAGTCCCCGTGGCGGTGGCGTGGCGCGGCGGTTTCGGCGACGCTTCCGTGGACAACTGGGCCGCGCGGGCCCAAATCTTTTACAACCAGAACGGCAACCTGGAGCTCGAGAGTTACAAGAAGCTCGGTGTTTCCGGCAATCAGAGCCAGCCGCAGGAGATCGCCGGGCCTACGCAATATCTGGGCATTGAGGACCAGTTCTTCGCCGCCGCATTTTTACCGGAAAACCAGAATCTCTCCGTTCGGGATTGGACGCAGTATTACACCGTTACCACGGGCAGCAAGCCAGTCTCGACGCCGATTGCGTCCGTTGCGGCTGGCGACACCACCGCCGAACCCTTGCAGATGCGCCTTTTCGTCGGCCCGAAAGATATCGCCGTGCTTCGCAGCGTCAGGCCATCGCTCTCCGGCCTGATCAACTTCGGCTGGACCAGCATCGTCGCCAAGCCGCTGCTCTACGCTCTGCAATGGATGCACAAATACATTTCCAACTGGGGTTGGGCGATTGTGATGTTGACGCTGGCAATCAATCTGCCGCTCTTCCCGCTGCGTTTGATGAGCCAGAAGTCAATGCGCAAAATGCAGAAAGTGGCGCCGGAAATGCGTGCCATCCAGGATCGCTACAAAAAATATTCTATGCGCGATCCGCGCCGCCGCAAGATGAATGAAGAAGTCATGGAGTTGTACCAAAAGCACGGCGTGAATCCGCTGCCGATCGGCGCCTGCTTGCCGATGCTCATTCAATTGCCCATCTGGTGGGCGTTGGATCGAGTTTTAGAAATGTCGATCGAACTGCGCCACGAGCCGTGGGTGCTGTGGATCCACGATCTTTCGGTCAAGGACCCGTATTACGTTTTGCCGATCGCCATGGGAATCGCTATGTATTTTTCGACGGCCATGACGCCGCAGGCCGCCGGTGTGGACCCCACGCAGCAGAAGATGATGAAGTGGATGCCCATCTTCATGGCGGCCTTTTTCATCAATCTATCGAGCGGGCTGAACCTGTACATTTTAACGAGCAGCGTGGTGGGTGCCGGTCAGCAAGTGTATCTGAATCGCACGCAGCCAATGCCTGCGCCGAAAGGACGCTTTAAGAAGAAAACAACATGAGCGAAGCCCGAACTCCATCTGAAAAAAGGCCGTTCAATCGACAGGTTCCCGCCGATCTGCCGCGTCTCGATCAGGAGCGCGCCCGTGAAGAATTGCGCCGTTTTGTGGATTTGGCGATCCGCGAAATGAGCCTGGAGCTTCAATACGACATTTCCACGCCCGCGGAATCAGCTGCCGTTGAGGCGCCCGCTCTTATCGTCGCGTTTCGCGGCCCAGACGCGGAGCTATTGCTCGCGGAGCAAGCCGAATTGCTGCTTGCGCTCGAGCACATAGCGCACCGATGGCTTCGCCTTGACCCTCGCCTGCACGATCGAATCCGCTTCGATTGCGGCGATTTCCGTGCCACGCACCTCGAAGAATTGAAGCTTTCCGCGCGCGTGGCCGCGCAGCGCGTGCGTGAAACCGGCCAGGCTTTTCGCTTCAACCCTATGTCCGCCCGCGAGCGCCGCATCATTCATCTGGAGTTGACCGGCGCGCAAGGCGTGCGTACCCTCAGCGAGGGCACCGGCGACCGTCGGCAATTGGTGATCTACCCGCTAACAAACACGAAAAAATAGTATTCCGTCGCGGCCACAACCATGCGAACGCGGCCACCGATCGTTCGCCGCGCCCTATATTTCGATGGTGTAGCCCTGCTTGCCCACGTTTACGCACTTCGTGGCGCCGAGCATTTCGGATTTTCCAGCGGTTTCATGAATATGCCCGCAAAAAAGAAATGTCGGTTTTGCGCGCTCCGCCCACGCGCGCAGCGTAGGACTTCCAGCATGTTTGCCGGGAGCGAATTCGTCGAGCGTAGTGTTGTGCGGAGGGAAGTGAACCACCAAATACAATTTCTGGATTCCATCGAACGCGGCGAGCGCCTCGGCGATTTGCTCCTCGGAATATTCTCCGGGAGTTTTGAATGGCGTGATGTTGCTATATCCAAGCCCGGCCCACTCGCTCGCTCCAAGCTCTCGCACTTGCCGGTGAAAATCGACGAATCCGTAGTGAGCGCACAAAGCGCGCGTACGGTCATGCGTTTCGTGGTTTCCTGGCAGCAACCACAGGCGTTCGCCAAGCGGCGCCAGCACTTCTCCGCAGCTCTCCAGCCCCTTTCCAAATGTCGCCAGATCGCCCGCGCAAATGTACAAATCGGCCGGCTGCGCCATCACGCGCTCCAGCGCGCGCAGATCGCGATGCACGTCGCTGAAAATCAGAATTTTCACTCTCCGCCCTTTTGCAAATCTCCGTTTGCCGCGGGCGCCACAACGCGTTCCAGATGCTGCTGCAGCACTCCGTTGGTCAGCCAGCCTTCTGCGGTGAGCCGTCCAACCGAATCGAAGATCAATTCGTACGTAAACGGTTGCGCGCCGTGCCGCCGGCCGCTCGAATAGCGATTTTCGCCGATTTCCACCACGTGGTTTCCGTGCGCGGCGAAACTAACGATCGAAGGAAATCTCGCGAAATTCCAGAAGAGCTTCACTTCCGACCGTTCGAAAGCCCGCGTGATGTATTCATTCGGCGGCGAATCGGGAATGAACCGAAAGTGCGGCGGCCGCGTATTCCGCAGATCGAATTGCGCCTCGTAAACGCCATGGTCCGATCGAATTGCATCGTCCCAATCCAAAAACGACGGTGGAATCGGTAGCGCACCCATGCGGTTCACGTCCGTATGGTTCTCGGCCGCGAATCTCTCCGCTCGCGCGAAAGCCGAATGATGCATTACCCCGCAACCGATCAGATACGCCACCATCACTATGATGCCTGCCTGGCACCATGCCGCCCGCGAAACGCGGAATCCCAATCCCCCGGCTGAAGGAACGAAAAAGAGCAGCGCGAAAATTCCGCTTGCCAGCGCCGCGATCCACAAATGAAATCCGTATCCCGCCGGGCGCGCGATGGCCCACAGCAAGAACGCGCCAACCGTGAATAGCACCCAGCTCCGCACCGCCCGCCGTGTACTGCGCGCTCTGTCGCTGTAAATCCACGCAACCACTTGTGGCGCCAGAATGATCGTGGTGAAAGCGAAATCCACGATGAACAACATGTCCCAAGCGACGCGCTTGCTGGAAATCGGATACCACATGCGCGTGCCGAACGACGTCATGCCGTCCAAAACGATATGGCTCGCAATGCCCACCATATAAATCAGCGCCAGCTTCCAAAGGGAGGGCGCTTCCCAGTCATGCAGCGCGGGATACCTGCGCTTCAGCCATTTCAGCACGGGTGGAGTGATCGCCGCCAGCAGCATGGCAAAAAACGGCATTGCCACGAATGAATGCGTAATTGCGCGATGGTACTTCACGATCGCCAGCGGATCGCGCGTCGCGACTTCTGCGACCATGTCGACGTCCGGGAAAACCGCGCCTAGAGTGGCCGCGAAAATCGCCACTTTCGTCTCGCGCTTGGAGAAAAACCCCTTCCCCAGCAGTGCGCCCGCAATTCCGTGAGTTATGGGATCCATGCTGTTCTCAAGGACGCTTCTAGACCGTCGGGAGTGTACACGATGGGATTCAACTTCCGCGACCGCTTAAATAACATCGATGAGAGGAGAGCGTTTCGAAATCACTTCGCCGATGATTCGAGCGTGGACGTTACGTCGTTCGAGTGCCGCGGTTGCAGCTTCGATGGCATCCGGCGCGATCGCCGCCAGCAGTCCTCCGGAAGTCTGCGGATCGAACAGCAGCGCTTCGTACTCAGCGGCAACAGAAGACGCGATGCCCACGCAGCCCTCGAGAAACTCGCGATTGCTGGCCATGCCGCCGGAGAAGAACTTGCCGCGTGATGCTTCAATCGCCCCCGGAATATAAGCGATCCGCGCGTGATCGATGCGCAGCGAAACGTTCGTGCCAACCGCCATTTCCCGCGCGTGACCTAGCAATCCAAACCCAGTGATGTCGGTGACCGCATGAACCGGCTTTTCGCTCGCGGCGGCGTCATCGACTTCGTGCAGCGCGTCAGCCGCGTCGCGGTTCAGTAGCGCCATCGTTTCCGTCGCGGCTGCCACCCATTCCGGCGCCGCTTTGCCCGGCTTCAGCGCCGTCGAGATCACGCCCGTCCCGATCGCCTTCGTCAGTATCAGCTTGTCCCCCGGACGCGCGCCCACGTTGCGCCAAATCTTCTCAGGATCGATCAGGCCAGTCACGGCGTACCCGAATTTCAATTCCTCGTCGCGAATCGAATGCCCGCCCACCACCGAGCAATTCGCTTCTGTCATCTTTTCGAGCCCGCCGCGCAGGATCTGCTCGAGCAGTTCCGCCGGACGTGACGCCGGAAACGCCACGATCGCTAGCGCCGATATCGGCCGTCCGCCCATGGCGTAGACGTCGCTCAGCGAATTCGCCGCAGCCACTTGACCGAAAAGCCTGGGATCATCCACGATCGGCGTGAAAAAATCGACGGTCTGCACGATCGCGAGCTGATCGCTCAGTCGATACACGGCGGCGTCGTCCGCGGTCGCGAATCCGACCAGCAGATTGGGATCATGCCTTTGCGGCAACCGCTTGAGTACGCTCTCCAGCACGCTGGGGCTGAGTTTTGACGCTCAACCGGCGGCCTTGGCTGCTTCCGTCAGACGAATTGTTTTCGTCTCGGCCAAGTAGATCAACCTCCTGGGGTTAATCCGGCAATTATAGCTCGACGCCAGTCAGCTCAGTTAATCTCATCTCTGCCATGCAGACGCCGCAAAGTCAGTCGCGTCGAATTAAAATAGCGCGATCGTCCATACGATAGGCGAACGTACAATACAGGGGAACGCTCGCACACGCATGCCCGTCATTGGAAATCGAATTCCACCAGGGCCGAAGGGTTTGCCCATCCTCGGCGCCGCGCTCGATTTGCGCGACGATCCGCTGAATAGCATGCGCCGCATGGCGCGCGAGTACGGCGATGTCGTCCGTTTCACGGTGATGAATCGCGAGCGCATCCTGCTGAATCATCCCGAATTGATCTATCAGGTGCTCGTGATTCAGCACTCCAAATTCCACAAAAGCGAGCTTACTCGCCGCATCACCGCGCGCATGCTGGGTCAAGGCCTGCTGATCAGCGAAGGCGATTTCTGGCGGCGCCAGCGCCGATTGGTGCAGCCCGCGTTTCATCGCGGCCGCGTCAACGACTACGCCTCTACCATGCTCGATCTTGCCGAAACACACGTTCGCAGTTGGCGCGATGGCGACCAGCGCAACATGGCCGAGGAAATGATGGCTCTTACGCTCGGTATCGCCGTGCGCACGCTCTTTGGCTCAACCTTGCCGGGTGAAGCCGCCGATGTCGGCCGCGCCATGACTTTCCTGATGCGCTATTCCTTGCGACGCCAGCGCTCGCCCCTGCGCATTCCCGAAACCTGGCCCACGCCGAAAAATCGCCGCGCCAATCGCGAACTCGCTTTCATCGATTCGCTCGTCTATTCAATTATTTCCCAGCGGCAAGCCTCTGGAAACGGACATCACAACGATCTGCTCGCGCTTCTCATGAGCGCTATGGATGAAGACGGCTCGCAAATGACCCGCCAGCAGCTTCACGACGAAGCCATGACCCTCTTCATTGCTGGCCACGAAACCACCGCGCAAATGCTCTCCTGGACCTGGTATGCGCTCAGCGAAAATCCCGCCGCCGAAGCGAGGCTCTACGAAGAACTGCATTCTGTCTTGAACGGGAATCCGCTGAGCCCAGCCGACTTTGCGCGCTTGCCTTACCTCCGTGCGGTTATGAACGAAGTGCTGCGCCTCTACCCCCCCGCATACATCACGGCGCGCGAAAACGTCGAGCCCTGCCAGTTGGGTGGCTACGAATTCGCTCCCGGCACTACGATTTTATTTTCGCAGTGGGTTTCCCATCGCGATCCGCGTTTTTTCGATAATCCAGACGCGTTTCGCCCCGAGCGCTGGCTCGACGGTCTCGAAGATCGCCTGCCTCCCGGCGCGTACTTCCCGTTCGGAGCCGGGCCGCGCCGCTGCATCGGTGAAGGCTTCGCGTTGCTCGAAGCCGCCACGGTGATCGCCACCATCGCACGCCGCTTCTCGTTCCGTTTGTTGCCGGGGCGTCCCGTGATCCCCGAGCCGCTCGTTACGCTGCGCCAGCGCAATGGCATCCACATGCAGCTTCATTCGCGCGCGTAGCGCTCCATTTTTGCGCGTCCGTGCGATCGTTATCGCCGCACTCTTCTAATGCACAAACTTGCCGCGCCCGCCATTCGCCCACGGATCGTATGTGAGTGCAAGCCGGATGCGCGCGGGAATCGACGGATGGTCGTAGGTCAGAATAACTTGAAATCGGCTCGGCCGCGGATCGGACAAATCCGCGATGCCGAGCGTCTCAAACGCCTGCGCGGCCACCTCTCCCGAATCCGGCGTTACGCCGTGGGTCACCTCCAGCCCGAATTGATCGGCCTGGTGCTCGAAATACCGGCTCACCGCGTTCGCGATCGGGTTTGCAAGGAACGAAAAAACTCCTAGCAACAGCAGCAGCGCCGGCAGCGACGCCCAATCGTCCACACCGCGTATCTTCCAGCCTTCTCCCCATCGCTTCAGCATCCACCCGATGCACCAATATCCGAGGTAAAAAATCACCAGCAGGCCGCCCGCTAGAATCGCCGCCCCTTTCGGGATGTGGTGCAGCACGTAATGCCCCATCTCGTGCCCCACCACGAACACGATTTGCGGCGTGGTCATTTTCGCGATCGTCGTGTCCCACACCACAATCCGTTTCGAGCTGCCGATCCCGGTCACATATGCGTTTAGCTCGGTTGACTTTTCCGACGCGCCCATCCAGTACATCCGGCTCGGCGGAATGTTCTGTCCCGCGTGATGGACCATCTTCTCCAGCTCCACTACAAGCGCTGGATCCCTCTGCTGCAGCGGCTCGAACTTGTGAAACAGCGGGTCCACCACCACGGGCTGCACGAAAACAAGGAAAATCCCCAGCGGCATTGCCGCCAGCCAAAAGGAGAGCCACCATCGTCGCGGGCTTTTGCGAATTACGGCGTAGAGGATCCAGACGAGAATTGTGCCGCCAACAAGAGCCAAACCCTCCTGCTTCGCCCAATCCGCGCCCCACGATGCCCACCCCTGCAGCGATAGTCCGTACCGGCGCAGCTCCCAATTCTCGAAAATTCCCACGGGCACTCCGAACACGTCCACCGTCAGCAGTAAGAGCGGCGCGAAAATCACTGCTTGCGCTGCGCGGTTCGTGGAAAATCTCTCCGCCCAGTTGCGGTACTTCGGAGCGAATTTCCAGCGCAGCACGACCCACAGAATCGCCAGCCCGTAGATCCCCGCGATCATATCGAACGCGAAAAAAATCCGGCTCAGGTTGCGCGCTTTGCGGTAAAGCTTCGGCGGCAGCGTGTATGAGGTAACGACGGTTTCCGGAGGCGTCACCGGGCCGCTCGTGCCGGTAACCGAACTTCCCGCAGCGCGAGCAGTTGTCTCGCTTCGAGCTTTCCCGCTCGCCGTTTGCCTTGCCTGCAATCCCCCTGCATACAGCAGCACAGCGAAGCAGACGCAGGCCGTCGCTATCAAAGGAACGCGTCTAAATGTTTGTTTCATTCTTGGTATCGATATTTCCAGCGGCTACGTCGTTTTTTCCGGCGGGTGCACGCCGCGCGTTCTACCCCGTGCGACCACGAGTCTGGCATAATGCCCGTCATTATGGCAGCCACAACAGCAAAACCTCATCCCAGCAACAATCGCAAATTCGTTTTAGCGGTGCGCCCCGTGGGCATGCCCAAAGAATCGGACTTCGAACTCGTCTCCGAGCCGCTGCCGCCGCTCGCCGAGGGGCAAGTGCTCCTGCGCACGCAGTATCTCTCCGTCGATCCCTATATGCGCGGACGCATGACCGGCGTGCGTACCTACGCCGATCCCGTCAGCATCGGCCAGATGATGGTCGGAGGTACTGTCGGAGAAGTCGTCGAATCGCGGCGACCTGATTTCCTGACGGGCCAGATATTCACCGGTTATTGGGGCTGGCAGGAATTCGCAATTTCCGATGGACACGGCTTGCGCCTCCTCGATCCAAATTTCGCGCCGCCGTCCACCGCTCTCGGTGTTTTAGGCATGACGGGGATGACCGCCTATTTCGGCTTCCTCGATATCTGCCAGCCAAAGCCCGGCGACACCGTCGTCATTTCCGGAGCGGCTGGTGCGGTGGGCTCGATTGTCGGCCAAATTGCCAAAATTCGAGGATGTCGCGCCGTCGGTATCGCCGGCAACGATTCGAAAGTCACGTGGCTCACCAACGAACTCGGCTTCGATGCCGCCTTCAATTACAAAACCACGGACGATTACGTCGCGCGTTTCCAGCAGCTTTGTCCGAACGGGGTGGACTGCTATTTTGACAACGTCGGCGGCGCGGTCAGCGACGCGATTCTGCTGGTGATCAACACCAAAGCGCGCATCGGCATCTGCGGACAAATTTCACAGTACAACCTCCCCAAACCCGAGCCGGGGCCCCGCGTGTTCCGCTATCTCCTCACCAAAAGCGCGCGCGCCGAAGGCTTCCTCGTCACCAACTTTGCGGAACGCTATCCCGAAGGCATCGCGCAAATGGCGAGATGGATGAAAGATGGCAAGATCAAGTACCGCGAAACAATCGTCGAAGGTTTCGAAAACGCCCCGCGCGCGCTGATCGGCGTCCTCAGCGGTGAAAATACCGGCAAGATGCTTGTCAAAATGCGGTGAGTAAGTTCTGGCGCAACGCCGAAAGACTCCACACAAAATAAAAGCGGCGGCCCTTTCGAGCCGCCGCTCCTCACTTCAGACCCTGCGGTTTAGCCCTTTACGCCCACTTGTCGATCGACGTAGTGATCGTGTGACGGAAGTCGCCGCCCAGCCAATACGTATTCGTTTCGCCGCCCATCACGACGATTTCAATCGTGCTAGGCAGAGGTGAGTTCGCCGGAGCTCCAGGCCACCGGCGCGGCACGAAGCGGGACACCGGAATGTCCGCGTCCGGCCCCATCTTCACGTATGTCGCGTACGGCTCGACGCCTTGCTTTCCTTGCTCCATCTGCTTGTCGCGCCGTTGCCAGTACAGCCACGCCGGAGTCTTCGAATTTTTCACCAGATAGTCGCGGAAGGCGTCCTGGCTATCAAACCCATGTGCCTTCACGTCCGCAGCTACCGTGGGATCGAGGACCAGCGTGACCGATCCGTTGTTGGTGGAGAAATAGTGCGTCAGCCAATGCGTAATCATCTCGTGGTACGGAAGCCCGAAGTAGCAGACATTCGTCAGGCTCCATCCGGTGAAGATGCTGATCGTGCTGTCCTCCGGCTTGAATCCGTGCCGCACGTGAAGCGGCTGCCATCCAGCCGGAAGCTTGTCTTCGGTTTCCGCGCAGCACATATTGTTGTAGTTGAAGTTCGTTCCAGTGGTACCCATGTACGTCTGGCCGGGCATCCCCGCTGCTCCCAGGTTCTTCGAGAGAATCGTCCAAGCGCGGCCGATAGTGGCATTAGCGTCATTGAATGGACCTAGCGCGCCAATCCCATAATTCATTTTGATCTTGTCGCGATACGGACCGTTCACCACCGCCATGCGTGCGAACGACGAAGTGGAGCTGAAAATCGCCGTTTGCCCCGTTGCCGCGAGCGCCAAAATCGCCGGGAAAAATTCCGGCTGCGCTCCCGCCATCACCGCGTTGATCGCCACCTGACGGACGTTGTAGGACCACTCCGGAAACGCCCCGTGCGCCGCGCTCATTTTCCCGACAATTTCATCCGGACTGTGGCTCGTGCCCTTCAGCATAGCGTCCACCTTTTCTTCGGTGGGCAGGATGACGGGCTGGAAGTCAGTCAGATTATTGTCGGCAAAAAATCGCTGCAGGTTTTCGGGCGTATCCGAATAAGTTGCAGGACCGGTGCTCGGCCGCACCTCGCCCGTTTTCTGTTCGTCTGCGGTCAAAGGCCTGGTCAGCGCGTCGATCACTTCCGGCATGAACGGCTTTCCCGTCACCGGATCCTTGCCCAGCAGAACTTGATACATTTCCGCGTCCGTTTTGTTGGTCATCGGATGCGGGGTAAAGCAGATTCTCTCGTCCGGCATGCCGCGGCTCGCGGCGTTCGTCTTGGCTAGTTCTTCAAACGCGATCGTTACGATCGGCGCGGTCGGAATTCCCATCTTTTCTACTTCCATGCAGTGACCGACGGTCGCTGGCGTGCACGTGCTTCAATGCCCGTACGCCATAATCATCGCGACGCCGTTGGCCTTGATCTCCGACCACAGCTTCGGATCATCTCCCGCCAGTCCCCCCGCTTTCAGCTTGTAGATCGTCTTCACGCTGGGCTTGTTCTTCTGGAACCAGATGGCGATCTGAGCTAGGAATCTGTCCGCGCCCGCGAATCCATCGGACACCAAGTAAATCGTTTTGCCATCCAGGCTCGCCACCCGCGGCGCCATTGGGATCAACTGAATTGCTGGTGGCATTCCCTTGGGGTTGAGCACTTCGATTTTTCCGAAATCCACGCTGGCTTTCGCCGCACGTTTCTTGGCCGGTTCCGCGAATGTTGGCACGCCCGCCAACACCGCGGGCGAAATTCCCATCAGCGACAGCAGCTTTCGTCGATTGATCTTCATGAATTAACCTCGCTCATTCCCAAATCTTCGGCCGCCAAAGATATCGGCCGCCACCCGTTATAAGCTTTACATCCTATGACGCATACTGTACCCCCGGATTTAACCTTGCGGCAATGCAAAAACATAAATAACGTTGCTATGTTCCGGGGTGAACAAAGCTGGAGCCTCGGCGCTCAATTCCGGTATCTTCAGGTTATACCCGGTCATCACGCAAATGTACTGCTTCCCATTTACCGCGTACGTAATCGTGCTCACCGAAATGTTCCCGCCCAAGATCGCTTGCCACAATTGTTTTCCGGTTTTCGCGTCGAATGCTTTAAACCGCCGGCTCATGTCGCCGTGGAAAATCAGCCCGCCGGCGGTCGCAAGCACTGCCCCGTTGCTCGGCGCCCTCCCAATGTCGAACTTCACTTGATCGCCTGTGGATAGATTGATCTTTTCCATCCCCGTCAGTTGGTTCGGATCGCTTCCCGGACGCGGAATCACCGCCCATCCCCCGCGCGTTCCCGGCCCCGAGAGCGTCAAGTCGCGGCAATTATCGGTGTACGGCACGTACAGCGAGTTCGTGTCCGGATCGTATGCCGTCGGCCAGTAGCTCCGCGTGTTCCAATAACAAATCACATGGTGGTCGCCCGGCTTCTGGAACACGACGTTCCAATTCAGCGTCACCTGCCCCGTTTTCCCGTCGATATTCGAAATGTAAAAATGTTCCGGGTCGCCAAACGGAAATGGCGTAGCCCACAAAAATTTTCCGTTGGTGCGATCCAGGACGAATATCCCGCCGCCTTCTGAAACCATCGCAGCGATATCGTGCTTCGACCCGCGCGGCACGTCTGGATTGAACCATTTCACCTGTTTCGGATCGGGATTATACGCAATGGTCGCGAGCGTCCGCTCGTGCGTGTGGTCCGTGTCCCAGTCGTCGCCCGGCAGATGCTGGTAATACCAGATCAGCTTTCCGGTCGCCGGATCGATCGCCAGCGTGCAATTGCTGTAAAGATCGGCAGGCGTTGTCCGCGAAGTTCCGTCAGGATTCCCTCCATGTCGCAGCATGCGCTGGTCCGGCATCGGATTCGCCACACCCCAGTAGAGAACGTTGCTCTTGGGATCGAAGCTGCCCGGCAGCCCCCATGTCGAAGCTGTCACCAGGGACATGTCGGCTCCGTTCCACGAAGCGTTGCCCGGATCGCCCGGCATCGCCACGGTGTGAAATCTCCACACTTCTTTTCCCGTCCCCGCGTTGTCCGCTTCGATGAAGCAATTTTTCGCGCCGCCCATGCACGTCCCGCCCGAAATCACGTTGCCGTCCACCACCAGCGCGCCGGACGTATTCGCTGTTCCCGGCTTGTAAGTCTCCCAGCGAACTTTTCCGGTTTTCGCGTCTAGCGCTACCACGTATCCGTCCGGCGCCGTGAAATAGACCATGTCGCCATAGATCGCCAGCGCCTTGGTGCGCTCCGTTGCCCCAAGCTGCTTGTTCTTGTACTCGCGCTTGTATTCCCAGATCAAGTCGCCGGTGGTGGCATTCAGCGCGTCCACGTCGCCGCCCGGAACGATCACGTACAGCACTCCGTCGTGCTCAATTGGAATTGTCTCCGTCACTCCATCCGGCAGGCCGCGCGCCCACGCCAGCGCCAGGTCCTTCACCGTTTTCGTGTTGACCTGCTTCAGCGGACTGTAGCGCCACGCGTTGTACGTCCGGCTGTACATCAGCCAGTCGTCCGGGCTCGGATTCACCAGGTCCTCGGTGGTCACCGGCTTGTAATCTTTCACCTCGCCGGAAGGAGCCGGAATCTTCGGGATCAGCATTGGCCCTTCGCTCACGAACGGCCGCCGCCTCTGCGCGCCCGCGCTCGCCGGCGGTGCCCCTTGCGAATTTGCCGCCGGCGCTCCCTGCGCATTAGCCGCCGGAACGTCTTGCGCCGACGCCGCACCCGCCACCGAAAAGCCAAACGCGAAAATCGCCGTCATACATATAGCTCTGAACCGAACCCTCATTTCCATTCCCCTCTGGCCCATTTTATCCTGTGAACCCGTAGTCTCGGCGAACCCCGCCGTAAAACTGCGGCTTGCATCCGGGGCCC
>JBOGNC010000033.1:0-23764 GCA_050747045.1 Candidatus Acidiferrales bacterium | reverse complement strand
TGGCGCACAATTCACGCGGGAATCGGCTCGTCTCGATCAACAGGCAGCACTCGACAGGACAGCTTCTCAAATGGAACAGCAAGTTCAGGAGCTTTCAATCGCAAATGCCCGATCGAATCCGGATCAGGCTACGGCGCTCTCCGCACAATCAGCAGCGCAAGAGGCTCTCGTGCGGGAATTGAGGTCCGCAAAGGCGACCGGTAGAGTGGTGCTAGCCTTGACACCAACAGCGGATACGGTGGCAGCTGTCCCGCCAATCTTTCTGGAGGACGGGGACAGCCTTTTCGTCCCTCCCAAAAGCCAAGTTGTAAGCGTGGTCGGAACCGTGTTTAACCAAAGCTCCTTTGTCTACCGGCAAGGTGCGACGGTGGCTTATTACTTGCAAGAAGTAGGGAACGGCAGTGGAAATGCCGATATAAGACACGTTCTGCTTGTACGGGCAAACGGATCGGTTCTTAGCGGTTCAGTTCCCGAGTACGGTTGGTGGCACAAGAACGTGAGATCGCTGCTGATTCTTCCGGGCGATACGATTGTCATCCCTCCGAAGCTTCGGGTGGGCGGTGTTGGAAAAGCTATCCGCGATTGGGCTACGGTAGCTTCGCAAGTTTCCGTTGCCGCGGCAGTGATTGCAGTCCGCTAAGGAATATCCCATTTATTAGATTGCACTAAAATTAAGATTTGCACTTGCCTCAGGCAACGATGGCGAATTAGTATGCAAACGGGGAAGGACCGGCCGACGTCGTTGGAATACTTATTTGATGCATCGCACCGGGCTCACCTAAGGGCCCGTGCATACGAGTAAGCAACGCGTCCTCACTTCCCGCGGGCGAACGTCGTGTAGGCCGGTTTTAGCCGAGTTGACTATCTGTTCGCTTATCGGTGAATCAGAACGGCTGTACGCTTCCCGGCGATGTCACATGCCGGGTGCAGTGGAGGTGCCATCTTGGAGGGCCACGGTTGGAGCAAGTCTCTGAAGAAACGGGCATTCGATATAATCGTTTCCGCTATCGTTCTGGCGTCTACCTTTGCCATCGGGGCGATATTGTGTATCGTAGTAAGGCTTACCTCAAAAGGGCCCGCACTCTTTCGCCAAAAGCGCGTCGGTCTTAACGGAAGGCTCTTCACGGTATACAAGTTTCGCACCATGGTCTCTCAGAACCATGAAGGAGGCCCCGGGCTTACGAGGAACGGTGATATTCGTCTTACATTCGTGGGCAGAGTCTTGCGCAAGTTAAAACTCGATGAGATCCCGCAGTTCTACAATGTGCTGCGCGGAGACATGAGCCTCGTGGGTCCGCGTCCCAAATTGCCGGAATATTCTGTCGCGAGCGATTGGAGGTACCGTCCAGGAATCACGGGCCTGGCGACACTTGCATTTCGACATGAAGAAGAGATGCTCCGGGATATCCCCGGCGATGAGCTGAATGCCTTCTATGACTCGGAAATCAGGCCGCGCAAGGCGAGGCTCGACCGCCGCTACATGCGCAAGGCGTCCTTTGCGTCCGACTCCATCATTATTTGGAAAACGGCAGCCGTCTGTCTTTCTCCCAAACCGATGCGCTGGCGCGCGATGCCGAGTCAGCGCTCAGTTCCGCTGCCGGAACCGCAATGGGCTGAGGAACGCGGGAGTATGGCGATGGCTTTGGAGACCGAATCGGTTGAATAGCAAGGCAACACAGTTACTTCTACTCCTGATTTTTTGTTTCAGTGCTACGCGGGCATATCCGCAACAAGTTCCGACGGGCCCCGCTGCCCCGCCGGCGTACTCCGTCGTTCAAATGAGTCCTAAGGGATCGGACCTTCCCTTCGTTGAGCTCGACAGTTGGGTATATCCGATATTCGACCGGTTAGCGGCTCTAGGTTACATCCATGCGGAATTTCTCGGAATACGCCCTTGGACCCGCGCCGAATGTGCAG
This sequence comes from Candidatus Acidiferrales bacterium, assembly GCA_050747045.1. GTDB lineage: Bacteria > Acidobacteriota > Terriglobia > Acidiferrales > UBA7541 > Palsa-295. The sequence continues at coordinate 21,847 of JBOGNC010000033.1, read as the reverse complement.
AGTTGGTGTCCGAGGCTGGAGACAACATTACGGACGATTCGCCCTCGGATGTGCGGCAAATGTACGCGGTATTGCTCGCAGAATTTGAGCCTGAATTCACGGCCTCTCGGAAGCCCTCGGTCCATCTCGAATCAGTCTACGGTGGCGTCACCGGCATACAAGACTCTCCGCTGAACGATAGCTACCATTTCGGGCAGACTATGATTAACAATTTTGGCCGGCCATATGAGAAAGGCTTCAATAGCTACGATGGGTTCTCCGCATACGCTTCTGCCGGCCGATTCGTAATCTATACGCGCGAGGAGTTTCAGCACGCTCCGTCCGCTTCGGCCTACCCGCTTGCGGTGCGCCAATTCATCGCTACGGTTGACGATAATCCTCTTAGGCCAGCGCCACCCACCGCAACTACAAATCAATTCCGCTTATTGGATACTTACGTCGGGGTGAATCTTGCTGGATGGGAGTTGTCGTTCGGCAAACAGAGCCTTTGGTGGGGCCCGGATCAAGGGGGCGCGCTCATGTTTAGCGATAATGCCGAGCCGGTCTATATGTTCAGAGCCAGTCGCGTTATCCCCTTCGAGCTTCCGTGGATATTTCGCCGCCTCGGTCCAATCAAGCTCGATGCCTTTTTTGGTAAGCTATCCGGAAACGACTTTCCACCTCGGCCCCTGATACATGGCGAGAAAATTTCGTTCAAACCAACGCCCCATCTTGAGCTGGGGTTTAGTCGCACCGCTGAATTCAGCGGCGTGGGACGGCCGCTTACTTTCCTCTCGCTGTTCCGCAGCTACACGATGTTCACGTCCGGCTATGGCGAGCCACCCGACCAGAATCCCGGCAAACGCATGGGTGGTTTTGATGCCTCCTACGCGCTGCCGTACCTGCGCAATTCGCTCACTATTTACGGGGACGCCCTTTCGGATGATGATCCCTCGCCGATTGCGAATCCGCCACGCGCGGCTCTAAGTGCTGGATTCTATATGCCTCGGCTGCCCGGACTGCGGAAGTTCGATTTGCGGGGCGAAGCAGTCTATACCGACGCTCCCAATGGCGAGACGGGAGGTCACTACGTTTATTTCGATGGCTTCTACCATGACTTGTACACCAATAAGGGAAATCTTATCGGCAGCTGGATTGGCAGGGAAGGAACTGGATTCCAGGGCTGGATGACTTATTGGGCCAGCCCAAAGAACTCCATCCAATTTGCTTACAGACACGCAACGATTTCAAAAAACTTCATTCCGAGCGGCGAGTCCGTAACGGATGGGTCGGTAAAGGTTAACTGGTGGTTGAAAAACGATCTCAGCGTTTCTGGTTCGCTCCAGTATGAACGATGGTTCGCACCGATTTTGGCAGCTTCCCCCCAACTTGACTGGACCTCAAGGGTGAACATAACTTTCTGGCCTAAGAATTTCCACCGCTAAGTGCGGACTTCCTTGCTTCCTTGGTTTCAAGTCACGCTCGGTGAACGCACAATTGGCGGCGCAATTAAAGGGGCTATCCATTTCAGCCTTGTGGAAAATCCGCGCGCTGGAGAAATCAGTTCCTTCAGCGTGCGGCACTGTTTTTGGCCGTCAGGATTTCCGTGAGGTAGTCGTGACTGCCAGGGATGCGCGCCAGATGGGGAAAGCGCACGCCGCCGGCGTAGTGAAGTTCGTAGGTCTGCACTGAATCGAAGTTTTGAGCGACGATGGAAATCTTGCCGTCTTGTGGATGGGCAATCGCGTCGTTCAGCACGTCGGCTGAGTACGCGTGGCCATCGACGGCCAAAATTTTCATATGCGGGCCAAGTCCGGCCATGTATGCAGGGGTGTCCTGCCAAACATCGGAAATCGAGCCGTCCTCCTTCACGTTGATCCCGATGGAATATGCGGCGTCGTAACCTACTGGACCGGCCGCGGCGGCAAAACCCGCGGTATTCGCCGTGGAGTTGTAAACGATGCGCCAGCCCGCCGCCTCCAGCCCCTCCGTGGGAGGCTTGTCGTTCACTTCGTAAATGCGCTTTTCGAAAAACGAGTGCCAATCGTATGGCCAGACAGCCGATAGCGCCGCTTCCACATCCTCCCGTGTGTACGGAAAGACGATTGGTCCGGTATTGCGCTGACCGAGGAAGCTGCGCAGAAAGTCGTCGAGCGAATGCTGCCCGTGCGACTGCGTGCGGATAATGGCGTCCGCAAGCAGCCACGTCAGAGCGCCTTCGTCGTAATAATCCTGGTTGCGGCGAATTGACGTCCAACCCCCATCGACAGTGCGCAGCACCCAATCGTCTGTAGCAGTGTCGTCCACCGGCGTGTATTTGCGCCCGGACTCTCCGATGAAATCCGCGGTGGTGCGCGCGAGATATTCGCGCATGTACGCCGGATCATTGAAGCCAGCCCGCGTGGCGAGCAGCATGCCGATATATTCGTTGAGGCCCTCGTAGACCCATAGCAAGGAAGTACGCTCAGGACCTTGAAAGTCGGATTTTGAGTAAAGTGCGGCCGGCCGCCGGTACTTTCCGCACCAAGAGTGCGATTGTTCATGCGCGAGCAGCGGCCAGCCGAGCATTTGCAGAACACTTTGCTTTGAGAGGCCCGCGTCGCCGACCGCGTCCCACGGTGAATCTTCATGCTCGAGGCCGTCGTAAGGATCGGAGGCACTTTGCGAGACGAGCAGATGCATCTTGTCCCAGTGCCGATATCCAAACATGGCGCGGTCCTGATCGACCAACTTTCCGAACAGCTCGAAGGCGTGGGCTTTATCCGCATCATCAACGGCCGATCGGCTGTCGCCGGTGATGTCCAGCTCGGCGGGCCACACAGAGGTCAGCGGGACGGCGCGAAAATATTCGCCAGCCAACACCGGCGAGTCGATCAGTCGCTCAAGCGAGACCGGAGCGAAGTCTACGCGATCACCGGATACCCTGGTGACGTGCAACGAGCTTCCTTGCTTCCAGCCGGGCGGCAAAATCAGCGTAGGCTGGACCATTAACTTGAGCTTGTCGATGCCAAGCGGGTACACCACCACCGTGTTCCAGGCCAGCAGCATTTGGTGTGCCGAAATCGTGTTTTCCAGCAGCGTATCGAAGTCGACGGTGATGCGGTCGACGCCGTCCGGGACCTGTACTCGAAACTCGAAAATGTTGTCAGGATCGCGTTTCCACGGCAGCGTGGCGCTTCTGGCATGAATTCGCAGCGCAGCCAAGTCGTAGATTGGCCCGGTGGGGCCATGCTCTCCCGGAATCCATTTCGGGTATGCGAGCTCGACAACACCGGGGCGAACCTGAATTTCTTCATGAGCGAAAGCGATGCGGCGCGGCGCTTGGGACTCGTTGATGACGAGCGTCATTACCGGCGTGGGAGTCTGCTGCGCTCGTGCTGCAGGAACGAATAATGCCAGCGAAACGACGGCAATGGCAGGGAACCGGAATAGTTTTTCAGCGAATGGCAACGGAAGCCTCTGGATCGCACTGGGGCACTTCGATGCGATTGGACATTGTGCCAGAATGCACACTTACGCGGCCATGTTAAGTTCGCAAAAGGGCCGTGGGCGGCGGCTTGCGTTACGTTGCGCGCGCATGCAAAAGTCGCGCGATCGAGGCTGGGCTAATCGGAAGCCGTCTCCGCGTTGTAGGCGCACTCTAAAGCACTGATGTCAAGCTTGTCCATCTGAAGGAGCGCGTGCATCACGCGATTCCGCTTTTGTGGATTCGGATCGCTCATCAGCCTGGCTAACGCCGTCGGAACGATCTGCCACGACAGGCCAAATTTATCCTTAAGCCAGCCGCAGCGGTCCTTTTTGCCGCCGGCGGAAAGCTTTTCCCAGAAATGATCGACTTCTTCCTGCGACTCACAGTTTACTATGAACGAAACGGCCTCGCTGAATTTGAATTGCGGCCCGCCATTGAGCGCCATGAAATCCTGGCCATCGAGTTGAAACATGACGACCATTGCCGATCCGACCGGCCTGCCACTCACTTTTGCGTCTTCTTCACCGTAGCGGCTGACGGCGCCGACCTTAGAATTTTTGAAAATCGACGTGTAGAAGTTTGCGGCTTCTTCGGCGTTGCCGTCGAACCATAGGCATGAATGAACCTTTTGCATGTGATTTCCCCTCCTATGATGTTTGTCTACTCCGTCTTTGACGGAGGCCTTTTTTCACGCTGCAGCTTTCTTCAAGGCGAAGTTCGGGAAATCCTCGAAGACTCAGTTGTTTTTCAGCGTGTGATAAATAATGCCGAGGAACTCCTTTTCGAACAAGCGAGGGCGGCTCACCTGGGGCGGGCGCGGAGCGGGAACATCGCGCGCAGTTCCACATCGCGCAGGAAAAGACCGGCCCAGACGAGCACGCCGAAAATCACCGGGAACGAATTTTCGAAAAGCGGGTTGTGAGCTTGCAGTTGAATGGAAGTGGCGCCTCCCAAATAACCGGTGAGCAGGATAGCGCCGAGTATCGATACGCGCGGGATGGCGTACAGCGCCGTGCAAATCAGCAAGACGATTCCGATCCCCACGGTATCGGCGACCGAAAGATGCAAGCGCGCCGACGCTTGCAGTACCTGCGGAACTTTCATCAGCTTCGTGACACCGTCGAAAACCAAGAATAAAACAACCAGCACGCTGATGCTGCGGCCGGTCCAAACCGCCGCTTTAGAGGCGTTCGCCGGAGTCAGCGCCGGCTGTCCTTGCATTCCTTCTGCGTCATTCGTCATTGCTCACCTCTCCATTGAATTTAGACGGCTGGCGCTTGCCGTACTGAATCTGTATCTAACGAGCCGGCGCAAAATCGACATCGGCTGGGCGTTGTGCGCTCAGAGGAAGGCCCCGAATCTCGACGACCGGTCGGATTTCGACCGTGCCCCATCGTCCGGCCGGGATCTGTCCGGCGATCTCGATCGCCTCGTCCAGACCATTGGCCTCGATCAGAAAGAATCCGCCCAGTTGCTCGCGCGTTTCAGCAAAGGGTCCGTCAGTGACCAGGCGTTGGGCACCGCTGTATCGCACGCTGGTGGCCGTGGAAGTGGGCTGTAGAGGTGCGACTGCAACTAATTTACCCTTGGCGTGCAGCCCTCGCGCGTAGCCGGCAGAATCGGCGTAACACTGGTCGCGCGTCGATTCACTGAGCAAATTTTCATCGAGATAAATAGGCATCATGTATTGCATTGCACTCTCCATGTTTGAAACGGCGGCCGGGAACGTCAACTTAATACTCTCTGATAACGTAAATGGGTACCTGTGTAAAGCATCTGCGCTGCCTGGCCCTGACGGCTCAGACTGGCTTCACGCCGCCGGACTAGCCGCTCCTCAATTGGTGGATCGAACGAGTTGACCCGCATTCGACACTTATCCGAAAATTACTGCAAGACCATTCATGCTAACTAACGCCTCTGCAAACGCCGCCGGTGCCGTCGAGGAGCTATATCGCTCGGATTGGGGCCGCATCGTAGCAACTCTCATCAAGCTATTCGGCGATTTCGAGCTGGCGGAGGAGTACGCGCAGGAGGCGTTTGCGGCCGCGCTGGCCCAGTGGCCTGCGAGCGGCGTCCCGGAATTCCCGCGAGCATGGATTATCCAGACGGCCCGGCACAAGGCCATCGATAAGCTCCGACGGCAGTCGCTCTTCGACGAGAAAATCCAGCCACAGCTGGCGAAAGAACAAAACCTGCTGGGGGCGGAGCCAGAACTCGATTCCGGCGAAATCCCGGACGAGCGATTGCGGCTGATCTTCACCTGCTGCCACCCGGCCATCGCTCCTGACGCACAAATTGCGCTCACGCTTCGGACGCTTTGCGGACTGGAGACGGATGAAATCGCTCGCGCGTTTCTAGTGCCAACTGCCACCATGGCGCAACGGCTGGTGCGCGCCAAGCGAAAGATTCGCGACGCGCGGATCCCATACAGCGTGCCGGAAGCAAGCCAGATGGCCGAGCGGCTGGACGCGGTGCTGGCCGTCATCTATCTGGTGTTTAACGAAGGCTACGCGGCCACGCGCGGAGATCAGCTGCTCCGCGCCGATCTTTCGAGCGAAGCGATTCGGCTAAGTCGCTTGATCAGGGCGCTGATGTCTCCTGATCCTCCAGCGGAGGTGAGCGGATTGCTCGCATTGATGCTGTTGCATGACGCGCGCCGCGGCTCGCGCACCGACGATGCAGGCGATATTGTGGTGCTCGAAGAGCAGGATCGGACACGGTGGCATCAAGAACAAATTTACGAGGCTCTGCCACTCGTTTTGGAAGCGCTGCGCAGCAATGCGGGTCCATACACGCTGCAAGCAGCCATCGCCGCAGAACACTGCAAAGCACTGCGAGCGGAAGACACGAATTGGCGCCGCATTCTGGAGCTCTACGATCTGCTCAGCGCGCAGCGGCCTTCGCCCGTGGTATCTCTGAATCGTGCTGTGGCAGTGGCGATGGTTCGCGGGCCGGACGCGGGACTGGAGATTCTCGACAGGTTGGCCAAAGACAACGAGTTGGACAATTTCCACCTGTTCCACGCTGCACGAGCCGATTTGTTTCGAAGGCTCGGATCGCGATCGGACGCGGCAAACAGCTACACACGCTCGCTCGCGCTGGTGACAAACGACAGCGAACGCAGATATCTGGAGCGGCGGCTCCGCGAAATTCAGTCGGTGAAATCATGACCTGCCGGGATGATCCTGTGACCGCCGCGTGCTACGCGAAGCGAACGGTACAAGCACGGCACAGGAAAACCGCTACCTCTCAGCGCTGAATTACACCAATTGTTGTGATCTCAAGGGCCTCAGTGCGCTAGCCCGCCGGTTACGATGTCGGCTGGCGCGACGTCGGCGTCGTATGGGGTGGACACTCCGCGAACTAGTTTGCTCGACAAAATCGCTATCCATCCGAGTAGGCCGCAAACCGCAGCGGAAAGGATAATCTCTTTCGGGCTCCAGCCTGCTCCCAACATGATGCCGGCCACGAGCGGACCGACAATCGAGCCAACCCTCCCCACACCGAGCGCCCATCCCACTCCCGTCGATCGAATCGGCGTGGGATAAAACTTCGCAGCCAACGCGTTCAAGCCTGCCTGCGTGCCGATCACCAGGAATCCCAGCACACATGCGATCGCCAGTGCCACGGAAAACGGACGGGTAAAAAATGCCAGTCCCACCATGGCCACGCCAGTCAGCAAAAATTCGACTATCAGCACCATGAAGGATCCGCCCGCGTTGATGAGCGGTCCTTCAAGAAAGCAGGCAAAAATCCCGCCAAAGTTAAAAACGGAAGTGGCTATGACTCCTTGCGAAGTCGTCATACCGGCTTCCTTCAAAAGCGTAGGCATCCAGCTGTTGGTAAAATAAATCAGCAGCAGGTTCATGAAGTTGGGAATCCAGAGCAGGATAGTGCCGAGAGCGCGGCCTTCCGTGAAAAGGTGCTTCACGGGCACGCCTTTGCGGGAGGCCTCATCGGACGTCTTCGCGAAATCCACCTGATCGAGATCAACTCCCGGTGCGATGCGCGCCAAAATTTTCGCGATCTTTTTGGGGCTTTTCTTTCGCGCAGCCAAAAATCGTACCGATTCCGGAAGGAGCGCTATCAGCAGAACTGCAATGATGATCGGCACCGCGCCGCCAACGTAAAAGACCCATTGCCAACCGCGGGTGGCGATCACCTCGCGGCTCACCAAGCCGCAAAGCGTGCCACCCAACGGCATGCCCGCAAACAAGATCGATACGACTGCCGGCATCAACCGCCTCGGCGAATATTCGGACGCTAGAGCCACCACGTTCGGCATGGCGCCGCCAAGTCCCAACCCGGTCAGAAAACGGTATGCGAGGAATTCGCCGTAGGTATGGGCGTGTGCCGTGAAAAGCGTGAAAACCGCAAAGGCCAGCTCTGATACGATGACCATCCATTTGCGTCCCACGCGGTCCGCGATCGGGCCCGTTCCGAGCGCCGCAATCATCAGCCCTATGAGCGACGCCGACAGAATTGGCCCAAACGACGCCAGCGGAATATGCGTGATTGCCGCCACCGGCGTGGTGACAAAACCCATGGCTACAGCGTCGTAGCCGTCCATCGTCAGCACGACGCCGCAAAGTACAATCGTCCAAATTTGGATGGCGCCCAGCGGCCGCTGGTCGATTACTTCGCCTACGCTCGTTGTCCTCGATGCCATTGATTGTGAAACCTTTCATCCATTTCAGGCTTTATTCATGCCCGCTTTGACTTCGCTAGCCGGAACGCAGTGGTCCATCAATTCCGCAGCAGGCGCCTCGCTCATTCCGGCTTGATCTGGAAAATCCGCTCCGCGTTCTTGTGAAAGATTTTGTGCTTGTCCACGTCCGAAATCGGCGCCGTGTTCATAAACTTCACTGCGTCCGGACTAGTCTGATAGGGGTAGTCAATGGCCCACATGATATTGTCCGCGCCCACCGCCTCGATGCAAAACTTCAGCACGGGATGCCAGTTCATGCCGCTCGTGGTAATTGCGAAATTCTGTTTGATGTATTCGCTCGGCTTCTTCTTGAGCGTGGTGCGGTCTTGGAACTTAATTGCGACCGTGCACCACATGTAGTCCAGGCGATAGAGCCAGTACGGCAGCGCCTCTCCCATGTGCCCGAGCACAACCTTTAGGTTCGGAATGGAGTCGAATACCCCGCTGGTGATCAGTCGCAACGCGTGCAATCCCGTGTCCGCCTGATAGCCCCAAATTGCGTGTTCCAAATGATCGGTTCGGTATGCTTCGGCCATCGCGGGAATTGGCGCGCGCGGATGGATATAGAGCGCCGCTTTCAATCCGGCGATCGCTTCGAGCAGCGGCCAAAATTTCTTATCGCTCAAATATTCGCCATTGGTGTGCGAATTGATGATCAGACCATTCAACTTCAGCTGGTTGATCGCGCGCTCGGCTTCTTTAATCGCGGCGGGCACATCTTGCGGCGGCACGGTCGCAAGTCCCGCAAATCGCGTGGGATGCTTCTGGATCACGTTCGCCAGCCGGTCGTTCGCAGCAACAGCCACATCCAGCGCTCGCCCAGCTGCCATCATCTGCACGCCAGTTGAAGTGAGCGACAGCAGGTGCATGTCCACGCCGTCGTGGTCCATGATCTCCATGCGCTCGCGCTCCAAGTCGAGTAAATTCTTATTGACCGGGCCGTTCGGATCGGTCTGAACCGTCCACAAAAATAGGTCGGGATGATATTGCGTCTGCTTCGCCAGAATTTCCCGCATCGCGTCCATCTGTTCCGGAGTGGAGAAGGCCTCCTCGGTCGCGATGCGCCGGAAATCGTTTTTCTTCCCCTTGGCTTTCGGTCCGTTTGCCTTGCGCTCTGGACTCATGTCTCACCTCCTCGCTACTACGCAGCCGTTCGCCTTGCAGGGCAGATGGGAAAATGGGCAAACGCGATAACAGGGATTTCGGTCTGCGCGCGCAATCTTCACAAGCCCACCCCAGAAGAGTTCTTTCTGCGGCGCCTTCTTATACCCCCCCCATCGGAAATACTCAAGCTGTCTGGATAACGTGCGAGGAAAGTCGTTCCTTTCGCTAGTGGACGATCTCTTCGCGCTCCGCTGGTACCGGCGTTGCCGACCGCCGAAGGACATACGTTTCCTGGGTCAAACACTCGATAGCAGTTTCAGATTTCGCCGCTCATAGTGAATCTGTAGCGACGGTGCGGCTATTCGTTCCGATCTACCCGGCATGAAAAGTCGCATACACATTTCGTATGGAGTACGTATGTACCATCATGTGAAAAAACTAATGTACACGGTAAATGTGGGTGAACCCGATCCACACTTCGGGAACATGCTGCTGGAACAATTCGGCGGTGCCAACGGCGAATTGGCCGCCGCCATGCAATATTCCGTCCAGGGCCTCAATTGCGAGGATCCCAAACGCAAGGATTTGCTGATGGACATTGGCACGGAAGAACTTAGCCATCTCGAGGTGGTTGGAACTCTGGCGCGCATGCACCTGAAGCATCTCAATACCAATCGCAACGCGGCTGAGGCCGATCCTCTGATAGCGATCGCAGGAGGCGGCGGCGTAAATCTCTACAATTCGATGGGCGATCCGTGGACAGCCGACTATCTGAAAATCACCGGCGAGCTGGACGTGGACCTTCGCAGCGACATCGCGGCCGAAGCGCGCGCGAAGATCGTGTACGAACGTCTCATCAACCACACGAAGGATGCCGGCACGATCGATGCCCTGAAGTTCCTGATGACCCGCGAAATCACTCACATGAAGGCGTTCATGCTGGCGCTCGACAGCATGGGAAAGAATCCCCTCAAGATCGGCGAAATCGATCCGGATCCTAAGTGGGTAAATAAGTATTTCGACGATTCCACAGGCAAGGGCGATCATGGCGACGTCGATGCGCGCGGACCATGGAACGAGGGCAATAATTGGGAATACGTGGAAGCGCCTGCCGCTCAGGACTTAAAAGCGTTCGCAGCTAAATCGGGAGGACAACACTAGCCCGCGATTCGCGCTGCATGAAGGGAAGCGCGTGCGCGGAGTCCGGTCGGTTGGAGCCGCGCTCGCGCCTGCTCGGTAGTGTCTTTGACGACCTGCATTCCGAACGCTAGACCGAACGCCCGGTACCCCTTGTCGATGAATTTCCCTGCCTTCCACATCGCCGTTCTCTGTAGAATTGGGTGAGATTTGTAGTTAATAGACGTGTATCTAGCGACGCGGCGCGCGATCGGCTCGTGGTAGAACTTTTTTCTGTCTCCGAGTGCCGCTTTCGTATGGAGGCGCTATGAATTCATCGGTCTGCAGGAGCATCCTCTTCTTTTCCGTTTCTTTGGCAGTCGTAACTTTGGGCTATATCCAGCCTTTGCGCGCGGCAAATACTTTTGGGCCGATTCACCTGGAAGTTGACGCCACGCACGCTCCGCAAAAAATACTGCACGTTCGCATGCAAATGCCGGTGCAGCCTGGCCCGCTAGTTCTCTACTATCCGGAGTGGATTCCCGGCGAGCATATGCCCGATGGGCCGATCATGAATGTCGCCGGGATGTTCTTCAAAGCCGACGGAAAAATCCTGCCGTGGCGCCGCGACCTGATCGACACGTTTGAGTTCCATCTCAATATTCCCGCGGGTGTGCACACTCTGGACGTCTCAATGGATTTTCTGTTATCCGCGCCCAATTCTGGATTTTCCTCTGGCGCTTCGGCGACCGCCGCTCTGGACGTGATGAGCTGGAACCAGGTGCTGCTCTACCCCGCCGGATTCTCCTCTCGCGAAATCACGTTCGTGCCCAGCCTGGAAATTCCTCAGGGTTGGCAATTCGGCACTGCTTTGCCAGTATCCAAGCGGGACGGCAATACCATCGACTTTTCTCGGGTCCCACTGAACACCCTTGTCGATTCCCCTGTGCTCGCGGGCCGCTACTTCCGGCGAATCGAGCTCACGCCCGGCCAGAAGCCAATCCACGAAATGGATATCGTCTCGGATAATCCGGCCGACCTCGACATGACGCCCGAAACGGAAAAAGATTTCCGCAACCTGGTCGCGCAGACCGGCCCGCTCTTTGGAAACGTTCGCCACTACCGCGATTATCACTTTCTTCTCACGCTCAGCAACCAGGTAGCGCATTTCGGACTCGAACACCACGAATCGAGCGACGATCGAAGCTACGCACGCAGCCTCACCGATCCCAACACCCTCATTCTTTTTTCAGACCTGATTCCGCATGAATTCACTCACTCGTGGAACGGCAAATTCCGCCGTCCCGCGGACCTGGCCACGCCCGACTTCCAAACGCCGATGAAAGATGATCTGCTGTGGGTGTATGAGGGCCTTACGGAATACTACGGCGAAGTGCTCACCGCCCGCGCCGGGTTCTGGAGCCCGCAATTGGCGCGCGAAGCTCTCGCCGATGTTGCCGGCCAGGCGGCTAATCGGCCCGGGCGCGTGTGGCGTCCGCTGCAAGACACCGCCGATTTTGCTTCGGTGCTTTACGACGCCGGTGCCGACTGGTCAAATTGGCGCCGCGGCACGGATTTTTACCAGGAAGGCGAACTGCTCTGGCTCGATGTGGACTCCACTATTCGCCGCCTGACCAACGACCAAAAATCGATGAACGATTTCTGCCGCATCTTTTACGGCGGTCCCGGCGGTAAGCCCGCACTGAAAACCTACACATTCGACGATATCGTCTCCACCCTGAATACCGTCGCTCCCTACGATTGGGCGGGCTTCTTGCGCAAGCGGCTCGATTCCCTTTCGCCCGATACGCCCACGGAATCGGTGGCCAATAGCGGATGGAAGCTCGTCTACACCGACCAGCCCAACGAATATCAGCAAGCAATCGCCGCTGTGAGGCACCGTCTGGACGCGACACTCTCCATCGGTCTGCTGCTCGGGGATAACGGCAACGTGATTGATGTGATCCACGGCAGCCCGGCGTACGACGCGGGCATCGGCCCGGGGATGAAGATCACTGCCGTCGATCGAAGGGCGTTCACGCCGGAGACGCTTACGGCGGCTATTACGGCTGCAAAATCGAGTTCGGCTCCGATCGAGCTGATGGTGGCCAACGGTCCGCAGTTCCAGACCGACTCCATTAATTATCACGGCGGCCTACGTTACGCCCATCTCGAGCGGGAGGCCGGCAAGCCCGATTACCTCACGCAAATCTTCAGCCCGATGCCACTGTAGTCCGGCAAATCAGCGAGGAGCCGTGACCAGATGTTCGCGCTCCTCGCCTTTGTCCGTTTCCGCTTCGCGCACGCTGAGTTTCCCGGCAAAGCTCCGGTACGTGTGAAGTGTGTAGCCGGACGCCAACGCCATTCCGATCACCCACCAGATCAGTCCGATTTCCAGGCCGTGATCAGCCGCCTTGGAATTTGCAACCGTCAGCGCGTCAAACGGATTCAAACTCGGAGGCAGCACGTTTGGATACAAGCTGAAGGCCACGCTGGTCAGCATCCCAACCAGATACGCGCAGGATGATCCGAACGACATTCCCTCCTGCCGGGCGCGGTTGAACCATTTGATTCCGAACAGCCCGGTCAGCGCGAGAATCGGAAAGATCATACCCCACGGACGATCTCGGAAGCTCAAGAGCAGCTGCGGGAGCATCTGGAAGCTGATAATCGTAATCGCGGCCGTCAGCGCGAGCGCAACCCACCAAAGCGCCGATGCGCATTTCATCGCCCGATTGCGAAGCTCGCCTTCGGTTTTCACCGCCAGCCAAGCGGCTCCATGTAACGTAAGTGCCGCCAGCGCCACCACGCCTACAATTACCGTGTACCAATCGAGGATTCCCGTATGACCAACAGGCTGAAAATCTGTCCACAACGGCTCGAAAAAATGTCCAGCGCCATTCAGGGGCACGCCGCGAACCACGTTGCCAAGCGCCACTCCATAGAACACCGCCAGCAAAGCACTGGCAAACGCAAATCCCGCGTCCCACAATCGCGACCAGATTGGCCCGCCCACGTGGTTGCGAAACTCCACGGAAATTCCGCGAATCACCAGCAGCGACAAAACCGTCATTAATGGCAGATAAAATCCGCCCAGACCCTCGCCATAAAGCGACGGAAAAGCGAAGTAGAGCGCTCCGGCCGCCGCCACAAGCCACACTTCGTTTCCATCCCACACGGGCCCGATCGAGCGGAGCAGCACGCGCCGCTCGGCATCATTGCGCGCCATCCATAAGTGCAGCACTCCTACCCCTAGATCAAAGCCGTCGAGCACCACGTACCCGGCCAGCATAACCGCTACCAGGCAAAACCAAATCGTTCCCATCGCTCTCCTTTCTAGGCCTCTGCGGGGGCCGGCTCAGCGAAGCTTATTTCCACGATCCGCGTACGGATCTCGATCTGGACGCGTGATTCCATCTCTCTGTCTCGGTTCGCACAGCGCAATCGTCCCCGAAATTAAAATCAACAAGTGCCTATCCCATCGCGAACTGCGGAAAAAAAGTAAATGGGATGGAGAATCAGCGTGACGGCGAAATGTAGGCGTTCAACAGCCAATGCGTCCTGCACAGCACATTCTCCAGCCCGCCGACGACTGTCGGCAGCATACCCACACAAATTGGTGCGGTGGGCTCACCATATAACACCGCAGAAAGCGGGGCAAGAGTTAGCCTGTATTTCTCGTAAGGTATCTACCTTAGAAACTCTGGAATTTTGGGGGCTTGAATGAAAACAGTGAAGTTATGCGGGGGCTGTTACAAAACTATTACTTTGCGGCCAATGGAACCAGAACGGCGCGCGAAGGTCCGCTAGATTCCAAATAGGCCGCCATCGATTGCGTTTCGGAGCTGGGGGCCGGCTGCACAATGGCCGCCGGACTGCCACCAGCTGCTTGGTTTCCACCGCTAAGGCTCGTGATCGCCAGCCCGGCCACCACGAGGCAGGTGGCAAATGTTTTCGTCGTAAGCTGCCATCCGCTGAAATCTTCCGACAGCCACGATGGCTTCAGTTTCGTCAGTAAGTATGCGCCAACGAAAATGACCCCGAAGCGCACGCCGGAAATCGCAGTCACTAAGTCGGGGTGCGTCAAACTGATCGCGTAAACTACAAGAAATGATCCCAGCCCCGCCACAAATCGATTTACAAAGTACCAAAAGCGATTTCGCGGACTATCCTGGCCTGATTCAGAAAAAATCTGCTTGCGCCAGGATGGAGGAATCAAGAGTGCCATCGAGCCGGAAAATGTTCCGATCGTGAACCACACGTAGCCGGTCACAAAGTTCGTGTGGTTGTAAACGATTTTGGTCACCACTGTAACCAGGCCGAATAAGCCAGCCGCCAAGATCACCGGGGGCAGCATTTTCTTTAGTGGGAAATTCTCCGATAAAAACATCGCGAATCCGCCTGCCGTCATCAGCGCAAAGCCAATCAATTCGTCGCCCTTGATTTGGTGCGAAAGTAACGCATAACTGAAAACCAGGGTCGCGACCGGCGTGAAGCCGCCTACCACCGCAAGCGATTCCGATGCCTCGCCCATCTTCAGCGCTTCGTAATAAAAGAAAGTGGCGATCAGGTCCACCACCCCGACGCCAAAAGCGAGCCCGATCAGCCAGAGCGGGCCAGACTTGTACCCGAACGGCACCAATACTATTCCGAAGACACTCAAGGCCCCCATCCAGAATACGTAGCTGAACAGGTTCCTGGTCCCCGGCCTCTTCATCAGTACTTTGTCCCACACCAGCGATGCGCCGATCATTCCGTGCGCGATCACTGCAATCAATACTCCGCTTTTAACAAACGCCGGCAATGATGGCATGTGGTCCCACCCAGGTCATCGAAATGCGGATTAGCAAGATTCCGCTTCTAAGGCACGCCACTTTTTTGAAGACCGGAAGTTCGCTGGCGATTAGGCTGGAATTCTCGGCCCGTGCTTGCCGTCGGCTTCTCGAAAGTTATGCGAAGTTGCATGGGAACAAGGTAAGACGATCAAATCATCGCGGAAATGGGGTATGGACCCTTATTCTGCCACAGGATCAACAATGCGCCGCTCGGAATGCCGGGCTGGCTTTTTATCCGAGCCAAGGAGGGGAAGGGCGGGACGAAGCCCGCCCTATGTGTCTGCCAAGAGCGGCGCATCAGCCTACGCTGACTGCCTCTCTTCGTCCTTGAAATTCCACTCGAGTCACCTTGTCTTTGTTCGAAAGAATTTCCGAGTTGCTCGCCTTTTGTTGGAGCTTGACCCAGTGGCACGGTACGGTAGCCACCAACTTGCCATTATGCAGAACACGAAGTTGATCCGTCGACTCATTCGCCTTGAGCGTGTAATGGCCGGGCTGGAGTTGAGATTGACCGATTTCGATCGGCTGGGTCACGTCGTAAGCCGTTGAATCCGTGCGAGTCGATCCCCATGCGACCGCGGCAAATACGAGAACTGTAACAAGCGATAAAGACTTTTTTATATAAACTCGCATTCCTGGTATACCTCCTAACTGATTTTCCTCCTGCAAAGTTGCGTGGCTGCTTGGCAAGTACGTGACTGCTGCCGAGCTAGATGCGAGACTCGACGTCGAAAGAAAGGGCGCTGCCCGCACAACAGATTAGATGCGGAACCCCGTCCCTGCGAACGTACGTATTTGCAGTGCACTCGCACGCCGGTCTCGCTTCCCAGCGCGGAACTGACAGTCCGGCATTCACGCGGTGCTGTTCACTCTTGACATCACTTCGACATTGGTGACATCTTGAAATCCTCTAATTCCCGGAGGGCTCCGATGCAGCCATCCTGGCGACTCTGTATCTGTGCATCGTTCGCGCTGTTCCTGTGTTTCGCGGCGCCGCGAACGTCGGCGAAAAATCTCACCATCACCACTTCGCCACCCGGCGCACGCCTAGAAATCAACGGCCTTTTCGTCGGTACCACTCCTTACACGTCGGATTATCCTGGCGGCTACTTCCACAAGCCCCACACCGTTTTCGGTTCGCGCCTTGATCGCGCTATGGTGCTGACCATCTCCGAAGATGGCTACCTGCCGGAAAAAGTGATCATCACCAAGGGGCCGCTCGCGTGGGTTTCCATCAATGGCCGTCATCACGGGAATTATTTTTTGCTGAAAGCCACGCATTTCGAAATTCGTCTTCAGCCGGTTTCATCAGGTAACGGCCAGGCGCTCCAAACCATCGACGGCGAAGGCCCCATGCGACCCGTGAAATCGGCGGACCGCGATGCATCGGAGAGTAACCCGCGGTCAAAAATGGGAACAGTCGCGATTTCTTCGAATCCCACCGAAGCAGAGATCTACGTGGACGGCCAATTCGAAGGCCAAACGCCCGCCAAGCTGCGGCTGGCGAGCGGCTTGCACCACTTCCTAATTCAATTTTCTGGCGATAAGAACGAAAAGAAATGGGAGCGCGATTTGGACGTGCTCGCAGGCAGCAATCTCACCCTCAACGCCTCCGCCAGCGATTCGCCCTGAAAACCGGCCGCCCGCGCAACCCCCTTCGGTCAGTTCGTCCGGTACTCCTCGGGTTGTGGCGCCAAACAAGTATTTAGCCTGCGCAATCTAGGCGCACATCGCCCAAATCCGGGTTGACATACTCCCGCCCACCTTCTGTAATTGAATGCATCGATACTCACGGAACTCCCGGAACCCCCTTAGCCCACGCCCCTTCGCAGACGCGAAAGGCGAACGTCGGCGCCTCCAAACGCCACGCGTTTCTGGTAGCCTCCGGGATTTTTTTGAGCCGCCTCGCCGGTCTGGTCCGCGAAAGCGTCTTTGCGCATTACTTCGGCAACTCGGACGCTGCCGACGCCTTCAAGGCCGCCTTTCGAATTCCCAATTTCCTGCAAACCCTATTTGGCGAGGGCGTCCTTTCCGCGTCCTTCATCCCTGTTTACGCCGGCCTGCTGGCCCAAGAAGACGAAGAGGAAGCCGCACGCACTGCAGGCGCAGTCGCCGGTCTGCTGGGGCTCACCACTTCGATCCTAGTGGTCGTCGGTGTTCTGCTCACGCCCTATTTGATCGACTTGATCGCGCCCGGATTTCACGGCGCCAAGCGCAAGTTGACGATCCATCTGGTGCAAATTCTCTTCCCCGGCGCGGGCCTCCTGGTTTTCTCCGCGTGGTGCTTGGGAATTTTGAATAGCCACAAGAAATTTTTCCTGTCTTATACCGCGCCTGTCCTCTGGAACATCGCCATGATCGCCACCATGTTCGGCTGGGGTGGCCGTTATCGCGAGTATCCGCTGGCCATCATTTTGGCATGGGGATCGGTAGTTGGCAGCGGACTACAGGTCGCGATCCAATTCCCGACTGTGCTCAAGCTGCTGCACCATTTGCGCGTCACGCTCAATTACCAAACGGCTCACGTCAAAGAGGTCATTCGCAACTTCATCCCGGTATTCATCGGTCGCGGAGTCGTCCAGATCAGCGCCTATGTGGACGCCGTGATCGCCAGCCTGCTTCCCACGGGCGCCGTCGCCGGCCTCGCATACGCACAACTGCTCTACATGCTTCCCGTGAGTTTGTTCGGCATGTCGGTCTCCGCCGCTGAGCTGCCGTACATGTCCGGCGCAATCGGCACCGATGAAGAGGTCGCGCCCATCCTTCGCGCGCGATTGAACTCCGGTCTCCGGCAGATCGCGTTTTTCGTGGTGCCGTCAATTGCCGCGCTCTTGGTCTTGGGCGATGTGATCGTTGCCGCGATCTATCGCTCGGGCCGTTTCACTCAAACGGACGTCATCTATGTATGGGGAATCGTCGCTGGTGCAACCGTAGGTCTGCTGGCTTCCGCTCTCGGACGTTTGTATTCCTCAACCTACTACGCGCTCCACGACACCCGCACCCCGCTACGCTACGCGATCATCCGCGTCATTTTAACGAGCGGTTTTGGCTACCTATTCGCAATCCCGCTTCCGCACGTTCTGGGGATCGATGCGCGCTGGGGCGTGGCCGGTCTCACCATTTCCGCTGGAATGTCGTCGTGGGTGGAGTTTACGCTGCTTCGCCGCACGCTAAATCACAGGATCGGTTCAACTGGCCTGCCTGCCGCGTATATCGCGAAGCTTTGGATTGCTGCTTTTGTCGCGGCTGGAATCGGCTGGGCGATCCATCATTATTTCCGCCATCACTCCGCAAAACTGGCCGCGATCGTAGTGCTCTTGCCTTTCGGGCTCGTCTATTTCGCCGCGACTCTGGCGCTAGGTGTCCCTGAAATACGCGCCCTCCTCAAGAGGGTCGAAGGCGCGCTCCACCGCGTTTAACTTCGCTCTTTTCCCGTCACCGAGCCCGCGTTCCCTGTGGCGCCGCTCGCAGATATTGCGTCGGCCACGCTATTTCTTTTCCCAGCTCCCGCGCCGCTTGAATCGGCCAATAGGGCTGCCGCAAAAATTCCCTCGCCAACAGGACCACGTCCGCCTTCTCGTCGCGAACGATCGCATCCGCTTGCTTCGCGTCCGTTATCATCCCCACGGCACCCGTCATCACGCCCGCCTCGCGCCGGATTTTTTCCGCGAACGGCACCTGATACCCAGGCCCCACCGGTATCTTCGCGCCCGGCGCTGTTCCTCCCGACGAGCAGTCGATCAAGTCTGCGCCCAATTTTTTCAGCTGCTTCGCCAGTTCCACCGATTGATCCGCATCCCATCCGCCCTCGACCCAGTCCGTCGCGGATATCCGCACAAAAAGAGGCAGCTCGGCCGGCCACGTCTCCCTCACCGCAGTCGCCACTTCGCGCGCGAATCGCGTCCGGTTTTCGAGCGATCCGCCGTACTCATCGGTCCGCCCGTTCGAAAGCGCGGAAAGAAATTCGTGAATCAGATATCCATGCGCCGCGTGAATCTCCACCACCAGAAATCCCGCCCGCGCTGCGCGCTCCGCTGCCGCGGCAAACGCATCTGCGATCGCGCGAATTCCCTGCTTGTCCAACTCAGACGGCGTCCTGTATCGATCCTCGAACACGATCGCGCTCGGCGCAACCGGCGTCCATCCGCCTTCGGAATCCGCGATTCCTCCCCCGCCCTCCCATGGACGCCTCGTGCTTCCCTTACGTCCCGCATGAGCCAGCTGAATTCCCGGTGCGGCGCCTTGCCCGCGAATAAATGCGGCAATCCTCGCCAAAGGGGCGATGTGCTCGTCTTTCCAGATTCCCAAATCCGCCGGACTGATGCGCCCCTCTGCTGTCACCGCGCTCGCCTCCGCGAACACGGCGGCTGCACCGCCCACCGCGCGGCTTCCCAAATGCACCAGATGCCAATCCGTGGCGAAACCGTCCGTGCACGAATACTGGCACATCGGAGACACTACGATCCTGTTCCGCAGCGTCACTTCTCGTATCTTCAGCTCATCGAACAAATGCACGAGTTTTCTCCGTTAGCGATGCCAAGCCGAGCCTCGCACTGTAAACCCGCCACGCCGTGCCCGCAAGGCCGGGACCTGCGCGGGTACACTCCGACTCCTAGGCGCTCGCGTCGATTTGCAAACGCCGCGCGTCGATGCCAGCCCTTTGTATGCCCTGTGATAAAAATCAGAAGTTGAAGACGACGCCGAGTGAAACTTTCGGACTGATCTGATAGCTGGTGAACAGTTTCGTACCCACTGCGTCCACTTCTCCGCGGAAAGCGATTCGCCCGCGATGACGCAGGACGTCGACTCCGCCGCCCGCTTGATAGCCGGGCGCGCTCTGCCCGCCATAGGCAGTTTGCGGAAGAAAGTGCGCGCCTCCGACCAATCCATGCAGAAAGAACTGCGTGCCTCTAGGCCCCGGCCAGCGGAGCCGCGCCCCGCCCGACGCCAGCGAGAACTTTGAAATACAGCCGGCCTGCGCGCCAAACGTAGACATCAAGTTGCCTTCAAAGCCGATCCACCCGGCGTGGGGGAAATACGTCACGCCGATATCGAACCCGTTTTCAAGGTTCGTCACGCTTGGCACTTCGTAAAAATTGAAAAATGTGTACTCACCATAGATTTGCCAATTGTAGTAGGTGCGCACCCCAAGCACTGACCCATATTGCGCCGCCGCCGGATCGCTCGGAGCCGGGAGCGCCGGCGAAGCCGCGGTCATCGCGCCACCCGGCGCTGCGTCCGCCCACAATGTCAGCGGCCGCGCCCCATCTAACGGAGCATTTTCCGCAAACGCGGCCGTAGCCGTGCGGCTAGGAGCGGCAGGGAGCTGGGGGCCGCTAGAGCTGGATTGTGCACTGACTGTTGCTGCGAGCAGTACTACCCCGAGTACAACCGCAGAGCACTTCATCGCCTAATCTCCCCAAAGGCCACCTGCTTGGTCATCACTTCATCTAATTTGAACGACAAGTGGAGCGCGTGTCCACTCGATTTTCGGACAGTTGCGGAACGCGTTACGTGAGATGCACGACGCCCTGCGGACGTAACCTGAGATTCCGCCTGGGTTCCTTGCTCGCACTGGCCCGAGCTGCTATTTCTTTTGTTGGGAATCGGCTTTAACTTCCACAAACCGGTAGCCGAACCGGCCCTTAATGCACAGGTTTCCATGGGTCACACTGTGGTCCAGCGGAGAGGTAATCTTCACGATTTTGCCGTCCTGCTCGTGGACGGTTAGGTCGCACCCCACTCCGCAATAGGGGCAAATCGTATCGGTCTGGCTCTGGCGGGACTCGTCCCACGTGCCCGCCTGCCGCATGTCGTATTCGCTTTTGAACATCAGCGCGCCCGTGGGGCATACTCCGATGCAGTTGCCGCAATAGACGCACGCCGAATCCGTGAGCGGAGTGTCGAATTCCGTACTGATGTGCGCGTCAAATCCGCGTCCGGCCACCGCAATGGCAAACGTGTTCTGCGCGTCCACGCCGCACGCTTCCACGCACTTGTAGCACAAGATGCATTTCGAATAATCGCGGACGTATAGATCGTTATCGATCTTCACCGGCTGCTTCACGGTGTCGGCCGAAGTACCGAATCGCTCCGGATCGGCGCCGTAGCGCTTCAGATAATCCGGAAAAGCGGGCGCCGTCGATATATCCACGGAAGAAGCCAGAAATTCCAGCACCATTCGTCGGCTCAGCCGCACGCGCTCCGAATCCGTTTTGATCGACATGCCCGCTTCCGCTTTGCGCGAGCATGCCGGCACCAGAGTGCGGGACCCTTCCAGTTCCACCACGCACAAGCGGCACACGTTCACCGGCGTCAGCGTATCCAGAAAGCACAGCGTCGGCGTATCGATGCCCAGCTTCCGCGCCGCATCCAGAATCGTCGAACCTTCCGGCACGGACACAGCTTTCCCGTCGATCTTCACTTCCACCATCGCTCGCTGCCGCGGCGGAGGGGCTTCGGGCACCGGCCCTCGCGGTACCGGAATTAATGGCGTGGGTGCCAACTCGCTCATGAAAAAAGGCTCCATCGGTTCAGGGCCGATTCCAGCGCACTCGACGCCGTCTGGCCCAATCCGCAGATCGATGCATCGCGCATCGCCTGTCCCATCTCGCGCAGCATTTCTACTTCGGTTTC
>JBOGNC010000032.1:0-23963 GCA_050747045.1 Candidatus Acidiferrales bacterium | reverse complement strand
CCAACTCGAACCGGTCTCTGCAGACCGTATACAACCAACTCGGCGCCTTCGCCCCGCACGCTGGCGCTCGCTAGATCCACAGGCCAGCCGACAAAGTGGGCTCGCGCGCCGACGACTCCGCGTAGCAACGTCGTGCCCGGCACGCCCGGACGAAACGCACGGACCCAGTCCAACGCGTCACTCAAATCAATCTGGGACGACGTGAGGTCAACGGAGTCGGAGGTCGCTACCGCAGCGTTGCCCGCGTGCGAAGCCCCGGTCCAGTTGAACGCAGCATTAGCATGCGCATTCGAGTGCGGCGCCTCGATCAACAAGTCGGGCACTCGCACTTCGGAAAGACTCGGGTCGAGCAACGCCTGTTTCACCACCAGATTCAGCGCCGGATTATCGGCACGCGCCGCCATGTCCCACCGGTGCAAACCGCGAATTTCAGCGCTGCCGTTAATCACCCATCCGTTTACGGGTTCCCTCGGTTCCGTGTGCGCCCTGATAAAAACAGCCACATTCCCGCGAATTCCGTCGTCGTCGCCACGGGCGAGCCTGAAAAGGTCCGAAATCGAAGCGTTCGTCCACGAAATTTCCAGCGCGGCTGGCCTCAGCCTCGAAGATGTTCCGCCGATGTGCCCGGTGACGTTTATGACGCCGGGCTGCTGAGTGATCACCGCGGCGCGCCACGGTGACGCCGTCATGTCGATGCGCCACCGACCCGGAGAATCGGTTTCCATCGATCCGTTCACATTCACCAGCGCGAATGCCAGCTTTTCGTATCCCCGCTTGAAGTCAATCCGGCTGTCGCTGATATCGATGCGCTGAAACTGCAGAGCTGGAGAGTGCGCGGCGGCCCGCCCCGCTATTGAGGGGTTCGGAGATTCTCCGGCGGACGGCCTCGGGAGCCACTCAGCCAAATTCCATTCGCCGTCAGCATCGCGGACCAGGTTCAAGATCGCCCCGCTCACAGACAACGTGCCCATTGCGAGATGGCCACGCAGCAAACTCCACCACTCCGGGCCGACAGCGATTGAATCCGCGCGGATAAAGTATTCGTTTCCAAAGCGCGGATCTTCGCCGATTCGCACCGAATCTGCCTCCAGCACCGGGCCGCCCCAAATGCTGAAGCCGTAGCTGCCAACCTCCACAGGCCGCCCAAAAGCCGCTTCCAACCGAGCCGTGATCTTCGCGCGCAGACGGCTGTGCTGAACCAGCTCCGAAATCGCCGTGTCGCCCGCCCACACGAGGACAACGATAAGCAGAACCGTGACTGTTCCGCGCCGTATCCAACGGTGCGGCTTGCGGGCCTTCTCGGTCTGGATAGATTGTTCGCGGAGAGCGGTACGCAAATCGAGTCCCATCGCACGCATCTACGGTCAGAGCACGTCTAGGATTGCCCGAGCGCAAAATCGAGCCATTGATCCGGCCGAAGTCGCTTAATGCACTTCGCGCAGCATGCGGTGCCAGCGAGTAGTGCTCGAAAGGTGCTCCAACGTCGCCCCGATTCCCCGAAGCGAGCCGGCCAGGCTTCGATCGGTGTAATCGTCAGCCGTGGCACGCACGGACCAATAAATCAGGGCGGGTTGCCCAACAATCGCGCCCCGATCCACGAATCCCCAATAACGGCTGTCCCAACTATCGTCGCGATTGTCACCCATCACGAAATAACGATCCGGCGGGACCACCAATTCGTCATCCCGCACGTAATTCATGATCTGCGCCGCCCACTCAGGCCGCAGTCGGTTCCGGGGAACCATATCTGGGGCCGGCGGAAAAACTTCGCCAAACGGGTCATCAGCCAAGGGATCGTGAACGGCGTACGGCTCCAAGATCGCCTTCTCATTCACGAAAACTTGTCCGTTAGAAATGCGGATTCGATCACCGGGCACACCGATCACCCGTTTCACGTAGTAGGGATGATCGTCAAAAGGATACTTGAAAACCACGATGTCGCCTCTGCGGATCAACCGGTACGGTAATAGTTTGTCATACCACTGGCCGCGTCCTTCGAAAATGAACTTGTTCACGAGCAGGTGATCGCCCACTAGCAGCGTGGGTTCCATTGATTGCGAGGGAATCTTGAATGCCTGCACCACGAAGGTAGTGGCAAAAAGCGCCAGCAGAATCGTTACCAGCAGCGACTCAACAAAGTCAGCCAGCGAGGCCTTCGCCCGGACTACGGATCGAGATTGCGTCGCAGCAGAGCCGCCCTCGACCACCACCAATCGCGGCACACCGGTCTCCATACCGTCCATCTACACACTCTCTACCAGCTGATCCAGCGCCAGCCGCGCCGCGGCCTGCTCAGCCTGTTTTTTGCTCGGGCCTTCGGAGACGGCCAGCCTGCGCTCGCCGTGCCACACTTCCACTTCAAACGTCTTCTGATGTTCGGGGCCCGATTCTTTCCGAACTCGGTAAGAAACCGCGCCCTGACCGCGCTGCTGCAGCCACTCCTGCAGCGCGGACTTGTGGTCGAGTTCCTCGATCTCGCTTTCCTCGCGAGTCAGAGCCGGATCGATCAGCGTCCGCTTCAAAAAATCCGCCGCAGCTGGAAGACCCGCATCCAGATACAAAGCGCCTACGATCGCTTCGTAAGCATCCGCCAGTAGGCGTTTTTTTTCTCGTCCGCCGGTTTTTTCCTCGCCGGGACCAAGCCGAAGGTACTGCCCAAGGTCAAGCCGCCGCGCCACCATCCAAATCGACGTGGCGCTTACCAGCCTGGCCAGTCCCTTGGAGAGCTTGCCCGCATCCCAGTGCGGAAACTGCTCGAAAAGCCGCTCGCTAGCCGCCAGTCCGAGAACGCGATCGCCAAGAAACTCCAGCCGCTCGTTGTCGATTCCGCTGACCTCCTGCCGCAGCGAACGATGCGTCAGTGCGCGTTCCAGCCGTTCCGGATGCTCGAAACGGTGTCCCAGCATAGCTTCGAGTTCGCTGCGCTCGTGCTCAGTCATCGGCGCCCGTTTCGTCTCGCCTACTTTCCTGGGCCGGCAAGTTTCCTGGCCGCAGCAGCGCTTTGTTTACACTGGCTTTGTAGCGAACTCTGAAGCTGCGCGCAATGATCGTACGCATCGGCGGCCTGGTTGTACTTCTGCGTGTTTTGGAGAGCCGCTCCCAGCGCAAAGTAATCCGTGGGATCAGGATGCGAAGTTCCTGTGGTGGCTAGGTTCAGTTCCGTCGCCGCCTTTTCGAACTCCTGCCGCCGGAAATAGACCAGCCCCAGGCCGCTGTGCGCCTCCGCCAGCTTGTCGGACTTGGCTGCCGTAAACTGCTGGTCGGTCATATCAGCCGGTTTCGGCAGCGTGTTCAGGTCCTGAATTGCTTTCGTTTCGTAGGCCTGTGCTTTATCGAGCTGCTTGCTCCCGTCCGGGTCGTCACGTTTATAGACATGCGGTATCACCCATCCGACGATTACCAGCACGTCCACGTCATCCGGCTTGATCGCCAGCGCCTTATCCGCCGCGTCGTACATATCCTTCCAGTCCTGCTTCACGTAGTACGCCTGCACCAAACCGGCATACACCGATTCAGTGTACGGTCCAGACGGATATTGCTTGACGAAGTCTTCTCCCAGTTGAATGCGCTTGTCTGGGTCTTGGGGACTGGCGTCGTAAAACGCCTTGTACGCTTTGCTTTCTTTCGGGTCCACTTTTGGAGCCTCCGAGCCTTTCTGCCCGGACAGTGTCCGCTCCTTCATCGCCTGATCGTCTTGGTGCTGTTGCTGTTGCACGGGCACCATGTTCGGATCCGTTCCCTGCGCGCTGGAACGCGCCGTAAAGGCCATACCAACTGCCAACGCAGCCATCAACGTGCAAACCTGCAACAGTCTGAATGTTTCCCTCATGATCTTGCCCCTGTATTTGAACTTGAGCTGGACACTGTCGTTCGGTGCTGTCACATACCTCCGCTGGCCAGTTTTTTTTCCTGGTCTGCGCTTTGCTTGCAGCGATCCTGCAGCGGCCCCGCAACCTGGCTGCAACGCGCGAACGTAGACTCCGCATCGGCATGCCGTTTCATATTGTGAAGATCCAAACCCAAAACAAAAAGGTCCGTTTCATCCACACCGCCGGTCGCCTGAGTCGACAGTTGCAGCTCTTGCGCTGAATCCGCGTAATCGCCGCTCCGAAAATAAATTAGCCCCAAGGCGCTATGCGCCTGTTGCAATTCCTGGTCTTTCGAACGGGCAAACTGCCGGTCCGTTTCACCGTTCGACTTTTTCATTTTACTCATCAGATCGATCGCGCGCTTCTCGTACCCTTCGGCGCGGACCAGTTGCTTCGCCGCATCCGGAGCGCTCGGATCGAATTCATGCGGGATCACCCATCCATATGTCGTCAGGACGTCAACTTCGTTCGGATTTAACGCCAGCGCCCGGTCTGCCGTGGCATAAAAGTCCTTTATGTCCTGTTTCGCCAGGTACGCGTTCGTGAGCCCCACGTCCACTGCTTCGACGTATGCACTCTTCGGGAAACGATCCAAAAATGCCGTTCCCAACTTGATTTTTTTCTCTGCATTCCGCGGATCGACCTCGAAAAACTTCTGATAGGCGGCTGTTTCTTTCGGGTCGATTGCCGAGTGAGTTTCCACGTTTTGCAGCACGTTGAGCTGATCCTGCGAGGCTTTCAAGTTTGCCATGTTGTTCGGACCGGCCGGCTGCTGAAATATTTGCGCGCGCGATTCGGGCGCGAAAGTCAGCCACCCGAAAACTAAAATCGTTGCGACCGCGGCTGCCACTTTCGCCTCTGGCAAATTCATCCTCACCTCCTCGTCCGTTTTTCCCGGCTTTCGATTGGAAACGGGCCCACCCGCGACCCGGTGCACTTTATTGCAAGGCTGTTAGGTTCGCGTCTCACTCCCTGTCACTTCTTTTGTTGCCCCGCTTCTTGCTGGCACCGCGACTGCAACGGCCCCGGCATTCGGCTGCACCGCGTGAACGCCGCTTCCGCGTCCGCTTGCCGATTCATATTCTTCAAGTCCACGCCCAGGACGAATACTTCCGTTTGATCCGCGCCGCTTGCCGCCAGCGTTGACTGCTGGAGTTCGTTCGCTGAATCCGAGTAATCGCCGCGCCGAAAATATATCAGTCCCAAAGCGCTATGCGCCTGCCGAGCCTTCTGCGCCTTCGCGGCCTCGAACTCGGCGTCCGACATACCTTTCGGCTTCGGCATCTTCGACAGCAGATCGAGAGCATGCTTTTCATCCGATTCCGCGGTTGCCAATCGCGCGGCTGCCCCTGGCTGGTTCGGATCATACTGATGCGGAATCACCCAGCCGACAGAAGTTAGAACGTCCACCTCATCCGGGTTCAGCGCGAGTGTTTTGTCCGCATAAGCATAGAAGTTATTCCAGTCTTGCTTCATGAAAAACGCGTTGGTGAGCCCGGCGTCGACGGCTTCCGTGTAGGAACTCGTGGGATATTTTTTGGAAAACTCGGTGCCCAATTTAATCTTCTGGTCCGGATCGGCAGAACTGACGCCGAAAAACTTCTTATACGCATTCTGCTGCGAGGGATCGATGCCAGTCTGGCGTTGCACGTCGGTCAGGTCGTCCAGTTGATTCTGCGAGGCATTTACCTCCTGATTGATAGTCGACGCTCCCCCCTGCCGCGCAAATGTTGCCGGCGCCAAAATCATTCCCGATACAAGAACTACTGTTCCTAGCCCAACGCCCAACTTCGTCCATGGCCATTTCATCCCCGCCTCCTCGTTACTGGTTCCGATTGGAAACGCCCCCACCCGCGTCTCGGTGCCCTTCACTGCAGCTTGGCTGATCCCCCCGGGCCACCTAACTCCGCTCCCGATCTTTTCTTTCATTTCTTCGCCGGTCCCGCTTCTTTCTGGCACTGCGACTGCATTGGACCCGACATTTGGCTACAGCGCGTAAAGGCTGCTGCCGCGTCCGCTTGGCGATTTAGGTTCTGCAGGTCCACGCCCAATACATAAAAGTCAGTCTGATCCGGACTTGCGGTCTCCTTCGTGGACTGTTGCAGCTCATTCACGGAGCGAGCGTAATCGCCTCGGCGAAAATACACCAGCCCGAGCGCGCTGTGCGCCTGCTGTTCCTTTTGTGCCTTCATTGCGGCAAATTTCTCGTCTGAAACGCCTTTCGGCTTGGGCATTTTCGCCAGTACGTCCAACGCGTGATTCTCGTCACTCTCCGCTTTGTCCAGCAATTGCCCCGCATTCGCGTCGTTCGGGTCGTACTCGTGCGGTATCACCCATCCGACCGTCGTCAGAATATCCACCTCGTTCGGATTCAGAGCCAAGACCTGATCCGCGGTGGAATAGAAATCACTCCAGTCCTGCTTGGCGTAGTACGCGCTCGTCAACCCTACTTCCACCGCCTCGTCCAACGGGCTTTTCGGGTATTGCTTCAGAAATTCGTTCCCCATCTGAATCTTGTTGTCCGGATCGCTCAGCGCTACTTTGTAGAATGCCTTATACGCTTTCGCCTGTCCGTTATCCACGCTTTGTCTCTGAACATCCGTCAACATATGCAATTCCGTTTGCAGGTCATCCGCTCCAGACATCACCGGCGTCGCCTGCTGCCCTTGCGCCTTGGCATTGCCGCCCCCCACCAGGCTTGCCGCAACGCTCAACCCCAAAATCAACGCGATCCACATCGAAGAAGTTCTCATCGTTGCGTCCTCATCCTCCACCGGAAGATTGGAGCCCGAAAATTCCTCGATTTTTTAAGTACGCTCGCGCCGTATCAATTCGACCAATTCGATCAATCCTTCTCGCCCCCAGCCCCTGGCGGAGCGTACGGCGCTTCCACACCGTTCTCGGCCGCGATCCGAGCCGCCTCAGGAGCGCCGTCCACGGCCAACGCCGCGCGGTACTCCGTTATGGCTGACTCACGATCGTCCTCCAAATCGTGAATGCGCCCCAGATACACATGCGCCCACGATAGAACCTCGGGATCCGAATGTGCTGACACATTTTGGTCACTCGATTCCGGGTCGCTCAAAAGAGCCACAATCTTCTCGAACAAGTCCTTGGCTTGGCCCGCCTTCCCCGATAGCACAGACGCAATGGCCAGCCCGTATAGTCCGCGCGGATCGTTCGGATATTTCGCCACCACTTGCTCAAAAACGCCAGTAGCCTCCGCGGCATTCTTGTCCGCGATGGCGCGATCACCTTGGGCCAGCAGCCGGTCGAGCTCCGATGCGCGCGTCGACTGCGAAAAGCTCAATTCGTCCGCCATTGGTACAGGGCCATTGGCGAACTTAAAGTCTTTCAGCCTTGCCTGTTGCTCCGCCACGTCGATGCCAGCTATCAAATCCGGCATGTAATATGACATCGCCGGCTCGGCCTTCTCGAAAACTTTCAACTCCGCCACCAGCGGCCGTACGAGAATAAATCCCGAAGCGTCTTCCTTAGCGAGGTCCGATTCCAGCTTGGCAGGCGGCAGATTGCGAACTCGCAAATCGACAGCACGCACTACGCATTCGTCAACGAGCGAGACAAAGTCGCTCTGATATTCCTCCGGCAATTCCGGTGCGCGCGCGGCGATTTGCAGCAATCCCTCTTTTTTTAAGATCGCCTTCTGGTCCCGCAGCACCATCGGATCGAGCATGTAATGAAGGTAAGCGTACTGGATCGCCTCCGACGACAGATCACTCTTCAATCCGACTACCACCGCGTACGCCGCACCATAATTCCTAAAGTTGATGCGCGATCCCACCGATGGCTCAACGTAGACCGTGAACGTGGTTCCGTTCGGCTTCACGATCTCCCGCAGATATGCGCCCGAATTGGTAACAATGTGTAAGAGCGTTGCGCGGTATCGCGCGATCACCCGCTCGTACTCCGGCTCCACTTCCGCCCAGCGCACGTCCAAGTGCTCCGCCTGGTAGAAACCCACCAGCAGCGGCTGAAATCCCTGGATGCTCAGCGCGTCCGGAGGAAGCGATTGTTGATCGCCCAGGAATTTGAACTGCGGCGGCGGGCCCATCACCAGCGCCAGAGTGATGTATTGCGAAAGCATCTCCGTCGAGTCCGACAGAGCATGCTGGCGGTAAAATTCGCGCACCGCATCCGTGGCCGGATCGTTCATCGCCAGCAGCGAGGCGTGCAGCTTCAGGCGCAGTGGCATCTCTCCTAGCGCGCTCTCATCCACATCGAACCCCGCGGCGTCCAGCGCGCACATAGCGGCGAAAATCTGCGGGCTCGCCTCTACGGTGATGGGCGACTGCTCTCGCGCCTCGTGCGCGCCTTCCGCCGCGGTTTCCTGCTGCACTAATTGC
Organism: Candidatus Acidiferrales bacterium; assembly: GCA_050747045.1. GTDB lineage: Bacteria > Acidobacteriota > Terriglobia > Acidiferrales > UBA7541 > Palsa-295. The sequence continues at coordinate 15,730 of JBOGNC010000032.1, read as the reverse complement.
TGTGGGTTCCGCGTGGCGTTCGCTTGGGACGTGCCCAGACACAGAGCGCCAGCAAGCAGCCCGGTCGCAAGGTATCTACGAAAGATCTCTGGCATTCCTTTTTCGCCGTCGCGCGGACTGACTCTAGTGCTGTCCGGCACACCTCTCCCCAATTGGCGCGCTTCCGGTGACGGAACTCGCGCGTACGCTCAAACTGTATCGAGCGGTCTTTGTGGAGTCAAGAATTGTGAAGGGTCCGAGTAGCTGTCCGGCGTCGTGGCGTCAGCCCCGCACGCGAACCTGATCGAAGCTCAGAAACACGTGCCCGCCGGATGTTGGCCGCCCGAAATTCAGCTCCGGACGAAAACGAGAAAACAGCATGATCTCGTCCATCTGCTGCTGCACAGCCGTGGAATGCGGCCCGGAAAGTATCTTGTAGTAAAGAACTTCGCCTTGCGCGTCCAGCGTCGCTTCAACCATCAGCCCGCCGGAGTTGCCCCGGTCGGTCGCATCCATGATGGTGGTTACCGGAAACGGCGCCAGTTGTTCCAACTCCGCTGGCTGCACCAAGTTCAACGGCTGATCATTTGGTATTGGCCGTCCCATGGGAATGCCGATCACCATGCTTTCCACGACCAGCGCGAATACCACCAGCGCCGTCAGGATGCCCCCCGTAGCAGGCACCGCCAGCGGCTCAAAGATGTTCTGGAATGCCAGAGCCGTGCGAGCCCAAAGCCGGCCCGCGACGGACCACCTCGATGGACTCTCCAGAGCGCTGATGCGGATGCGCACCGCCAGGTCCGCAGGCGTCGGCACCGCTTCGAGCGATGCCAAATGGGCGCTCAGTAGGCGATACTGCTCCAGCTCTTCGCGGCAATCTCCGCAAGAACGCAAATGCTCACGGAGACTCACGTGATCGGCAGCGTTAATTGCTCCGTCAAAGTATCCGGGAATGCGCCGCTGTGCGTCGCCACAATTCATTTACCAACTCCACGCGATTCCATCGAAAGCAGTTTCAAGCCACCCAAATCGCCATCTGCCAAAGCACCCTGAAATGCGCTCGCCGCCCAGGAGTTCCGACGGATCGCCGCCACCCCGCTGCGCAAGAGCGGCTCCAGGCTTTCTTTCAAAATCCGCCGCCCGCGCAGAATCCGCGATTTCACCGTCCCAACGGAAACTTCCAGCACTTCCGCGATCTCTTCGTACGCCAGCCCTTCTAGATCCCTCAAAATCACCGCGCTCCGGAATTTAGGAGGCACCATCGCCAGAGCCTTCCGCACCTTTGCTTGCATCTCGTGCGCAGCGCATTGATCGAACGGCGTCGCTTTCGCGTCCATCAGATCGATCGGCCGATTCTGCCCTTCGTCGCCCTCGATCGAGACTTGCTGCCGGTGGTGGCGCCAGCACCAGCGCCGGTGATTCAGCGCCTGACGCACCGCCACTCGGTATAGCCACGTCTTCAGCGAACTGCTTCCGCGAAACCCGTGGATTCCGCGGAATACTCGTATGAAGACGTCCTGCGTGACGTCCGCGGCGTCCGCTTGATCTCCCAATATCCCGTATACCAGGTTGTGGACGCTCGCATGGTAATACGTCACCAGGTAATCGAATGCCTCATCGGAGCCGGCCTGCAGCCCCGTCACCAACGCCGCCTCGTCCCCACCCCATGAAAGACCTTGCGCTAGTTCAGACATCCCTCTCCGCCGTTCTGCCAGGGGCGCCTGCTCTACCCCTTAGACACCAAGTTCCCAACTATGTTCCAAGCATAGCAGAATATCGTGATTGCAACAGTGCCCCAAAAGTACTCCCTTTCAGCAGCGCTTCAGTTCCCTAAACGCTTTCGCTTCTACTTCTTAGCACCCGCAGGCGCCGATCCTCCTGTTTGACCCCTCCACTGTTCGATGCTATAAGGGTAGTCATCACTCCGGTGGGGCCGTGGCGCAGTTGGGAGCGCGCCTCGATGGCATCGAGGAGGTCGTGGGTTCGAATCCCATCGGCTCCACCATTGCTTCCGGTGCGTCCCTCGGTTATTGCCCAAGTTGTAAGCGCATGCGGGTGACCGGGATATTCGTGGGTTCAAGTCTCAGCGGCTCTCCGATTTACTTTCTAATAATCCGTAGTTCGATCAAAATACCATGAGTCACCCCCTCGTGCCTCACGTCTTCTGCTTTCAATGTTCATGGCGCCGGGATTGGATCAGTGCTTATTTCGCCGCGCAAGTTACAGGACGTTGCTCCCGAATGCGATTTCAGTGCTATTTTCAGAAGGGGCAGGTAATATTCAGGCCCAAATTTTCGGCAAAAACAGCGTGAATTCCGGCGGGATGCGGCTATCGCCTGTAGGCTACCGAGGCGTACGCGAAATCGGCGTTCAGTCGGCGGTCTAACATTGCCCCTGCGTAACGGGAGCAGCTAACCAGTTCGCTCTCCGTCCATTTCTCCAAGGACGGGAGGGCTTTGACAGCGATGGTTCGGAAAGAGCGCAAAAATCGGTAGTAGAGTCGAACCTCCTTCAGCCAGATGTTGCGTTCGCCGGGAAGTTGGTCCGATTCATCGCAGAGTTTTGCAAATAGCTCGAAGTCCTCTGGACCGATTGATTCGGCCGCGATGCCCGTGGCCTCTTGCAACGATTCAGATAGCGGTTGGTACGCGATGGTCTGCCACATCGATCTCCATTGCGCCACCCCGAAACGAACCAGAGCTGCGATTGACAAGACCAGAATGAAGGCGGCGACCATTTGTTCACCAGGTATGAATATGACGCTCTGCTCCGTTAAGGGGAATAGCCAAACCGTACTATCGATAACGGGGGCGTTAACTGTGAGATTTATTGCAGGGACGCGCCTGAAACGACGGTACTTCGCGCAGGCGTGGAGGGTGAGCGCTTGAAAAAGCACCAGGACGAACCCAACCCGAACTCGCCGCTGCAACCGGGCGAATACCGCTCCAAACTGACCAAACTTCAGCGACGCGAATGGTCCATTTGGGGCACGTCGCTTCTAATCATGCTGTGCTTAACCGTGGGCCTGACTTCCCTTTCGTTCGGCGCTGCACTTCGTGACCGGAATGTGCTGGAATCGATCGCCGGCCTGACCATCCTCATCATCCTGTTTGGCTCCTATTCCACGTACGAGAAGTTCCTGATCAATCGGCTCCGCCTGGAAATCGCTCAAAATTACGCCAATTCCGCCCTCTGGCGCGAGATCGCCCTAGTCGATGCCCTTACTGGACTCGCCAATCGCCGGTATGCCGAAAGGCGCCTGAAGGAAGAAATCTTGCGGTCTCAAAGACAAGGTTATCCGCTGAGTCTGGTCGTCTTCGACCTCAACGAGTTCAAGCTGATTAACGATCGCTTCGGCCACGCTGCCGGCGATATCGTCTTGAAGGCATTCGCTGAATCACTCCGTAATCTGGCGCGGGAAACAGACGTTGCCGCGCGGCTCGGCGGAGATGAGTTCGCCTTGCTGCTGACCGAGTGTGATTCCGCCCAATCCCAAGCAATTATCGAACGCCTGAAGCCGGCCGACGTGAAGCTCAACGGGCAGTCGGTGCCAATCCGCTTTGCGTTCGGTTGCAAGCAATTCCAAATCGGCGAGCGGTTCGACGACATAATGAACGGCGCGGACGAAGCTCTTTATGAGCACAAGCGGAAATCTAAAAAGCCGGTTCTGTCGCCCGCGAAGTGAACGCCTAAACGGCGAACAAAAATCACCGCTAACGTATATTAGCGCCCGAATTTGCCCGTGAGCGTCGCCTGCGCCAGGACGCGGCCCTTTATCGCGCGCTCCAGTTCATCCTTGCTGGCGCCGGGCTTCAGCCCGGTCTTCTCGCGCAGCGCGTACAGTTTGAAAAAATATCGGTGCGCGGGCCCGCGCGGCGGGCACGGGCCGCCATACCCAATCTTCCCGAAGTCGTTTTTGCCTTGCCGCGATCCGTCGCGCAGTTCGCGATCCTGTGGGATTCCTTCCGGCAATCCACGCGCATCCGCCGGCAAATCGTAAATCACCCAATGCACCCACACTTTCCCGGGGGCGTCCGGGTCATCGACGATCAGCGCCAGGCTCTTCGTCTCGTCGGGCGCGCCGCTCCACGCCAAATCCGGCGACACGTCTCGGCCGTCGCACGTGTTTCTTTTCGGTATCGCTTGGCCATCGGGAAAAACTGTGGAAGTTAGTTGCAGTGCCATGTTCATGTGCCCCTGTCTCGATTCTAATCCGTTTCTCTCTTATCGGAGCTACTGGCCAAAGCTTGTCACGTGAGGAAACAGCTCATTCGCACGTACTTCGTCACCGCCGTTTCGTTTCGGATTAGAATGCGGAGCATGTGGCCGTCCCATCGGCGCGCAACAAAAATTGATTACACCCGGAAAACTGCCGGGCCGATCCTGATACCACTACTCGCCGCGCTGCTGCTTTCCCTTGTAGCGTCCGCTGCTTTCGCCCAGATCGACGACTCCAGCGCCATCCGCGTCCAATCCAATGAAGTCCTGGTTCCCCTCGTGGTGCTCGACCGGAAAAAAATCGCCGGCCTCCGCGCCATGAATCCCTACGTATTTGGTCAAAAGCTGAATGCCCGCGACTTCAGTTCCTGGGAAAAGCTTGCGGTGCGCGGACTCACTGCTGCGGATTTCAAAGTCTTCGAGGACGGACAGGAGCAGCTCGTCCAGCAGGTGCGCGAAAAGCCGCGGAGCGGCCCGCCTCTGTTGCGCGACAATCTTGGCTACTTTATCGATTTTCTCGGCCTGGGCGGTGGCATCTGGACCGTGCCGGATTCGTCCCGCCGTGTCTCCGCCAACATCACATTTCCTCCGCTGTCCGGATATGTTGTTGGTTACTCACCTCCACCTTCGCCGGCCGGAAGTTGCCATCAGATTGCCGTGAAAGTGACTCGTCCACACGTGGTTGTTTACGCCCGCCCCGAGTACTGCGACACGCAGCTTTCCGCAGCCGATCCGTTGAAGGGAACGAAACTCGGGAAAAAACTTGCGTCCGATATCGACTCTCGGCGCAACGGGAAGGTTCCACTCTCCTTGACCGTCTTTACTCCCTTCACCAGCGCCGCGACGACTCCCGTTCAAATCTTTCTCTACTTCCCTACGAAACCATTGACCTTGTATGGAGACCAATGCGCTCACGGAGCAGCCGGCACGATCACCCTCTTGGGCGCGCTCTACACGGGTAACGGAAATCTGGCGGCCCGCTTCAGTGATTTCGCATCCCAGCGCACCGAGAGCAACTATTTCTTTCCTCCCCTGATGGCGCTTTGGCCGCAGGTTCCTGGAACCCGGTGCATCTATGACCAGCCCAGCCGCTACCGCTCGGAAGTTTCGTTGCTGCCGGGCAAGTACGATCTTCGCGTCGTGCTCCGCGCAGGGAATGCGTTCGGCGGTGCCCAGATGCCCTTCGTCGTGAAAAACAATGACCCCAAACAATTGGCCATTAGTGAAATCGCGCTCGTCAGGCGATTTCGAGACGTGACGGCCAACAAGCAGGAGACCGCAACTGTCCTGCCTGAAAACTTCGTCCCGCTGCTCGCAAACAACTTTGAAGTAACGCCAGCGGCGGACACCGATTTCAAAGCCAGCGATCCTTTCTACTTTTATCTGCAGGTATACGAACCGCCACCGTCCGCGGCGCCAACATCCGGGGTTAAGGTCGCCATGAGGATTCTGGAAGCCAACACCGGCAAGCTAGTCAGGCAGATTGACCCCCTCAATGCAGCTTCGTATGCTGCTCCTGGAGACCGGATCGTTCCAATCGCCGGCGGCATCGACATCACCAAATTGCCTCAGGGTTCCTACCAACTCCAGGCTCAAGCCACCGACTCCTCCGGCGCCATCACCCCCTGGCGCTCCGTTGCTTTCGTCGTGGATTGAGCGCGAGCGCATCTAGGACAGGTCACCTTTTGTGTACCTACAACCAGTAGCCTTTCCCCCCGCTCCTCTGCTACGGTCGATCTGTGATGATGCGTGCAGCCACAAAACTCGAACATAGCCGACCGCTGGACCCAACTCTATATCTAGCGCCGGGCTTCAGCCCGGCACTTCTCGGCCATCATTCACGCCCGCGCTACCGTTCGCGAGATAAACTCCACCGGGCAGTTCACGAATCACCACCTCGTAAGTCATAGAAAACAAATGATGGGCTGCCTGTCTACCCGGAACGTCCCGGTGCATCGAATTTTTCGCTTCGTATTCGCTCCACCGTTCTCCGAAAATCCCCGCGGTCGCGCTCCGCTTCTGCCTTACAATACGCGACTTATGTCCACAATAACGTTCCTCGGCGCAGCAGGCACCGTTACCGGCTCGAAATACCTGATCGAAGCTGCAAATAAACGCCTATTGGTCGACTGCGGACTTTTCGAAGGCTCCAGCGAACTCCGCCAGCGCAATTGGGAACGCCTCCCCATCGATCCCGCCACCATCGATTGGGTGCTCCTCACCCACGCGCACATCGACCACACCGGCTACCTGCCACGACTGGTGCGCGACGGCTTCCGCGGCCCAATCTTCTCCAACGCCGCCACCAAAGATCTTTGCGAACTTCTGCTGCCCGATTCCGCGCACCTGCAAGAAGAAGACGCGCGCTTCGCCGCTAAAAAAGGATATAGCCGCCACAAGCCCCCTCTGCCTCTCTATACTATTGAAGAAGCGCAGAACACGCTGCGGCAGTTTCGTCCTATTCCGCGCGCCGACGTGTACAAGATCAGCCCGGAATTTTCGGTTCGCCCGCACGATGCGGGACACATCCTCGGTTCGTCCTGGCTCGAACTGACCATCACCGAAAATGGCAAGCAGACCCTGGTAGTGTTTTCCGGCGACGTAGGCCGCTACGATCAGCCCATACTGAAAGATCCCGAATCGCCCACGTGTGCGGATTACGTCCTTTGCGAATCTACCTATGGCGACCGCGATCATCCCGCCGGCAACGTGGCCGATCAGCTCGCGGACGTAATCGACCGCACCGCCAAGCGCGGCGGAGCGGTGGTGATTCCGGCGTTCGCCGTGGGCCGCACGCAGGCGTTGCTCTACTATCTTCGCCAACTGGAAGAACAGCAGCGCATTCCGCGCCTGCCCACTTTCGTCGATAGTCCTATGGCCATCAGTGTCACCGGCCTCTACGAAAAGCACAAGGAGGACCACGATCTGGAATTTACGGCAGCGGAAAATAAGGGCAATCACGATCCTCTAAACGTCCACGAAGTGCACATGACTCGAACGGTCCAAGATTCTAAGAAGATCAACGATGTGGTTTCGCCCTGCATCATCATCTCCGCGAGCGGAATGATCACAGGAGGGCGCATCCTGCACCATTTGGCGCGCCGCCTGCCCGATTCCCGCAGCACCGTGCTAATCGTTGGGTATCAGGCGGAAGGCAGTGGCGGACGCGTGCTTCTCGACGGCGCGAAGTACCTGCGCATTCACGGAGAGGAAGTTCCCGTCCGCGCGCAGATCGTCGAAATCAGCCAGCTTTCCGCGCACGCCGGAAGAAGCGAATTGCTCCGCTGGCTTTCGGGATTTCAGGCGCCGCCGCGTCAGCTCTTTTTGGTTCACGGCGAGCCAAGCGGCCTCAACGGGCTCCGCGATTTTGTCACGCAGCAATTCCATTGGCCGGTCACGATTCCGGAGTACAAGCAAACGGTGGATTTGCCGTGATCGCGGCACGCCGGCGTGAACGCCCCGCCCGCGCGATCGACTTAGATGCGCGCTTTCAGTTTCGGCAGACGCTCGGAAGCAGCCTGCAGAGTGCTTTCCTTCTTGCAGAATGTGAAGCGAAGGTGGTTCCGGCCGTCCCGCGGACCGCGATAAAAACTAGAACCCGGCACGGCCGCCACGCCAATTTCTTTCACCAAGTATTTCGCGAAGGCCACGTCATCCGGAAAACCGAACGCGGAAATATCGGTCATGATGTAATACGCGCCACGCGGTTTGAAGCAGTGGAAACCCGCTTCGGTCAGAATGCCAAGCAAGCGATCGCGCCGCACCAGATACTCGCGCGCCAGCTTTTCGTAGTATTCCTTCGGCAAGCCCATCGCCACAACCCCCGCTTCTTGCAGCGGCGCTGCCGCCCCCACGGTCATGAAGTCGTGCACCTTGCGGATCGCCGCGGTCACCTCCGGCGGCGCAATCGCCCAACCCACCCGCCATCCAGTTACACTGTACGTCTTCGACATCGCGTTGATGGTGATCGTCCGGTCGCTCAGTCCCGCGATCGTTGCCGGGGAAATGTGCAGCGCACCGTCGTACAGCATGTGCTCGTAGATTTCGTCGGTGATCGCGAAGGCGTTCCATTGAACGCACAAGTCGCGTATGGATTCGAGTTCTGCGCGCTCGAAAACTTTACCCGTGGGATTGTTCGGGGTGTTCAGGATGATCGCTTTGGTCTTCGGACCGAACGCCGCCGCCAATTCATCGGGATCGAAGGTCCAATTCGGCGGCTGCAGCTTCACGAAACGTGGCGTGGCGCCGGAAAGGATCGCGTCCGGTCCGTAATTTTCGTAGAAGGGCTCGAAAACCACCACCTCATCGCCCGGATTGATGATCGCCAGCAACGACGAAATCATCGCCTCGGTCGAGCCGCAGCACACCGTGATTTCGCGCTCTGGATCGACGCTCACGCCCTGCGTCCGCACGAATTTCTGCGCAATGGCGTTGCGGAACGCTTTCGCGCCCCAGGTGATCGCGTACTGGTTCACGTCGCGCGCAATGGCATCCTGCGCCGCACGTTTAATTTCTTCTGGAGCGGGAAAATCGGGGAAGCCCTGCGAGAGATTCACCGCTCCATGGTGGATGGCCAGGCGCGTCATCTCGCGAATCACGGACTCGGTGAACTTTCCCGCTTTATCGGAAAGCTCCGGTCTAGTCGCCGTGCTGTTTGTGGTTTCCACTGGGCTTATGTCTCGCGAGGTACAGGCGTCGGTAGATGGCCGCGTTGCGCTCCACGATTTCGACGTAATTGCGCGTCTCTGAGAACGGAATGGAATCGACAAATTCGGCCGGCTCGCGGTAAGTCTGTCCCGCGGTCCACTGCGTCACGCGGTTTTCTCCGGCGTTGTACGCGGCCAGCACCTCTTCTACATTTCCAAATTGCTTGCGGAGATTCGCCAGGTACGCGGTTCCCAAGCGTACATTGTAATCCGGTTCGGTCAGCCGCATCTGCGAAAAGCGCAGGCCCTGCTGGTGCGCCAGAAGATGAGCCGTTGGGGGAATCAATTGCATCAACCCGTACGCATTCGCATTGGAGACAGCCTGCGGATCGAATGCCGATTCCTGGTGGATTAGTCCCGCCACCAGCATCGGATCGAGCCGTTTGCGGGCCGACCAATGGTCGATCGAAGCCTGATACGGAAGGGCGTACGCCGCCAGCCAAACCGCGCGCGGCACGTCGGCAAGTGGACGCGATTCAAGCTGCGGATACAAAAGGCGCGTCAAGACAATTGCCGCACCACAATGCCCCGCGGCTACAGCCTCCTGCGCCGCTTCCAGCAGAAGTTTCGGCTGATGCGTCGACGCATACGCCGCGCGCAATTCCAGCATGGCCGACGAATCGAACGCGATCGTGCGCAGCGCCGCCGCTCGCGCGCGCCGTATGTCCGCTTCCGCCGAGGGCGGATCGTCCATGGACATGGCTGCCGGGATCGCCGGAATCAGCGCCAGCAGGTCGTCGGCATCCTTGGTCTTTGGTCCGCGACCGAGCACGCGCATGCGCGTGGCCGCGAGATTTGCGAAATAGGTCTGCGAGAACCGGCTTTCGAGTTTGGCATAGAAAGCCCTCGCGCGTGCGCGTTCCTTCGCTTCCTGAGCAAGCCGTCCCAGCCAATACAGCGTGTCGGGCGTGTATTGCGAATCAGGGAATTGTTTTAGATGGTCTTCAAGTTTACTCACCGCATCAGGATCGCGCTTCAGCACTGCAGTCCAGGCAACGCGCCACAGGGCTGAGTCAGCGTTTTCGGACGAAGGAAATTGACTGGCGAGCCGGGCGTAATACGACGAAGCCTGGTCGCGCTGCAAGTTCACCCAGTAGTAGTTTCCGGCAAGAAAGAGCGATCGCGCAGTCCAAAAACTCGAAGGCGCGCGGGTGGTGGCGGCTTCCACAGCCGCGACCATTTGGGGCTCGTTTGCCGCGCCGCGGTAGTAATCCGCCAGCGTGTAATCGCGCTCCGCATCGACGTCGGGATCAGCAATTTTTAGCGCAGCTAGCCCGGAAGGGTCGCCACCCATTTCCACACCGCATTCCAGAATGCGGACTTGCGCTCGTTCCAAATCGAGTCCCGAAAGCGAGGACACCAGCGTGTTGTACTCGCTTTGCGCGTCACTCCAGTCTTGCGCCTCGAAAAGCTTCACCGCGCGCGCTAAACGGGCTCCGACGGGAATCGGTTGCAGCTGTGTGCCCAGGATGGCGGCTAGGTTAGCGAGCTTTCCTTCGGCGTCGCGAGCCTGATCGCTCAGCGGAAAGTGGACATACACTTCCCTGTAATCCGCCGCGGCATCGAGCTTCTGCCCGGCTTGCTCGCGCAGTTCGCCGCGCAGGAAAAGAAGCTGTGGGGATTTTTCGGTGCCAGAGTACGTATTCAGAGCCGCGACGCCGTCGGCCGGCTGATTGGCCGCGAGCGCGGCGGCACCGAGAGCCTGCAACGCCTGCTCGCTCATCACTGAAAATGGAAATTGCGCGCGAAGCTGTTCCAATTCCTGCAGGGCGTCGGGATTGTGGTTCAGGGCAAGATTCGTCAACGCTTGCCAATAAAGATCGTAGTCGCCGAGGAGCGGATCGCCTTGCGCAAGGTCCATCCATTTGGCGGCTTGCTCGAACTCTCCACGCTGATAATCGTAATATTCCAGCGCCAGCGAGGCGCGCTTGGCAAAGACGCCTGAAGATTTTCGCTCGGCAATTTCGCTCAGCTGCCCGTACGCCCAGTTTGATTTTTTGTCGCGCAGGGCGCGCGATAGCCTTTCGAGGCGCAACGCGGCGTAGTCGATTTTCCGAGCGGATTTGCGGGCGGCCTTACGGGCCGTTTTGTGGACGGGAACCGCGGCGCGCTTTGCTTGCGCGAAGCACGGAGCGCACAGAATTAGCGCAATTCCGGCGGCGCGCGCGAACCAGCCGGCCGTTTTCATCGCCGCGTCCTAGTGGCGCAGGACGGGCGAAGGATACGGGTACTCTCCGAGAGCGTTGGTATCGCCCTCGGCGAGAATTTCAACCAGCCATTGGTGAAAGTAGTCCACCGGGTGGTCCAGAATGGCGCGGAAACGGCGATCGTATTCCTTGCGGGCTTTATCAAGATCACTTCTTAACCGATTACAGATGTCTTTGTTTTCGCGGCCCAATCTTACATCTTTCGGCCGCAAAAGTTTTATGTCTTGCATGGCTACTTTCGCCACGCGGTTCGCTCGGCGATGCAGTTCTTGCAATTCCTTCGAGAGACTGGCCACATCAAAGGCCAGTTCCACCGTGCTGGCGGCCGGCTGTGCCGCCGCGGTCTTAGCCGTGGCCTCGGCTTCCATCGGCACCAGCGGAAGTTCTTCCGCCCACTCGGATTCCGGCTCGGCCGCTTCGCTGGCGGGTTGCGGCTCAGCAACGGCCGTTTGCGCGGCGCTCGCGGGAGAGTCGACCGCCTCCTCCACACTTTCTGAGTCGCCCGCGCCGTTTCCATCCTTCGGATTCAGCGCCACCGCTACGAAATTCGAAAGTACTGAAAGGCCGGCGGCCAGCGCCGATGCCGCCGTTTGCGCGCGCAGCATGGCCGGCAGCGCATTGGTCGGGCGACTCGAGGAACACGACGCCACCAGATCTGCATACGCTTGATGCAGCTCGTCGGCGGTGCGTTGTAAAGGCGCCAAATTGTCGCGCAGCGCGCGCGATACGGCGTCCTCTAGCGCTCTTTCGAGCGGTTTTGGGCGTTCGGCCAAGAGGAAGAATACCTCTTGGCGATTATGGAAACGGCGACGGGGGGTGTCAACTGAGATTCGGGCGGCCGGTTCCTAGCCGATGCATACCGTCAAACATATGGCGATTGCGACTTTTTGTTGCCTTCTGCGGGATGCGCTCGTATCTTCGGAAACTTGGTTGGAAGCGATGATGCCGACGTTGCGCATGCCTTTCGATCCGCGGGATATGGGCGCCGCCGGAGGTGAAGCGATCCGATGTTAACCATCGAGCAGATCAAGAACCTGTTGAAGCTGGAGCTACTTCCCAGCGAAGGGGGCTTTTACGCGCAGACGTACCGATCATCGCAAATGGTGCGGCGAGACGCGCTGCCAGCGGGGTACGCGGGAGATCGAAGCATGGCTACCGCAATCTACTTTCTGCTTACACCGGAGAGCTTTTCCGCGATGCACAAGCTGCGGGGCGACGAGACGTATCACTTCTATCTGGGCGATCCGGTGGAAATGCTGCAGCTGAATGCGGACGGAACGGGCGAACCGATCTTGATTGGGCCGAAGATCGAGTCTGGAATGCGCCTGCAGCACACCGTTCTAGGAGGCTGCTGGCAAGGCGCGCGCGTGGCTCCCGGTGGGAAGTTCGCGTTGCTGGGCACCACCATGGCACCCGGCTTCGATCCTATGGATTTCGAGCTAGGGAGGCGCGAATTACTTTCGGCTGCTTATCCGCCGTACGCGGCGTTGATCGCGCTACTTTGCCGCTAATGTTTCGTCACGCGACGCCTTGCGCCTGCCGCTAATACGGGCATGGAGCGTCATGCGAGCAGAACGGCAGGAATCGCCACAGATCGTTCAGTTCGCCGTAAAACCCACCGGAAGTGGAGTCATACCCCTGGCCGCCGAAGAAATAAACGTAACCGAGCGAGTCCGGTAGCCAGCGAGCGGCGCCGCGTCGCGCACCGACCGAAACGGTTGTGTTATTAATCTGGAAGTAGTTGATTGGACTAGTGATGTACATGCTCGGCTGGTTTGTATCGACTGACCCCTTCCACCAGATCCATTGGTTTTGCCCGGTTCCGCTGGTTATCTTATATTCCCAGACGTCGTTCAAAAAGCCAGTGGGTTGAGTGACGTCGGAACCAAATCCGAACCCGCCGAAAAGCAAGAGGTCACCGTCGGGGCTAACCCAACCCGAAGCTCCCCAGCGAGAGCCCGGCATGTTGGTCGCCGAGGCATTCAATGTCACATTCGACGTCCCTTGGGTGCTGTAGACACCGTTTTGGTCGGCGATATTGCTGCCGGACACCCAGGTCCACTGACCGGTGCCAGGGCTGTATTCCCAAAGATCGTTGAGAATTGCTCCTATCTGAGTATTCCCCGGACCGAGCCCCGTGGCCGTCGTACCTACTGAATCGAGCCCCCATCCACCAAATAGCCAGATGTTTCCGGAATTGTCGACCAGCAGAACCGCAGACTGTCGCCCGCCTGGCAGGTTGCCGGCCCCTGCTGATCCCTCAGTCCCGTAAACGCCATTTTCGTTGCTCAGGGTAGTGCCAGATACCAGGGTCCAGCTGCAAGGGGAAGTCGTGATCTTGCACTCCCAAAGGTCGTTGAGTAAGCCGACCGCCCCGCCAGAATCATAGCCCTGACCACCAAACATCCAAAGATTGCCTGACGCATCTGTATAGCTGGCAGCTCCCCAGCGCCCGCCAGGAAATGCGTTCGATGTGGGTTGATTCATGCCGTTCGACCCGGCCTGCCAGATCCAATCACAGGTCGTCGCGCTGTTCCCGCTCGTCCAGATCGACGTAGATTGATCATAAGCGCAGGGTGTACCGAGATTGAATTCCCAGACGTCGTTAAGAAGCCCAAAAACTGCTTGGCCGGCGGCGTTGAGACCATACCCTTGCCCCCCGAACATCCACAGGTTGCCGCTGGCATCTGTCCAGGTGACTCCTCCCCAACGTGCGCCGGGAGCCGTGCATGGATTTGCTGTTGCACAGGACAGGCCGGAACCCTTGGCGCCGTAGAAGCCGGGTTGATTCTTGAATTGAAGAGCAGCAGCAGTACAAACTCCATTGAGAGGGCAGTTAAGGGACACGTCTGCTGGAATCCAGCCACCAGGAGTCCACCAGCCGTCATCCTCTCCTGAATTTGGCGTTGTTGGCCAAACCCACATATCGTTTAAGTACCCGGGAATGCTATCGCTACCCACGTGCGCGACCTCAAAGCCATAGCCTCCGAATAGCCAGCGACTCCCGGCCTTGTCGGTCCATGTCATTGCAAAATCCCTACCGCCCGGTGTGAATGGACTGGGATCGGGGAAAGGCGGCGGTCCGGTACCAACTGACGGTACGCCATAGTTGCCGTACTCATTGATTTTTGGGGTTGTTGCGGGAAACATCCAGGCCCAGTCATTGTGCTGACAGTCGACGAGGACGTTGGATACATTTGCGGTGATTATATTCGTCGCGTTGAAGATCCAGCAGCCCTGCGGCTGGCTTGAAGCGCCCAGGAATCCGGTAACACTGTAAGTTGTGCCGTATGTGAACTGGGTGGGAAACGTAAAGGGCACGTCACCCGTTACGAACAGGTTGTCGCCAGCGTCGTCCTGCAGTTCAAGAGTGTCAAGACAGTCGGTGCAGTTTGCGGGATCGCCGTTCTTTGCGACAAGTCCGGTGACGTTGCCGCCGACGGAAAACTTTGGCTGCGAGCATGTGACTTGCACATCTGCGACCGATCCCGACGTGATCGTGCCAGTCCCGTTCGCGACGCTGCACGTCTGCTTCGGACTATTCGGCTGGGCCGAAACGGTCACGTTGTAAGCAGCACCGACCGCAAGAGGCGTTGCAAAGGTGAAGCTCACGTTGCCAGTGCCGGTAACCTTTACTGTGTCGCCGCCGTTGTCTTGAAGCTGAAGCCCCGACCCGAGCAGCCCGCTCACCGCTCCGCCCACCGTGTTGCCCGACTGGCAACTGACTTGTACGCTCGTCACGTTCCCAGTGGCCGTTCCGGAACCGTTGGACACCAGGCACTGTTGGGCAGGATTGCTCGGCTGCGTTTTGATCATGACGTTGTAGGCGCCCGAGACGGCTGTCGAAAAGGTAAAGGCGAATGTACCGGTGCCCGTGATCGTAAGAGTGTCGGAAGCATTGTCGACCAAAACCAAGCCGCTTCCGACCAGGCCTGTAATGGTGCCGCCGATTGTATAGGTCGTCGAACTCGAACCGGAACCTGAACCGGAACCCGAACCCGAACCCGATCCGGAGCCCGAGCCGGAACCAGAGCCGCCGTCCCAATTCGTTCCGGTCGGCGTGCCGCCGCAGGAGGCGAGTGCCACCACAACTAAAACCAGATATGCAAACAAAAGCGGCTTGTGCCCGGATTTCATCGTCGATCTCTCCTTCTCATGCTCTCCGGCCATTGGGCGCCTGCTCGGCGAAACCCGAGCCACGCAATCGCGTGAAAAGGCGCAATCCCCCCGGGGGTGCGGCCATCGCTACAACAGCAATCGGCAGGATAGGTCTAGTACTCGGTGACGACAAGTAACAGTTCCGCAAGTCGTGCCCGCTGCGGCATTGACGCTTACGTGACAGCTCGTTGGCTTTTCCTACATCCGCGCGCTTATCGGCGGAAGACTTGCCGCACTTGCTGACAAGAATCCGTGGCGCCGAGCGCCTTGGCGATCATCTAAGCAGCTTGGGCACACTCGCTGACAGATTTCGGCGGGGGTGCTATTCTAGTAGTACCGACGGGGGCGACACGGTTTCGACGGAAGCTGTAGCGGCCCGAAGGCATGCCGGGCGCCACCTGCCCGCAATCGGGTGGAACAACACAACTGGCAACTCTCAGTTGGCTCTCGCTGCCTAACCAA
>JBOGNC010000031.1:0-24708 GCA_050747045.1 Candidatus Acidiferrales bacterium | reverse complement strand
CCGCGAACGCGGATCACCAGCAAGCTTTCGCCGCCCGCGTTGCCGTCGCGGATGTTGGCAGGCTCGACCACGACGTGCTGTGTTTTCGCGTTGCGAATGGCCAGAAAAGAGGGCTCCATTCCCTGCGCGAACCCGAGCACATAATTGCCCGCCGGCAGTACCGCATTACCCCACTGCACCGCATATGGAAGCGTGAACTTTCCGTGAAACTCAGATTGCGCCTTGGCCGGGCCGCTGAAGACGCAGGCCGCCATCAGCGCCACCGCAACTAGCGCAACTCGGACCGAATTTCGATTGGCTTTCATGTTCGTTCTCCTCTCCTGACGGTTGGCCGATCCCGGCCTCGTGCCCAACTTCGAAGTCCGTATCGTGCCTTCACCCTGTAAACCGCAAACGGAAGGAAAACCGGCTCACACTTTTTAAGGATTTTTTTGCACCGGATGCTGATTCACCGTCAATCCCACTTGGCCGCGGCCTCTACCGCTCTTTACTCCTTGTTACGTAAAGGTTTATCCTGTGGCCCAGCCATTCCGCGGGCTCGTCATTGCGAGGAGGAGGGACATGTGCCCGGACTCTTCGGCGCAAATCACCAGGCTTCTCGATAACTGGCAACAGGGCGATCCCCACGCCCGGGATGCGCTCATCCAGCTCGTTTACAACGAACTCCGCCGCATGGCGCGCCATCGCCTTGCCCGGCAAGGCTTCGACCACACCCTGCAGAGCGCAGCCCTCGTCAATGAAGCCTACCTGCGACTGGCCCGCCAGACCCCGCCGCACTTTCAGAACCGCGCCCATTTTTTCGGCGTCGCCGCCCAAATGATGCGCCACATTCTGGTCGATTACGCTCGCAACCGTCTCGCCGCGAAACGCGGCGGAGGCGCGCAGCGGATTACTTTGGACACCGCCTTCGCCGAGCCGCGCCGCCCGGAAGTCGATCTCCTGGCGCTTGATGACGCCCTCAACAAGCTCGCCCTTCTCGACGCGCAGCAAAGCCGCTTGGTCGAGCTGCGCTATTTCGCCGGACTCTCCATCGAGGAAACCGCTGCGGCCATGGACATTTCGCCGGCCACCGTGAAGCGCGAATGGTCCACCGCCCGCGCGTGGCTGCACCGCGAATTGAAGAAGGCCGCGGCGAAGTGATTCCCGAAAGTTGGCAATAGGTGAAAACTGTTATCGGCAGCCGCGCCCGTGCGTGATTTGTAACAATTCCGGTTGACATGTATATCGGAAGCAGATATATCGTATAGCGACCATGAAAGACGATCTCAAATCCTACCTGCCGCTTACGCCTGCAACTCTGCACATCATGCTGGCGCTTGCCTCCGAGGACCGCCACGGCTACGCCATCATGCAGGAAGTGGCGCGCCAATCCGCGGGCCAGTACAAACTCGGTCCCGGCACCTTGTATGAAAATCTCGACAAGCTTGCCGCGCGCGGGCTTGTGAAACGGGCGAGTTCTCCGTCTTCCTGCGAGGACCCTCGCCGTCGCTATTATCGGCTCACCGATTTTGGTCGGCGAGTCCTCTCGGCTGATATCGAACGCCTGAAGTCGGTCGTCAAGGAAGCCAAGCTCCATTTGCCCGTTGCGGAGTCGAGTCGATCGTGACCAGCCGCCTCATCTTCGAAGAAAAATCCGATCCCGTCGTCGAAGCGATGAATCTCGTGCGCTAAGCGGCAGCCCGCCCATCTAAGTCCCTTTCGTAGCGCCGGCGCCTCGCCGGCTATCTTTCCTCGCGCAGTTTCCCCACGCGATGTCATTCCGAGCGAATCTGCCGCAGGCCGACCACGAGGGATCCGCTTTCGCGTTGTGAATTCTTTGCGCTCTTTGCAAAAGGTGCGGACTTATGCTGTTGCCTTACTTCTCGGTCCAGACCGCCCTCGCTGGCTCCCATCGATTCCGGCGTCCAAATCGCGAAACAAACAAGATCGCGGCGATTGCCGCGCGGATTCATTCTGTGGTAACTATTTGCGTCCGGCGAACCGTATCCGTTCGTCGGCCAATCGATGACGCCCCTCGAAAAATTTCTCCACGATGTCCACGAAATCCACTCGTCTCACGCAGGCGTCGACGAAACGTCCTACTACGGCTCGCTCGAAACCCTCTTCAATGAAATCGGCCATGGGCTCAAGCCCCGCGTGCGGTGCATCATCCACATCCAAAATCGAGGGGCCGGACTGCCGGACGGCGGTTTCTTCACCGCCGATCAGTTCGAGAAGAAAAGCGCGCACGAACCCAAGCGCGGCCAGCCGCCTTCGCGCGGCGCCGTCGAAGTTAAGTCTCCGCGCGAGGACGCAACGCACCTCGCTCTCAGCGAGCAGGTCACGCGCTACCTGTCGCGCTATCGCCAAGTGCTCGCTACGAACTTGCGCCAATTCGTCCTCATCGGCCACGACCTCGGCGGCAACGCCGCGATTCTCGAAAAGTACGAAATTGCGGGGAGCGAAGCTGCGTTCTGGAAGGCAAGCGCCCATCCCCGCAGGACTGATGAAGCGCACGGCGGGAGGCTTGCCGAATATCTCAAGCGCGTGATGCTCCACGCGGCCCCGATCGCCTCGCCCGAAGACGTTGCCTTTTTCCTGGCGTCCTACGCCCGCGACGCTATGGCGCGCACTGAAGGGGTGGAACTAGACGCGCTGGCCGCTGTGCGGACCGCTCTCGAAGAAGCGCTGGGCCTCAAATTCGAGGGAAAAAGAGGTGAGCACTTCTTCCACTCGAGCCTGATTCAAACGCTCTTCTATGGCGTATTCTCCGCTTGGGTATTGTGGGCCCGTCAGCGCCCACCCACGGCAAAAGATCGCTTCCGGTGGGCTGAAACTGCGCGCCTCCTGCGAGTTCCCGTCATTCGCAAGCTCTTCCACGAAGTCGCCGACCCGGGCCAACTTGAAGCGCTGAATCTCGCCGAAGTCCTCGACTGGACTGCCGCCGTACTCAATCGCGTTGATCGCGCCCAGTTTTTCTCCAAGTTCCAGGAATCGGCCGCCGTTCAATATTTCTACGAGCCGTTCCTGGAGGAATTCGACCCCGAGCTGCGCAAACAGCTGGGCGTCTGGTACACGCCTCATGAAATCGTGAAATACATGGTGGGGCGAGTGGACACGGTGCTCCGAGAGGAGCTCAACCTCCCAGATGGCCTCGCGGATAAGAACGTCTATGTTCTTGACCCCTGCTGCGGCACCGGCTCCTATCTCGTCGAAGTCCTGAAAAAGATCCACGAAACCCTGGAGAGACGCGGGAACGATGCGCTCATTGCCGCCGACCTCAAGGAGGCCGCACAAAATCGCGTCTTCGGCTTCGAAATCCTGCCCGCGCCCTTCGTCGTGTCTCACCTCCAACTCGGGCTCCTGCTGCAAAATTTCGGCGCTCCTCTTGCAGAAAAGAGCAACGAACGCATAGGCGTCTATCTTACCAACGCCCTCACCGGCTGGGAGCCGCCCAAGGGTCCAAAGCAACACCTCATTTTCTCCGAACTCGAACAAGAGCGTGACGCGGCCGAACACGTCAAGCGCGACACGCCCATTCTCGTCATCCTTGGCAACCCGCCGTACAACGGCTTTGCAGGTGTTGCCATCGAGGAAGAGCGCACCCTCACAAACGCATATAGGACGACCAAGAAAGCTCCACCGCCCCAGGGCCAGGGCCTAAACGACCTCTACGTCCGCTTTTACCGGATGGCCGAGCGCAGAATCGCCGAAATGTCTGGCTATGGGATCGTCTGTCTCATTTCGAACTACTCCTGGCTCGACGGACTCTCGTTCACCGGAATGCGGGAGAGCTACCTAGAAAAATTCGACCGTATTTGGATCGACTGCCTCAACGGGGACAAATACAAAACCGGAAAGCTGACGCCCGAAGGTGAGCCCGACCCGAGCGTCTTCTCAACTGACTGGAACCGCGAAGGAATCCAAGTCGGCACAGCCATCGGCCTTCTCGCTAGAAAACGGGAACATACCCAAACAGATTCCATCCGCTTCAGGCACTTCTGGGGAAAAACCAAGAGACACCTCTTGCTTGAATCTCTCGCCGAACCGACGTACGCAGACGTTACGCCGGGAGTCGATCTCGGTTTTCCGTTCATTCCGGCTAAGGTTGGGAAGGGGTACGGCTCGTGGCCGCTACTCACCGAATTGTTCCCCCACTTTTTCCCCGGGGTAAAGACCAGCCGCGACAGGTTTCTAACTGATTTCGACAAAGCCGTATTGGCAGAACGGATGCAGGCTTTTTTTGACCCGGGAACAAGCTACACGGATTGGCAGGCACAAAATCCTGGCCTGGTGGAGAAGTCCGACAGATTCGATCCTGAACCGACGCGTCAATATCTAGTCAGGCGCGGGTTCAAGGCAGAGAATATCGTGCGATATCAATACCGTCCCTTCGATGCCCGGTGGCTTTATTGGGAGCCGGAAACGGACCTATTGGATAGGAAAAGAGAAGACTATTTTCCGCACATCTGCGCAAGCAATCTGTGGATCGAGGCAAGGCAGAAGCAAACTATGGAGGATTTCGACCGCGGGCTCACCACGCGACTACTCGCCGACAATTTCGGTAACGGCCTGTCGAGTTTTTTCCCTCTAACGCTGAAAAGTTCCGAACTTCACGGCGGGCTCATCCGGCCCTCCAAAACAGAAGCGGGTACTCCAAACATCGGCGAATCGGGTGAAAGCTATCTCGCAGCGACCGGGTGCAAAAATGACGCGCTTTTTCTCCATGCGGTAAGCATCCTTAACGACCCGGCATACCGGGCCGAGAATGCCGGAGCTCTCCGCCAAGACTGGCCGCGCGTGCCGCTGCCCGACTCCGAAAAGCTCCTCCTGGCCTCTGCCGAACTCGGTCGCAAGGTCGCCGTCCTGTTCGAAACCGAATCCACGGTCAAAGGAATCACTTCCGGCGAGATCCGATCCGAACTAAGGTATGTCGGCGTCATCACGCGCGCGGGGGCTGGCAGTCTCAAGGAGTCTGACCTCGCGCTTACCGCTGGCTGGGGCCACGCCGGCAAGGGCGGCGTCACCATGCCCGGCAAGGGCAAGCTCATCGAACGCGACTACGCCGCGGCGGAACGCAAAGCTCTTCAGGAAGGTGCCACGGCGCTCGATCTTAGCGATAAGCAACTTTTCGATCAGCTCGGTCGCACGACCTGCGACGTGTATCTCAACGACACCGCTTATTGGTCCAATATTCCTTTGCGCGTCTGGGACTACATCATCGGCGGCTATCAGGTCATCAAGAAGTGGCTCTCGTATCGTGAGCAGAAAATCCTAGGCCGCGCACTCACGAAGGACGAAGTTCGTTACGTCCAGGAAATGGCGCGCCGCATCGCCGCAATTCTTCTGATGGAACCGGAGCTCGATGCTAACTATGAAGCCATTAAAGCCAACTCGTTCAGATGGAACGGCCTTGTACACGATAATGTAGGTGGATCGCCAAACGCTTCATAACGCGGATCGCGGTACCTCGCCTTACCGCGCCGCCAGGCTTCCCAACCAGCTCTCCAGTGTCTTCGCCTGTTCTGCCGGCGTATCTATGAACACCAGCACTACTCCCGCCTCCGCGTCCGGATTGCTCGGCGTCGCCCACGCCCACGTTTTGAATACCGATTCATCCTTGCGGATTTCGACCTGCACCACCCCGCGATGGGTCAGCGGCTCTTGCGTCCGTCCAAAGCATCCCTTTTGACTAAGCACCGTCACCCGTCCGGCGATCTGCTTTTGTGCCACCGGATCGACGATCTCCAGCTGTGCATCGAACTCAAACCTCGGTGCCGATCGCCTCTCTGGAAATCGCGCCCCGGCGCTCAAGCGCCCTTCTGCCACATGTCCCATGTTTCCCCCCGTCGCAATTGGACCCAGCCCTTCGTAATCGGCCAATCGCGCCCAGGACTCCAGCCCCGGGGGATTTTGGTTTGTAGGTAGCGCGTTCACGCGCGACAGCGGCGCTCCATCACTGGCGCGAGCTTTAGCCCCTGAAGTTCCCGAACTCCTTCTCCACGAACTGTTCGGACGCTGGAGATCTAATTTTCCACCTGCTGTCCGGTCCCCGCCCACACGAAAATGGCTAAAATTCGCATCTCCTTCCGGCGCTTTCTCTCACGTAAGTCATTTATCGGCAGTACCTTGCCAGGTACGCAAATCTGCGGGCGCTTGACGCCCGTGCTACCGTAGTGATGAGGCGCGGAGGTTATCGCGGGCCTCAGGAGGAGGACGGCCGATGGCTTCGCCTGTTGCGGCGGCTGCTCAATGCCGCCAGTTTCGTCCGCTTCCTATTCGTTCTTTGTTCGCTTTTCCCCTGGTTTTTAGCTTCCGCAAGGGCGGAACAGTCGATCGGCCTTTGACAGGCGTAACTCATAGAAAACAAACGCCCGCGCACATGCAAGGGCGGAACGTCGCGGTGCAATCGTTTCGCGCGTTTTTTCTTCCCGTAAATCCGCAATCTTCCGCCGCATCCGCTTGTTCTTTCTGTGCATCCGATGGCTCTTCGGAGGACTCTTACTCATGAAGCTCAACGAATACACCACTCTCGGACGTACCGGCCTGCGCGTCAGCCCGCTTTGCCTCGGCACCATGACCTTCGGCACCGAGTGGGGCTTCGGCGCTGAAGAAGACGTCTCGAAGCAGCAGTTCGATCGGTTTCTCGGCGCGGGCGGCAATTTTATCGACACGGCGGATGGCTACACCAACGGCCACGCGGAAGAGCTCGTCGGAAAGTTTGTGGCCGATGGCAAGCTGCGCGACCGCGTCGTGATCGCCACGAAATATACCTTCGGCTCGCAGCCCGGCAATCCCAACGCCGGTGGTAACGGTCGCAAGAATCTCTATCGCGCGATCGAAGGGTCGCTGCGCCGCCTCCGCACCGATTACGTTGATCTTTATTACCTCCACGCCTGGGACACCTTCACGCCAATTGAGGAAGTCCTCTCCACCATGGACGATCTCGTCCGCGAAGGAAAAATCCGCTACTTCGGGATGTCTGACACGCCCGCGTGGTATTTCTCGCGCATGCAGACTATCGCCGAAAAAGAAGGCAAGGAGCGCATCGCCACTTTGCAGCTCGAATATTCGCTTGCCGAGCGCAACATTGAGCGCGAACACATTCCCGCCGCTCAGGAGTTGGGCATAGGGCTGTGCCCGTGGAGCCCGCTGGCCGGCGGATTTCTCAGCGGCAAGTACAAAAGGGAAGGGAACTCGGGAAAGGGCGAAGGCCGCCTCTCCGGCCCAGGCTCAATCTTCAATAAATTCACCGAGCACAACTGGCGCGTTCTGGAAGTGCTGCAGGAAGTTTCGAAGAAACTCGGCAAGCCGCCTGCGCAGGTCGCGCTGAACTGGCTCGTAACGCAGCCCGGCGTCACCTCCGTGATTCTCGGCGCGCGCACCACCGTGCAGCTTGAAGACAACCTTACTTCGCTGGACTTCACGATTCCAGCGGAACTGCGCGAACGTCTCGAAATCGCCAGCGCACCCGAACCCGCGCACCCATACAATTTCTACGTGCCCTGGATGCAGGCGCGCGTCAGCGGAGGCGTTACCGTAAAGCCCTGGCGTCCTGCGAATATTTACGTGGGAGCCACCGCGCCTCCGGCGGAGCAGAAAGCTGCTGGCGACGACTAATCGTCGCTGCTGGTGAGCGTGGATTCGCGAACCGGATCTCCGGCGCCGGCTAACCGGTCCACGTTCCGCAGGTCGGGAAAAAGCGCGGCCCAAAGCAGCGTGACGACGATCGAGCCAACGCCGCCTAAAATGACGGCCGGCACGCTTCCGATCCACGCCGCCGTCACGCCCGATTCGAATTGCCCGAATTCGTTCGACCCGCCGATAAAAATCATTTCCACGGCGTTCACGCGTCCGCGCATTTCGTCCGGCGTTGCCAACTGCACCAGCACTCCGCGAACCACCACGCTGACCATATCGCACGCGCCCACCAGCGCCAACGCAACCATCGATAGCGCTAAACTATGCGACACGCCGAACAGTATCGTGAACACTCCGAATCCGCCGACGCACCACAGCATCGTCCGCCCAGCTTTGCGCCGCAGCGGCCGATGCGCCAACAATATGGCCATCGCTCCCGCGCCGATTCCTGGCGCGCATCGCAGCAGCCCCAGTCCTAACGGTCCCGTGTGCAGCACGTCCTTCGCATACACCGGAAGCAGCGCGACCGCCCCGCCGAGCAGCACCGCGAACAGATCAAGCGAAACAGACCCGAGCACGATCTTGTGTTCCCTGATGTATCGCAGTCCCGCGAGCACCGTCTTCCACGTGACCGTTTCGCGTACGGCTGGCTTGCTCTTCAGCTTCACGCGCAGAATCGCCAACGAGGCTCCCGCAGTCGCCACCATCGCCATTCCATACACCACGGTAGGTCCGCCGAATAGCGCGTATACCAAACCGCCCACTGCGGGGCCCAGAATCGTGGCCGTCTGAAAAATGCTCGATCCCCACGCCACGGCATTTTGAAAATGTTCTTCGGGGACGACCAGAGGCAACAGCGCGCGTCCGGAGGGCCCGCTGAACGAGCGCGCCACGCCGATCAGCAGCATCACGCCGTAAATCGGATAGACGGAATTTGTTCCGCTCAGCGTGATCGCCAGCAGGAGTCCCGAACACAACGCGAGTCCACCATAACTTACCATCAGAATTCTCGTGCGGTTGTAGCGGTCCGCAGTGTGCCCGGAAATCAGGAACAGAAGAATGCCGGGAAGGAATTGTGCCAGGCCCACAAGGCCGAGATCCAGTGCGCGATTGGTGATTTCGTAGACCTGCCAGCCGACGGCGACCGATTGCATTTCCGTGCCAATGACGCTGCAAAATCGCGCGACCTGCAGGTAAGTGAAATCGGGAAATGTGAATGCGATGCGCCCGGCGTGGCGGGAATTTCCGGAGTCTGCCATGAGCCGTTACTTTGCCATAGAAAGGCAATCCGCACGAGCGGGAGGCTTACCGTACACGGTCACGCGGAGATTAAAGAAGGGAAGTGGAGATTGCAACGGTTAGCCGCTGGCTTTGGCTACGAGCACTGCGTCGAAGAACACGCCGAGGAGGTGACGAACGTCTGAGTCGCTGACGGACACGTGATCAACCAGATGCTCGAGCAACAGCGCGTTGGAAAGCGAGCCCAGTCCAGTGGCGGCTGCAACGCCGGAAATCGCCAAGTGCGCTCCGGCGTCCTTGGCCAAGCGGCGCAGGATGTTACCAGCGCATTCGCGCAGTGGCCTCTGGCGGGTGCGCAAGCGCGCGTGCGCCTTTGGATGTCGAATGGCGAAAAGCTTGAATTCCAGTGAAAGCAGCGCCAGACGACGATCCGTCGCTGTTTGCGCGTAGTGTTCGCGAAGAGCGCGCAGCCTGGCCGCTGGATTTGAGTGGCTTTCCAGCACAGCATTTACTTCGGCGATCCTGCGGCCGACCCATAGCTCCAACAGCGCGAAGAAAATATCTTCCTTGCTCTTGAAGTGCGCGTAGAACGCGCCGCGAGTGTATCCCGCCAGCGCGGCGATGTCGGCCAAGCGCGCTGCTTCAAACCCATCGCGCGCGAAGACGTTCTCGGCAGCCGCGAGAAGCTTCCGGCGCGTGGCGGCGGTGCGCATCTCCTGCCGAGACGCAGTCAACGCGGATGCCGCCGGCTGTACGCCGAGCTTCCGACGGCCGCTAGTCGTCGCGAGCTGGGTGCGCGACTGTTTAGATACATGCACGTATGTATGTTATTTCGGTTGCTGGGCGTTTACAATAGCAATTCATGGGTTCCGCCGCAGTCACCTTTGACCAGGTTGCCTGGCGTCCGCGCCACAATCCATGGCTCGTCGCTTTTACGGTGACGCTCGCCACGTTCATGGAAGTGCTGGACACTTCCATCGCCAACATCGCTCTACCGCACATCGCGGGTAGTTTCGGAGCGAGCACGAATGAATCCACGTGGGTGCTGACCAGCTATCTGGTTTCCAACGGCATCGTGCTGCCAATCAGCGCCTGGCTGGCTACGCGGGTGGGACGGAAAAAATTCTATATGGCGTGCGTAGTGCTGTTCGCGTCCAGCAGCTTCATGTGCGGCCTGGCGCCCAGCCTGGGAGTGCTGGTCTTCTTCCGGGTTCTGCAAGGTGCGGGCGGCGGAGGGCTGCAGCCCAGCGAGCAGGCGATTCTCGCGGATACTTTTCCGCCGTCCCAGCTCGGCATGGCATTTTCGATTTACGCCATGGCGGTGGTGCTAGCGCCGGCGATCGGTCCAACTCTAGGCGGATATCTGACCGACAATTACAGCTGGCGGTGGATTTTCTACATCAATGTGCCGATCAGCATTTTGTCGCTGATCATGACCAGCCGATTCGTGGAAGACCCGCCGTATATGGCGGTCGAGAAGGAGAAGAGCAAAAAGGGTGGCATCGACTACATCGGACTAGGGTTAGTGGCGCTTGGAGTCGGAACACTTCAAATGGTGCTGGATAAGGGGCAGGAACTCGATTGGTTCGGTTCGCATTTGATCACCATTGGGACGATCTTCGCTAGCGCGGTGCTGATCTTCTGGATCGTCTGGGAGTGGAGGCATCCGCATCCGATCGTGGCGCTGAAGCTTTTCAAGCACCGCAACTTCGCGGCTGCAATGCTTTCGATGTTTGTGCTGGGCGGCGTGCTCTATGGCACCACCGTGCTGCTGCCGGAATTCATGCAGAACTTGATGGGCTACCCAGCGGTGGTATCGGGCGAAGCGCTGGCCGCAGGAGGCTTCGTGATGTTGCTGACCATGCCGACATCTGGCGCGCTTTCGGGACGCATGGATCCGCGAAAACTGATGGCCCTCGGATTCGGCATCACTTCGCTGGGACTTTACAACATGGCCACGCACCTGAGCCTGGGCATGGATTTCACCACGGTTTCTTTGCTGCGCGTCTACCAAGTGGCCGGGCTGGCGTTCATTTTTATCCCCGCCAACGTGCTTTGCTACATCGGTATCCCGATGGAGCAGAACAATCAGGTCTCGAGCATGATGAATTTCGTCCGCAACATCGGCGGCAGCATCGGCATCGCGCTGGTGGGCACGGCGGTGACGCGGGCAACCCAGACGCGCCAGAATTTCATGGCCGCACACCTGAACGGGGGAAGTTCCGTTTATCAGCAGGCACTACAAGGATTGGAGGCGACGTTGCGCAGCCGCGGAATGAGCGCCGTCGATGCCACGCGCGCTGCATATCTGCAGATCGCCATGATGATGGAACAGCAAGCCGCAGCGGTGGCGTTTAAGGACGTGGTGTCGCTGCTGGCCGTCATCGTTCTCTGCCTCGTTCCGCTGGCGTTTATCATGAAAAAGCCGCCTGCCGGAGAGACACGCCGTCCCGCCGCCCACTGAAGCGTTATCGTTTCAGCGCTGTCTGCCAATTGAGTACGACGGTGAACGGAGTGGTAGCGCTTGCAGCGGCCGGCGCGGCTATGAGAAAGCGCTGGCCGTCCGCCGTCACGTCCCACTTGGACCCGAGGGCAGGGCCGCCTGCCACGGGCATCGGAAAAAGGGCCTTCGGTATGCCGGCCTGGAATGTCGGTTGCGTGGCAATGGCGACGGCCATAATGTCCGCATTGGGCGCGGCGTAGTACAGCTCCTTGCCGTCTTCCCGCCATCGCGGTTGGATTCCACCGGAGCTGGAAATTAGCCACTTGGCGCCTGCCGGGGCTGTTTTCCCGTCGGCGGCCAGGAAAAAGGGTCGAACGTAGATTTCTTCGCGGCCTGATTCGTCCGATGTATACGCGATCCACCGGCCGTCGGGAGAAAAGCGGGCGTCCCGCTCGTTGAATTCGGTCCGCAGGAGCGGCCGCGGCCTTTTGTCTCCCTCGAACGGCAGCACCCATAAGTCGTCTTTGGTGGCCGCCGTGGTCGAAGTGTAAAGCAGGTATCGGCCGTCGTGGGACCAGCTCGTCGGTATCGCGCTCGTCGGGGACTTCAAAAGGAGCTGCTGTCCTTCGGCGCCATTCGTGCTTTGTTGATAGAGACTCGACCCCGAGCTTCCTTGCGAAGCAAAGACGATTTGATTTCCGCCCGGCGACCACACCAGACCAGTGGGCGAAACGCCAAATGTCAGGCGCGTGCTCGTGTTTCGCGAGATATCCACGAGCCACAGATCCCGGCTTAAGCTTTGGCCGCCTAGGCTCACGTAGGCAGCCCGTTTCCCGTCTGGAGAAAGCGCGACCGTAAGGAAATCGCCCGGGTCGCCGGCAACGCCGATGGGCTTTCCTTTACGGTCGAACTGGGTGAGCTGCTGCTCTTGCTCCTGGCCCCCCGTCCGGTAAACCAGAGTGCCGCGATCCGAAACAGAAAAGAATCCAAACCCGCCGAAGATTCCAACGCGTTCGGCGACGATCACCGGCTCACCGGCCAGCTCCAGCCGGCTGGCATCAAACGGCTGAGCGAGGAGTTGTCCGTTTCCCACAAACAGCAGGTCCCCCACGCTCCCCTCCGAAGATGGTACATAGGCAACGGAGGAGGTCTCGGAGAGCAACTTCTTTCGGGGCTGATCGTGCGGTTTCGCGTCGATGGATCCGACGTAGATGCCGTTTTCTCCCGGCGTCGCCGATATGTGCACGTAAAGGAAGTGGTGCCCGTCCGGCAAAAAATATGGAAACACGTCAGCCAGAGTGCCGTTCCCAGGCGCGGCCGCAGTCACCGGAACCGGCGAGCCGCCATCCGCCGCGACCTTCATGATGGGTCCCGGAGCCTCCGGGAAAATAATCACGCCGTCGCGGCTCCATGAACCTCCGACCGCGCCACCGCGGATGTCGCAGATTGCTTGCCGTTCGCCGGCGGCTGTGTCGAGCTTTTCCAGCTTTCCGACGGCGCTAAACGCGATATAGCGGCTATCGGGAGACCAGAAGAACGGCGGGAATCCGGCAGAATCGGCAGAAGTCTCGGAGCCGGACAAGGGGCGAGCGTCGAGCGAGTCCATCGAGCGAATCCACAGCTGCATGCCGCCGCCCGGTCCCCGCGCGGCGAAGGCCAGCTTGCGCCCGTCCGGCGACAACGCGAACGCCCCAGTCGATATCGCGCTGACCTTTTCCGGCAGCTGGACTTCAAAGCGCACGGGATCCATTTGCGCGGCTGGCGGTTTCTTGGTGCGGACGAAAACCGCCGCCAAAAATGCAGCGATAAATAGCGTCGCGACGCCCCACGCAATCCAAAGGCTCCATGGTTTTCTGCCGCTTGCTGCCGAGGGCGCTGCGATCGGATCCGCTGTACCGGAAAGAACCTCGTCGAGAGAGATGCGGGCGTCGCCGATGTCGCGGAGCCGTTGCTTCGGGTCTTTCTGCAGGCAGCGCTGCAAGAGCACCCGAACGCGCGTTGGTGTCGCCGCCGGTAGCTGCGACCAATCCGGCTCGGCGCGCATGATGGCCGCCAGCGTGTCCGTTACCGTCTCGCCTTGGAAGGCTCGCTGCCCGGTCAGCATTTCGTACAGGACGCAGCCGAACGCCCAGATGTCCGCGCGGCGATCAACCGGCTTGCCTTTGGCCTGCTCGGGAGACATGTACCCCGCCGTGCCCAACAGAACTCCCGATTCAGTGGCCATCTGGCTGATCGTCGGGGAATTGCCGACGTCGGTTGCGCCAGCCTCGCCTTGCACCGCTTTCGCGAGACCAAAATCGAGAATCTTCACCGTATCGTCGGCAGTGACTTTAATGTTTGCGGGTTTCAGATCGCGGTGGACGATCCCGCGCTCGTGCGCGTATTCCAGCGCTTCGGTGATTTGCTTGGCAATCCGGAGCGCTTCATCGACTGGAATCGGGCCGGACCGGATGCGGTCGGCCAACGTCGGCCCTTCGGCCAATTCCATCACTAACGCGTGTGTGTTTCCGGAGTCTTCGAGGCCGTGAATTGCTGCGATATTGGAATGATTGAGAGAGGCGAGAAGTTTGGCTTCCCGCTGAAAACGAGCCAGGCGTTCGGGATCACGGGCGAAGGCGTCGGGCAGGACTTTGATAGCTACGTCGCGGCCCAGCTTGGAATCGCGGGCACGGTAAACTTCACCCATCCCGCCCGCGCCGAGCGGGGAGAGAATTTCGTACGGTCCGAGTTTGGTTCCCGGCGTCACTTCTTCAGCAGTGCTTGCCAGTTCAACACCACGGTGAATGGCGATTGCGGGCCCGCGCTCGCAGGGGCAGGCATCAGAAAACGCTTTCCATCGGCCGAGACATCCCAATAGAGCAGGCCCGGTGTAACTTTGAAGAGGGGCTTGGGGATTCCCGCCTGGAACACGCCAGTCGTGCTGACATCAACGGCCATGGCCATTCCGCCGGGCGAGAGATAGAAGAGCTCCTTGCCATCGCGGCGCCAGAGGGGAGTGCCGCCGCCGTCTTTGGAGACCATCCATTTGCCTGTCATCGGGGCGGCCGCAGTGGACGTCCCCGTCGCGGAAGGGGCGTCAAACGGCCGCACGTTAAATTTGATCCTTGCCCGATTCATTCGACTGGTATGCGATCCAGTGTCCGTCCGGGGAAAAGCGTCCCACTGCCTGGTCGAAGTCCGACTGCTCCAGAGGGTAAGGATTGCGACCCCCCTTGCTATGGGTTAGGTCCAGCACCCCAATGTGAGTGGTTCCAACCGGGTTGTAGAACAGCAAGAACCGTCCGTCAGGCGACCAGCTACTCGGAAGCTTGTGGTTCTTGGACTTGAACAAAAGCTCCTCATTTCCCGCCAGGTTCGAAGTCTTCTGGTACAGGTCAAAGATTCCGGTTCTCTCTCCGCCGAATGCGATGTGGCTGCCGTCCGGAGACCAGACAGGGTTGCCATCCCAGCCCGAATCGAACGTGAACCGCGTGGTTACGCCACGCGCCAAATCGTAGAGCCAGATATTTCGATTAACTGTGTTCTGGGAATCGGCGCGTTCAAAAGCGACTCGTCTCCCATCGGGTGAAATCGCCACAGTGCGGTACAGGCCGGGATCCCCGATCGCTCCGAGAATTTTGCCTTCCCGGTCGAACCAAGTAAGCCGGCCTTGAATGTTCCCCCTGCTCGGCCCGTTCACCGTCGGGGATCCGCCGATGTAGACCAGCACGCCGGTCGGGGACGCTGAGAAGCTCGTAACTCCCTCGGCAATGGGAATAGGCTCCCCAGTCAACTGCAGCCGACGCGGATCGAACGGAGCGGCCATCAGCGTGCCGGCCGCCCCGTTCGTCGCGGACGCGCGGACGAAGAGCAGATACCCAAGGCCCGAGTCCGGGGATGGAACGTAGACCATCGGAGAAAGATCACCGAACAGCTTCCTCGAAGATTGCCCTCCGGACTTGGCGTTCAGAGAGCCAAGGTATATTCCCTGGTTTGGCGCGCCTGGAGGACCCAACGCATAGAAGAAGTGCTGCCCGTCCGGCAACAACGCCGGATAGCCCCCGTTGCCGGGTGTTAAGGGAGAGGGTGTGCCGCCGAAGTCAGGCACCTGCATGAGTCGTCCGAGATCCGAGAAAAGGATGGTGTGATCGGCCATCCATACCCCGCCCAACACCACAGAAGCAACGTCGCATAGCGGCTGGGGAGGTCCGCCTGAAATATCGACTTTTAGCAGCTTGTTCCCAGCCGTGAAGGCGAGAGAGCCACCGTCCGGCGACCAGAATGGCAAGCCGATCGCGCCCTCGGTACCGTCCAGCGTTCGAGCGCTGACGGTTTCCAGAGACCGCACCCACAGATGGCTCTGCCCGTCCGCACCACTGGCGATGAATGCCAGGTTGCGGCCGTCCGGCGACACGCTGGGCGCCCCACCGGTGAATTTGGTCCCCTCGGGAAGCGGTATTTCAAAGCGCACCGCCTGAGTTACGGGCGGCTTTCGGCGAAAGTAGAGGAACGCGAACAACGCCACGCCAAGAGACAATAGGCCCGCGATCCCCCAGCCGAGCCATAGCCGCCACGCTCGTGCCCCATTCGCGACTGAAGCGGACGAAATAGGGTCCGCCGCGCCGGAGAGAACTTCGTCGAGCGAGATGCGCGCGTCGCCAATGTCGCGGAGGCGCTGTTTCGAATCTTTTTGCAGGCAACGCTGCAAAAGAACGCGCACGCGAATGGGCGTGTCGCGTGGAAGCAGCGACCAATCGGGATCAGCGCGCAGAATCGCCGCCAGCGTATCTGATACGGTTTCGGCGGCGAATGCTTTTCGCCCCGTCACCATCTCGTAGAGCACGCAACCGAACGCCCAAATGTCCGCGCGGCGATCGACGGGCTTGCCTTTGGCCTGCTCGGGGGACATATAAGCAGCGGTGCCGAGCAGCACTCCCGATTGCGTAGCCATCTGAGTGATGGTGGGCGAATTGCCGATATCGGTATCGTCCGCTTCACCCTGAATGGCCTTCGCCAAGCCGAAGTCGAGAATTTTTACGCAGTCGTCGCGGGTTACTTTCACGTTGGCGGGCTTGAGGTCACGATGAACGATACCGTGCTCGTGAGCGTACTCGAGCGCCTCGGCCATCTGCCTGGCGATGCGCAGGGCCTCGTCCATGGGAATCGGGCCGTTCTTGATGCGCTGCGCCAGCGTGGGTCCTAACACCAACTCCATCACCAGAGCGTGAGTGCTGCCGGAATCTTCCAGGCCGTAGATGGCGGCGATATTCGTGTGGTTCAGTGAGGCAAGGAGTTTTGCTTCGCGCTGGAAGCGAGCCATGCGTTCGACGTCACTCGCGAAGGCTTCCGGCAACACCTTCAGCGCCACGTCGCGCCCGAGTTTGGCGTCCCGCGCGCGATAGACTTCACCCATTCCGCCCGCACCGAGCGGAGCGATCAGTTCATATGGTCCTAGGTTCGTTCCGGAGGAAAGAATCATTGGCGCCTTTGTGGAGAGAGGCACGCGAGCATCAAATGAAATAGCGGCCCGCAGGCTGGTTTCAATTGGCAGCTATCTTAGGGCCAGATTCCTGCCTAGGTCAACGGCAGCAAATTCTCGCCCGGGTACGTGACGCACATGCCGTCGACGCGGGCGAACGTCGTCAACGAATGCGGCTTGGGCGCAGCAGCGCTTATGATGTGCTCCACGCGAATGCCGCGCACCAATAGCGCGTCGGCGACCAGCGAGCGATGGCAGCGCCACGGAACCGCTTCGGCACACATCAGCGCGCTGGGGCGCAACTTCGCGAGCTCGATGGCGCGGTCGAGCGCCGCCGCGAATTCCGGCGTCTGCATGTAATCGGCAAAACCGCGAAAGCTGGCGTTGCGCCAGCCGAGATTTACGGAATCCTTGCGCGCGTGCCGCAGGCCGCCGAGTTCCTTCAGATGAACGTAGCGAATCCTCGCGGCGCGAAGCGCGGCCGCAAGAGCGTCGCCATTGAACTGCGGGTTGTGACGCGACTTGGGAATGGTGCGGATGTCGATCAATTGCTTCACTCCGTGCGCTTGTAGCAGTTTGATGAAATCTTCGATCGGCCGCGTGGAATGGCCGATGGTGAAAATCGTCAGGTCGATTTGCTTCCGCCGCATCCGCTGGCTCCGTGAACTCATCTTATTACTTTTTATAAGCTGGCTAGCGCGCGCCGAGCGAGAATTCCGCTTCTGCCGCGCTAGCGCGGAGAGGATAATGGAAAACGCCGTTCGCGCGCGCTGCGGCTCCGGCACAGGTTCACCGCTTCACAGGCGCAATCGCTCAGGGGAAAGTTCATGGCGGAAGTAACGACGCTGTTCTGGGATAACGGCGGGGTGATCCTCACCAACGGATGGGATCGCAATTCGCGCCGCGAGGCGGTGGAAAAATTTCATCTCGATTGGGCCGATTTCGAGGACCGCCACGAGCTAATGCTCGACGCCTTTGAGCGCGGACACGCTTGTCTCGACGATTATTTGAAGCGCACCGTTTTCTACCGCGAGCGCCCGTACTCGATGCAACAGTTCAAGGATTTCATGTTCGCGCAGTCGCAGCCGTTTCCCGAATCGCTCGAGTTCGTGGGCAAGCTGGCGGCCGGTCGGCGCTGGCTGCTGGCCGCGCTCAACAACGAATCGAGCGAGATCAACGAATATCGCATCCACACATTTCATCTGCGCGACTATTTCGAGGCGTTTTTCAGTTCGTGCTATCTGGGCGTGCGCAAGCCAAGGCCGCAGATTTACAACTTGGCTCTGCGAATCACGCAGAGTGCGCCGTGGGAATGTCTGTTGATCGACGACCGCGAGCTGAATCTGGAGTGTGCGCGCGAGATGGGCATGAATACCATTCAATTTTTAAACATGGCGCAGCTTCGCGAAGATCTGGCGCGCTACGGCGTTACGGTCGATTAGTTCAATCGTTAAGCGGAGGCAATCTCATGGAACTCGGAATGATCGGTCTTGGAAAGATGGGCGCGTTCATGACGGAGCGGCTGGTTCGCGGCGGGCATCGCGTGGTTGGCCTCGACCGCGATCCCTCGGCCGTGCAGCGCGTGGTCGATAAAGGCGCGGGCGGGGCGGACACGCTTGGAAAACTGATCGAACAATTAAAAGCGCCGCGCGCGGTGTGGCTGATGGTGCCATCGGGCGCTCCGGTAGACCAAACCATCGATCAGGTCGTGCCACTGCTCGCAGCCGGCGACACGATTATCGATGGTGGAAACTCGTATTACAAAGATTCGCTGCGGCGCGCGGCATCGCTGGCGCCTAAGAAAATCAACTTCGTCGATTGCGGCACCAGCGGTGGAGTATGGGGACTCACTGAAGGCTACAGCATGATGGTGGGCGGCGACGCCGACGTGGTGAAGCGGCTCTCGCCAATTTTTCAGACGCTTGCGCCCGGCCCAGACAAAGGTTGGGGCCGCGTGGGCCCAGCGGGCGCCGGGCATTTCGTCAAAATGGTGCACAACGGTATCGAATACGGAATTATGCAGGCGTATGCCGAAGGACTCGACGTGCTGCGGCACAAGAAAGAATTCGGCATCGACCTGCTGCAAGTTGGCAAAGTGTGGCAGTACGGAAGTGTGATTCGTTCCTGGCTGCTGGATTTGACGGTGGATGCGCTCTCGAATAATCCGACGCTCGAGGGCATCGAAGCCTTCGTCACGGATTCCGGTGAAGGGCGCTGGACGGTAATCGAAGGGGTGGAATTGGGAGTGCCTGTGCCGGTGATTTCCTGCGCGCTCGATGCACGGTTCCGTTCGCAGGACCCGGAGCCATTTGCCAATAAGTTGTTGGCCATGATGCGCCACGAGTTCGGCGGCCACGCCGTGAAAACCGCGGCGAAGAAATGACCATCGTCGTGCAGTCGCGAGCGGACGAGACAGTCGCATGATAATGGATGAGCGGGTCTTCGACGATCTCGACGCGCTTAGCCGCGGCGCATTGCAGGAATTGCAGCAGATTGCGAAGGAAGCCGTGCAGCAGCGCGGGCGATTTGCGATTGCGCTGGCGGGCGGGCGAACTCCCGCGAGGCTGTACGCGCTCTGGGCGCAATCTGATGCCGAAGCGAACGGCGCGCCTTGGGATCGCGTGCATTTGTATTGGGGCGACGAGCGCTATGTGGACCACGATGACCTGTTGAGTAATTACCGGATGGCACAAGAAGCGTTGCTATCGCGCGCGCCCATCCCAGCAGAGAATGTGCATCCGATGCCGACTGGGTGCGCGTTGCCGGAGGAGTGCGCGGAAGCGTACGAAGAAGAGTTGCGAAAAGTTTTTGGCAGCGAGACGCCCGCGTTTGATCTGCAACTCCTCGGACTCGGGCCCGAGGGCCACACGGCATCTTTATTCCCCGGTTCCGATGTGCTGGAAGAAAGAACGCGCTGGGTGGCGGCGGTTGAAGCACCTGCGACGCCGCGGCAGCGACTGACGCTTACGCCCGTCGTGCTCAACCAGGGACGGAATACGTGGTTCCTCGTGTCGGGCGCAGACAAGTGGCAGATCGTTCAAGCGCTGGGGGACGAGGACGAAAACAGCCGTGCCACCAGCCAGTATCCGGCCGCCAGGCTGCAGCCTGCTGGAAAGGTGTTGTGGTTTTTTGACCGCGCCGCCGCGGTAGTTTGAGGAAGCCGACGCTCCGGAAACCTGCACACCCGGTGTACGTCTAACCATTTGAACGAGGAGAGTTATGTTAATGAGCACAGGCGACGAATCGGTGTGCATCCGTGGGGTGTACACCGGAATCAAATGAGGCGCGTCTCTCGATGGCGCGGTATCATGTAGGGGACGACCGCGCCGGGCGAGCGAGATACTACCTCTCGCGTCCCGCCAGCACGAGACCTCGTACAGACACCACTAGGAAGAATTACAGGGACACGATCATCGATGAGCAGGAATCCAAGCCTAGCTACATTGTTTATCAGCTTTCTTGCCGCGACCTTTGCAATGAGCGGTTGCGCTACAAAAACGGCGCAGACCGCGCCAATGTTCGTCGTTCCGGTGACGGTGGCGAAAGCGACGCAGCAGAATATTCCGGTGAACTTGACGGCGATCGGATCGGCGTCCGCTTATTCGACGGTTTCCGTGGAATCCCAGGTGAATGCCGAGCTTGAGGAAGTACACATCAAGGAAGGGCAATTCGTGAAAAAGGGCGACCTGCTTTTCACCCTCGATGCGCGCCCCTTCCAGGCGGCGCTGGAGCAAGCGCAAGCCAATTTAGCCAAGGACCAGGCGCAGTCTCAATTGGACCAGGTGCAGGCGCAGCGTTATGAGGAACTCTATAAGGCCGGCGTCGGCACGAAAGAACAGTACGATCAGCAGAAATCCACGTATCAGGCGCAGCAAGCGGCCGTGCATGCCGATCAGGCAGCAGTGATTTCAGCGCAGCTTCAGGTGAGCTACTGCAAGATCTATTCGCCGGTTTCTGGACGCACTGGCGCGCTGCAGGTATATCCCGGGAACATTGTGAAAGCGGATAGTACGCCCGCGCTGATCGTGATCAACCAGTTGAATCCAATCTACCTGAGCTTTTCGGTTCCGCAGCAGTACCTTGGCGACGTGCAGAAGTTCATGGCGCGCGGACCACTGCGTGTGGAAGCCACTCCGTACGGCGAAACCAAGCCGGAGATCGGCTATCTGAGCTTTGTGGACAACAGCGTAGACAACACCACGGGGACCGTTGCGTTGAAAGCCACCTTCCAGAACATTGATTACAAGTTGTGGCCTGGGCAATTTTCCAACATTCTCTTGCGCCTGGCCGAGGAAGAACACGCCACTGTGGTGCCAACGCAAGCCGTGCAGACGGGTCAGAACGGCGACTACGTTTACGTCGTGAAGTCCGACATGACCGTCGAGCAGCATACCGTAAAAATTGGCCGTAGCTTCGGTCCGGATACCGTGGTTCTCAGCGGCATCCAGCCGGGAGATACGGTCGTCACCGATGGGCAGCTTCGGCTGATTCCGGGAGTAAAGGTGCAAGTGAGCGCGCCGGTCACGCAAAGCTAGACTGCCTTCCATGAATATTGCCGAACCATTCATCAAGCGTCCGATCATGACCACGTTGGTCATGGCGTCGATCGTGATCTTTGGCATCATCAGTTACCGGTCGCTGGCTGTCAGCGACTTGCCGTCGGTTGACTATCCCACGATCAATGTCTCAGCGAGCCTGCCTGGAGCGAACCCGGACACGATGGCCGCGGCTGTAGCGACCCCGCTTGAAAAAGAGTTTTCTACAATCGCGGGCATCAGCTCGATGACATCGACCAGCTATACGGGGAGCACGAGCATCACGCTGCAGTTCGATTTGAGCCGGAATATCGACGCTGCGGCGCAAGACGTACAGGCCGCTATCTCGCGAGTACAAGGGCAACTGCCGCCCAACATGCCCAGCCCGCCCACGTTCGAAAAGACGAATCCAGCGGATCAAGCCATCCTATATCTGGCTCTGAGCTCAGCTACGGTGTCCCCGCAAGTAGTTGACCAATACGCGGAGACGATGTTGGGCGAGCGCATCTCGATGGTTTCCGGAGTGTCACAAGTCAACGTATTTGGCTCGCAGAAATACGCCGTGCGTATCCAGCTCGATCCGCGCGCGATGGCCGCGTGGCAGATTGGAATCAACGACGTAGCCACGGCAGTGCAGAGCCAGAACGTCAATCTTCCCACCGGAACGCTTTACGGTGCGCACAAGGCGTACACCGTGCAGGCATCTGGGCAGTTGATGCGCGCGGCCCTCTATCGACCGCTGATCGTCGCCTATCGCAACGGTGCGCCGATCCGCCTGGATGAGATAGGCAACGTCGTCGATAGCGTGCAGAACGACAAGGTGGTTGGCTGGTACAACAGCGAGCACGCTGTGATTCTCGCGGTGCAGCGGCAGCCCGGGACGAACACCGTCGACGTGGTCGATGGCGTGATGAAGATCCTGCCGCAATTCCGCGCCATTCTGCCTCCTTCCATTCACCTGGTCACGGTGTTCGACCGGTCGGAGGGCATCCGCGCATCGGTGAACGACGTGAAATTCACGCTGTTCGTGGCTATTTGCATGGTTGTGATGGTGATTTTCCTATTCCTTCGCAACCTTTCGGCGACGGTGATTCCCAGCATCGCCCTGCCGGTCTCGCTGATCGGCACGTTTGCCGTGATGTACCTTCTCAACTACACGATTGACAATTTATCGATGATGGCCATGACGTTATCGGTCGGCTTCGTCGTGGACGACGCGATCGTCATGCTTGAAAACATCGTGCGCCACATGGAAATGGGCGAGTCGCCGATGAACGCGGCGCTGAAAGGCTCGCGCGAAATCGGCTTCACCATCGTCTCGATGACCCTTGCGTTGACCGCCGTCTTCATACCGGTGCTATTCATGAGCGGCATCATCGGTCGCCTGCTGCACGAGTTCGCCGTAGTGATCATGGTTGCGGTGCTAGTTTCGGGTCTCGTCTCGCTCACGCTCACTCCCATGCTTTGCAGCCGTTTCCTTCGCTCGCAACATGAAGTGAAACACGGCCGCGCGTACATGAAGCTCGAGAATGTTTTCCAGTGGTTGCTGCGCAAATATGACGTGTCGCTGCAATGGGCCTTGCGCCATCGCGCGGCGGTCATGGTTTTCGCGGGCCTGATTCTTATGATCACAGTGTGGCAGTTCATGGTCATCCCAAAGGGATTTTTGCCAGAGGTGGACTCGTCCACTTTGCAGGGCGCCACGCTCGCCGCACAGGGAATTTCCTTTGACTCCATGGTGGCGCATCAGAAGGCCATCAACAAAATTCTGAATGCCGACCCGAACCGCAAGGGCTTCTTCTCGACCGTAGGTCTTACCGGAGGGGCCGGCAACTCCGGGTTCGTCTTCATGCACCTGAAATCGCCGAATGAACGCCCTAAAATTCCGAGTCAGACGATGCTGGCGCTCGACAAGAAATATGGCGGAGTTCCGGTGATCGGCGCCATGCTGCGCGACGCCACTCCGCTATTCGCGCATCACCCTGGCATCGACGACGTGATTCAGGAGATGCGCGCGAAGCTCTCGACCATACCTGGTATTCAGGTTTTTTTGCGCAATCCACCTCCGATCCAGATTGGAGGTAACGTCACCAACAGCCAATACCAGTTCGCCCTGCAGAGCCCCGATACGCAGCAGCTCTATCAAGTGGCGACGCAATTTGAGCAGAAGATGCAGACGTTACCCGGGATTCAGGACGTCACCAGCGACTTGCAAATCTCTAACCCTCAGGTAAACGTCAACATTGACCGCGACAAGGCATCCGCCCTAGGCGTCAGCGCCCAGCAAGTGGAGGACGCGTTGTTCACTGCCTACGGCCAGCGCCAAATTTCCACCATCTACGCGCCCAACGATGAATACTGGGTGATCATGCAACTAGAGGATCAGTATCAAAAAGATCCTAATGCACTGTCGATGCTGTACATCCACTCCAGCAGCGGCGCGTTGGTGCCGCTCAGCGCCGTGGCAACCCTCACTACCGGCTTGGGCCCGCTCTCCGTCAGCCACTTGGGCCAGCTTCCTGCGGTTACGATCTCCTTCAACTTGAAGCCCGGGACCGCGATCGGAGATGCCGTCAACAGCATCGATAATCTGGCGCGCACACTGCCGGACACGATTTCCTACCAGTTCGAAGGAACCGCGCAAGCTTTTCAATCTTCGTTGACCGGGCTCGGCATTCTGTTGCTGGCAGCCATTCTGGTGATCTACATCGTCCTCGGAATCTTGTATGAAAGCTTCATTCATCCCATCACAATCCTTTCCGGTTTACCTTCGGCCGCGTTTGGCGCGCTGCTCACTCTTCAGATCTTTGGACTCAGCCTCGATCTTTATGGATTCGTCGGCGTCATCATGCTGATTGGAATCGTCAAGAAGAACGCGATTATGATGGTGGACTTCGCCATCGCACGCGAACGCGAGGAACACAAGCCCGCTGCCGAAGCGGCCTACGAAGGCAGCTTGGTTCGCTTCCGCCCGATTATGATGACCACAATGGCGGCGTTCTTTGGAACTCTGCCGATCGCGATCGGATCGGGCACCGGCGCCGATTCGCGCAGGCCGCTGGGCCTTGCGGTTTGCGGCGGACTGATCTTCTCGCAACTGGTCACTCTGTATCTGACGCCCGTGTTTTATACCTACATGGACACGTTCCAGAGTTGGTTGGAGCGCCGCTTCGGAAGAATCGTGGGCTTCTCGAAGCCACGTTTCGTGGACGAGTCCGTTTCCGCGGACTAAAGCTCTCTCGTATCAAGACATTAACGACGCGATTACTGTCCTCGCGTCGTCTTCAAGTTAAAAAGTACAGCTGTCTTTTCGTACCATTGATCGCTCGCTAGCCACCCGCTTAAGATCGCTGCGCGATTAGACGATAGTGATACTTCGGAATGCGAAGCGTCGCTTTCAGGGCTGTTCCGCG
>JBOGNC010000030.1:0-24719 GCA_050747045.1 Candidatus Acidiferrales bacterium | reverse complement strand
GTGGGTGATCTCGGTGTGTATCATGGTTCGCCCTTCGGAATCGGATTTACAGCTACGACCTACACCTTCGGTCCGCGCTTTTCGTATCGCAAGGACAGCAGAGTGATGCCCTTCGCGCAGGCTTTGTTCGGCGGTTCTCACTTCTCGGCTTCGTCGGGCGGATTCGGAGCTACTTCCAACCCGTTTGCATACAGCATCGGCGGTGGCGCTGACGTACCTCTCGGCAGCAGCGACCGTATCGGTTTGCGGCCTCAATTTGACTACATTGGATTTCGTTCCAATGGTTCCACGTCGAACTCGGTCCGCATCAGCGTGGCGTTCGTCTTCCACATCGGCCAGCGGTAAACTCCGCGCCCGGCCCGAAAAAAATCACGCCGGGGTCAAGCTTAAGGCTTGCTCCCGGCGTGAATCATTTTCTTGCTGCTTGCATTCTTCCAGATTATCTAAGTCTCCGGCTTCTGCCATGTTCCGGGCATCCTAGAAGAGCCCCCGTCTTGGCTTACTGCGGCGTCTTGCCGGACTGTGTCTCCGCCGGCGAACTGCTCGCCACCGCGGCGGAGCGCTTCAGTACTTGGTCCGCAGTACTCGCGAGCGCCACCTGTGCCTGAGCGCTCACGGCCTCAGGTGTGCCCGGTGTGCTTTCGCGCTCGCCGCGAGCCGTCCACCGCCGATCTTCCGTCTCGCTCGCCTTATTTTCGCGCGGCACTTGGTTATTCTGCTTTTCCGCTTTTCTGGTCAGACGCGTGACGAAGTTATTCGTCCACGTATTCTCACTCTCGAATCCCTTCTTCTTTTGCCCGTTTCCTTTCTCCGGAGCGGGCAATATCCACTCATTCGTCACCGCAAGCAGCGACTCGATCGCATTCGGCGCCAGCGCTTCGGCCTTGGCGATAAGTTTCGCCGGCATTCCTAGCGTCACTTCGCCTTTTCCGGTAACGCACGCGTTGATGATCTTCCGCGCCGCTCTGCGGGCGTCCATCGAAAGGCCGGGAATCGAATCGCTCAGCATGAACCAGCTGTACTCCAGTCTGTGCTTGCCTGCCGTATCCACGTTTCTCGCGCTGCCGGTACGCATCAGACCTGGGACCACTGTCGTCACGCAGACTCCGTCTTTTTTCAATTCCGCGCGCGCGCCTTTGCTGAACCCGATCAGCGCAAACTTGCTCGCAGAATATGGCACCAGGTGCGGCACCGCGATCTTTCCGCCGATCGAAGTGACGTTGACGATCCGCCCCGTTCGCCGTTCCTGCATGCGCGGATACACCGCCAGCGTTGTGTGCACGGCCGACCAGAAGTTCGCCTCCATCGCGGCGCGAAAATCTTCCAACTGCATGTTCTCCATCGGACCAACTTGAATCGTACCCGCGCAGTTCACCAGCAAGTCGATCGGGCCGAGCCGCCGCTCCACCGCATCCACGAGCGCGCCCACTTCGTCCGCGTCGCGCAAATCGCAGCGCCCGGCCACGAACCGTTCGCCCACCGGCGCGAATTCCTCACGCACTCGCGCAAGCCCGTCCTCATTTCTCGCGCAGGCCGCCACTTTACACCCGCGTTTGGAAAACTCGCGCGCCAGCACCAATCCCAGACCGCGCGATCCGCCCGCGATCAGCACCACTTTGTCCTGCAAACTATAGCGATGCCGTTTGCGGCTGCCTACCACCGCCGCTCCGGCCCCCGCTCCCAACGCCGCCCAAACTAATTTTCTGATTCGGCTGCTTGCCATAAATGCCTCTCACGAAAAGTCTACACGCACTTAGATGCGTCCGTCGTCCCTTGTCGCGCTTTCACCTTATCGAAAACACACAAGCGGGAACACTACACTCGTTCGTATCACTTTTCATGTTGCAGGCCAGCTGCGGGAGCTTCGATCAGGCAGTTGGTGTATTTCCGGCTGGGGCGTGTGCCTCTCGTGCGCGTAGGTGTAGCGCGCGTCGCACTTTTTGTTCAGAACCTTTCGCGTCGTTGTACCCGCGCGAAGACTTGGCTCTTTTCTGTCTAGCCTCGCGCGCGCATCCTCGATTGACTGCCTTCAGCTCTCGTCGCATACTCTGCGCGAGTCGAATCCTTAGTTTTGGGAGAACCGCTATTAACCGTCGCCTTGCGTTCACGTCTGCACCGATTCTGCTCCTGCTGGTTGCCATCTTTCCGGGCCGCGCCTTCGCGCAACGCTCCTGCGAAAGTCTGACGAGCCTTGCGCTGTCCGACGCCACCGTCACATCGGCAACTTCCGAGGCGGCAGGCGCGTTCAAGCCACCATCAGGTCCAGGGCAGCCGGCGCCAACTTACGCCCTCCCGGCGTTCTGCCGAGTGATGGGCGTGGCTAAGCCGACCAGCGATTCTGATATAAAGTTCGAACTGTGGCTGCCTGCCTCCGGCTGGAACGGCAAATTCGAACAGGTCGGCAACGGTGGATTCGCGGGGACGATTCCAGAAGCGGCTATGGCCGAGCCCTTGCACCGCGGCTATGCCATTGCGGCAACTGACGACGGCCACGCCGGCGCAACGAATGCCGCCTGGGCAATCGATCATCCTGAAAAAGTGATCGATTTCGGCTACCGCGCCGTGCACGTCACGTCGATTCAGGCCAAGGCGATTACTGCAGCGTTCTACGGTAAAACTCCCGGGCTCGCTTACTTTGTTGGTTGCTCCGATGGGGGCCGGGAAGCGCTCATGGAAGCGCAGCGCTATCCCGACGACTTCCGCGGCATCGTCGCTGGCGCGCCCGCGAACTACTGGACGCACCTCATGTTCAAGGCCCTGTGGAACGAGCGCGCCGTCAGCCAGCCCGGCGCCTTCATTCCGCCTGCAAAGCTGAAAGTCCTGCAAGACGCTTCGCTCTCCGCCTGCGATTCGCTCGACGGTTTGAAAGATGGACTGATCCAGAATCCCGAACTCTGCCATTTCAATCCAGCGGTCGTGCAGTGCAAAGGCGAAGATGCCGCCGATTGCCTCACCGCTCCGCAAGTGCAAGCGGCGCAGAAAATCTACGGTCCCGCCTTGGATTCCGACACGGGCGCGCAAATCAATCCGGGCTTTTCACCCGGCGCCGAAGCCAACCCTGCGAATTGGGCACTATGGATCACCGGCATGCGGCCTGGAGCGCCTACCGTCGGCTCGTTTTTCGCCAACGCATTTTTCGCCGATATGGTGTTTGCCAAACCGGATCTGAATATCAACACGGTCAATTTCGGCAGCGACGTCAAGTTGGCGGACAAGAAAGTTGGGACTGTTCTCGATTCCGCTAATCCGAATCTCCGCTCCTTCAAATCGCATGGCGGGAAAATGATCCAATACGCCGGTTGGGGCGATGCCGCGATTCCGCCGCAGGGAAGCGTGAATTACTTCGAAGGCGTGCAGTCCACCATGGGCAACACCAAGAAATTTTATCGCCTCTTCATGGTCCCGGGAATGTCCCATTGCGGAGGCGGCGCGGGAGCAAACGTCTTCGGCAATGGCGCCGCTGTGCCGAACGCGGACGCTTCAGATGATGTGGTAATGGCTCTCGGCCGCTGGGTCGAGCAGGGCGTCGCGCCGTCAAAGATCATCGCCACCCGCTACGTGGACGACAACCCGGGCAAAGGGGTGGAATACACGCGCCCGCTTTGTCCCTATCCGCAGTTGGCGCGATACAACGGTTCCGGCGATTCAAACCAAGCGTCCAGCTTCACCTGCCGCGTTCCGCGTGGCCTTACGAAGCGCTAGTGTGCGCGGCTGCGGCTCGTGCGCGGCAAGTTCTCGCGAAAAGACACTACCGAAGGAGTGCCGCAAACTCGCCCCGAGCAACGGCGTCGGCTACAGCAGCGATGTCCGGCGAAAGCGAGCGGTCCGCTTCCAGCGGCTTCGAAAGCGACCGGATCATTTCATGCGCGCGCCTGGCCTCGATGCCCGGACGCAGCGGCGCGAGCAGGTCGATTCCCTGCGCGGCGGCAAGCAGTTCGATCGACAGAATGTTTCGCAGGTTCGCGATCATCGGCGCCAGCCGTCGCGCTCCGCCCATGCCCATCGACACATAATCTTCCTGGTTGGCCGAAGTGGGAATGGAGTCAATGGAGTGCGGTGCCGCCAGCGCCTTCATCTCGCTCGCCAGCGCGGCGGCTGTTACTTGCAAAATCATGAATCCCGAATTGAGCCCCGCTTGCGGCACTAGAAACGCTGGCAACTGGCTCGATTGCGGATTGGTCATCTGCTCGATGCGCCGCTCGGAAATTCCTCCGAGCGTGGCGAGAGCCACAGCCAAATGATCGGCGGCCATCGCCAGCGGCTGCCCGTGAAAATTTCCGCCGCTCAGCACGTCACCCGACTCCGCAAACACGAGAGGATTGTCCGTCGCGCTGTTCAGTTCAATTTCGACCGTGGCGCTCACGTGCGCCAGCGCATCGCGAGCCGCGCCGTGAACCTGCGGAGCGCAGCGCAAGCTGTAAGGGT
Source organism: Candidatus Acidiferrales bacterium (assembly GCA_050747045.1). GTDB lineage: Bacteria > Acidobacteriota > Terriglobia > Acidiferrales > UBA7541 > Palsa-295. Next base: position 20,294 of record JBOGNC010000030.1, on the reverse strand, counting down.
CCTGCACTCGCGGATCTTTCGCCGCCGAGCGGTGCGATTCGCGAATTTCGCTGCCGCGGTTCAGCCGCTCAAGATTGCGCGCCACACGCGCGTGTCCTGGATGCGGCCGTGCGGCCGCGATCCGCGCGTCGAACGCCACCGGACTTCCGCGCAACGCGTCGAGCGAAAGGGAGGCGGCCACGTCGGACGTATTGGCAGCGATCTCGGAGTCGTGCAATGCCAATGCCAGCAGCGCCAGCATCGCTTGCGTGCCATTCAACAGCGCGAGTCCTTCCTTCGCTTGCAACACCAGCGGAGCTATTCCCGCAGAGCGCAGCGCCTCGCCGCCGGACATTCGCTGGCCCTCAAAAACCGCTTCGCCTTCGCCAATCGCAGCCAATGCCAGATGCGCTAGCGGTGCAAGATCGCCCGAAGCGCCCACCGACCCTTGCGACGGAATCACCGGCAGCACGTTGCGGTTGAGCATTTCAAGCAGCGTCTCCGCTACAATCGGCCGCACGCCTGAAAAACCTTTTGCGAGCGCATTGGCGCGCAACGCGAGCATCGCTCGCGTTTCGGCCGCGCTCAGCGGCTGGCCCACTCCGCAAGCGTGGCTGCGCACCAAATTGAGCTGCAAATGTCGAATCTCGTCATGCGAAATGCGCGTGGTGGCCAGCTTGCCGAATCCGGTGTTGACGCCGTAGACCGCCGTCTCGGAATCGGCGAGCCGCTCGATCACCGCGCGCGACGCCATCATGCGCTCGCGGGCCGCCGCCGAAATTTCAGCGTGGCACCGCGGATGATCGAACACAAGCGCGTGGAGGTTGTCGAGCGTAAGGCTATTGCCGTCGATCGCGATGGTGGTCATGGCGCAGTTCTCCGCGGGTGTGGTTCGCGCGGGTTACCGCTTCGCGGGCTTATGCGCATTTGCGGACGCCTCTGCCGCCTTCACCGGAAAGTATTTGCGGTATTTTTCAGGGAGCGATTTCGGCTGCCCCAGCCGGTCGCAAATCACGTGCAGCGTTTCGCCGGTAGCCAGTTGTTCGCCGGAGCTTTGCCGGTAGATTTCGTAGGCGAAGCGCACCGTCCGCCGGCGCGATTCCGTCACACGCGTGCGCACGGTCAGCAGGTCGTCGTAGCGCGCCGGACGCCGGTAGCGGCAGCTCGCCTCCACCACCACGATGAAGCTATCGTCGTCGGTTTCCATCCGTTTGTAATCGAATCCAAGTTGCCGGCAAAGCTCGGCACGTCCGACTTCGAACCACGTGAAATAATTTCCGTAATAAACCACGCCCATCTGATCGGTTTCCGCGTAGCGCACGCGGATCGTGGCGTCAGCGTACCCGTCGTTGCCCATTTATCGCCCCACGACCGAAAGTTAATCTCCCGACCATTTCGGCGCGCGCTTTTCCAGGAACGCGGCAATACCTTCTTGAAAATCCGGCGTGGCGCGGATATTGGCGTTGGCGCCGATGGCCGCTTCCAGTTCCGCGCGGATCGCCGAGTCATCGAAGTTCAGTAAGAATTTCTTGGTGCGCGCCACGGCCGTGGGGCTTGCGGCGAGCAGCGTCGACGCAATTTCGTGAGCGCGCTCCATCAGCCGCGCGCCCGGGACGATCTCCGTGACCAGCCCCATTCGATAAGCTTCTGCGGCATCAATAATGCGCCCGGTCAGCAGCAGATCGCGCGCGTGCTTTTCGGCAATTTGGCGGCACAAAAAAACGGCCACAAGAGCGGGCATAAATCCCAGCTTCACTTCCGGATAGCCGAATTTCGCTTCGGGGACGGCCAGCGTGAAATCAGCGAGCGTAGCCATGCCGCAGCCACCGGCAATTGCGGCGCCATTGACGGCCGCGATCACCGGCTTCGGAAATGCGTAGAGCCGGTGAAATACGTTCGCGACGCGGCGAGCATCCTCCAGATTTTTTTGCAGCGTGGATTTGCCGAGAAGCTGCAATTCGTCCAAATCCATTCCGGCGCAGAAAGCTTTGCCCGATCCCGTGAGAATAACCGCGCGAACGGAGCTCGACTCTGCCTGCGCCAGAGCGGCGAGCAGATCGGCGACCATCTGCTGGGAGATGGCGTTGCGCTTTTCGGGTACTGCAAGCGCTATGGTGGCGATGCGATCGTCCGATTGATACGTGAGTGTGGCGTAGGGCATCGCTAAGCGGCTTCCGCGCTAATTGGGCCGCGCGGTTTTGTGCGCCTCCCGTTCGGGGCCACCGTCGCCATCGCCTGTGTTTGAAGCTTCGGCGTATTTCTCGCGCAGAGCGCCCGTCATGGCACAGGCGATGGCGAGCGATTTCGTGTCGATCCCGGTGGCCACGCCGCGTGCTGCGAGCGTGGTGAGAATAATTTCGGTCGGAATATTGCCGACGAGCTGGTCTCCCGCGAACGGGCACCCGCCAAGGCCCGTCAGCGCGCCATCAAAACGGCGGCAGCCCGCTTCGTATGCGGCGAGAATCTTTTCCGCCGCGCCGTCCGGGCGGCTATGCAAATGAACGCCAATTTCGACTCCGGCGACGCAGCTACTAGCGGCGCGCACCAGATTGGCCACGTCGTCCGGCGAGGCAGCACCGACGGTATCGGCCAGCGAGACGGTGCGGACGCCGATATCTTTCAGCCAAACAAGCGTGTCTTCGACGATCTCGGCACCCCAAGGTTCGTCATAAGGATTGCCAAAGGCCATCGAAATATAGACGACGAGCTTTCGCGAAGCCACTTTGGTGTCGTGCTGCAGCTTTTCCACCAGCGCGCGCGATTCGGCTCGCGACATATTGGCATTGGCGCGGCGGAAGTACGCGGAAATCGAATACGGGTAGCCGATGGTAGTGACGCCGGGAGTTGCCAGTGCGCGTTCGAGGCCCTGATCGTTCACGACGATGCCGATAATTTCGGGAGCTTCGCCACCGGCCGTGCGCGCTTCGCTCAGGCGCGCCATTACCGCTTCGCTATCGGCCATCTGGGGCACGTGCTTGGGCGAGACGAAGCTGACGGCGTCGATGTGCCGGAAGCCCAGCGACACGAGGCTGGTCAGATATTTGATTTTTTCTTCCGTGGGAATATTGTGCACGAGGCCTTGCCAGGCGTCGCGCGGGCATTCCACCAGGGTGATGTTGGATTCGGTCATGAGAAGTTAGGTTTGAAGAACTCCGGTTTTAAACTCGCGGACCTCAGGATTGAGCGCTGCGCATTCCAGCGCTTCGATCAGCGCCTCGCGGGTGTGCGCCGGATCGATGATGGCGTCCACCCACAAACGCGCGGCTGCGTAGCGCGGGTCCGTTTGTTCGTCGTAGGTGGCGTGGATGGATTTGTAAAGCTCGTCCTTTTCCGCGGCGCTGAGCTTTTTCCCTTCGCGCTCCAGTTGCCGCACTTTCAGCTCGACCAATGTGCCGGCCGCCGACTCGCCGCTCATCACCGCGTAGCGGGCGGTTGGCCAGGCGAACATGAAGCGGGGATCGTAGGCTTTGCCGCACATGGCGTAATGTCCGGCGCCGAAAGTGCCGCCGCAGATGACGACGATTTTGGGAACCACGCTATTGGCGACGGCATTGACCATTTTCGCGCCCGCTTTGATGATCCCGCTCCATTCGGCTTCCTTGCCGACCATGAAGCCGTTTACATCGTGCATGAAAATCAGCGGGACGAGATTCTGATTGCAAGCGAGAATGAAGCGCGCGGCTTTGTCCGCGGATTCGGTATAGATGACGCCGCCAAATTCGATGCGGCGCTCGCCGGTGCCAGGCGCGGCCACGGTTGCGCTCTTTTTATTATTCGCGACGATACCGACGGCCCAGCCGCCGATGCGCGCGTAGCCGCAGAAAATCGTCTGGCCGAATTCCGCGCGGTATTCCTCGAACTGGCCTCCATCGACGACGCGAGCGAGGACATCGCGAATGTCGTATTGCTGCGATGGATCGTCCGAGAAAATTCCGTAAATTTCCTCGGGTGGTTTTGCCGGCGGCTTAGAAGGCTTGTGGTCGAACGGAGCGCCCTGGCCGTGGCCGATTTTGTCAACAAGCGCGCGCACGCGTTCGATGCAGGCAGGATCGTCCGGTTCGCGAAAATCAATGGTACCGCTGATCTGCGCGTGCATGCGTGCTCCGCCCAATTCCTCGACGGTGGCTTTTTGTCCGATGGCGGTTTGCACCAGCGCGGGGCCAGCGACAAAGAGGCCGCTACCTTCGGTCATCAGGATGTGGTCGCACATCACCGGAAGATATGCGCCGCCAGCAACGCAGAGGCCCATGATGGCGGTGATCTGCGGAATGCGCATGGCGCTCATCACGGCGTTGTTGCGGAAGACGCGGCCGAAATCGTCGGTGTCCGGGAAGACGTCTTCCTGAAGCGGCAGGAACACGCCGCCGGAATCGACGAGGTAGATCGTGGGAATGCGATTTTCTATGGAGATGTTTTGGGCACGGATCACTTTCTTGGCGGTCATGGGGAAAAACGCGCCGGCTTTCACCGTTGCGTCGTTGGCGATGATCATCACGCGCCGGCCCATCACCGTCCCGATTCCCGTGACCACTCCCGCGGCTGGCGCGCCCCCCCATTCTTGGTACATCTGGTACGCAGCGTAGATGCTCAGCTCTAAAAACTCCGTCTTTGGATCGATCAGTTTAGCGACGCGCTCCCGCGCGGTGAGACGGTTCTTCTTGTGCTGGCCTTCGATGGCCTTGGCGCCGCCGCCCTGGCGAATTTGCTCTTCTTCGTTCTTGATCTCCGTGAGGAGTTGAACCATCCGGCGGGCATTTTTCTCGAAGGCCGCGGAGTGAGGGTCATTTCGAACGGGGCGCGGATCGGCGGTGCGTTTCACGAGTGTCCTCGCCAGCCGCACCGAAACGTGGACACATTCAGGACTACCACCCGCGCAAGAATGTTAGGCTCCCTTCGGCGCGCCCTGGGATTCGGTAGTAGCGCGCTGGCGGATGAAATCGACAATGGCTTGCGTCGGAGTGCCGGGCAGAAAAACCTCGGCGATGCCGGATTGCTTAAGTCCGGCAACGTCGGCTTCCGGAATAATGCCGCCGATCAGAACGGTTACATCCGTCATTCCTTTGGCGCGAAGCAAATCCATCAATCGTGCGCAGAGGGTGTTGTGCGCACCGGAGAGAATCGATAGGCCGATGATGTCCACGTCTTCTTGCAGCGCAGCGGACGCGATCATTTCGGGCGTCTGGCGCAGGCCGGTGTAGATCACTTCCATGCCGGCGTCGCGCAGCGATCGAGCGATTACTTTCGCGCCACGGTCGTGGCCGTCCAGGCCTGGTTTAGCGATCAACACGCGGATTGGTCTGTCCGGCATTCAGCAGTGATCCTCTACAAAACATTTATGGCGCAAATCAATCGCGGCCGCGATTCGCGGCGTTCACTCGCACAATCGCGCTCGGCCCACTTCCCGCTGCCGCAAATAAAATAGCACGTTTAGCCGTGAATTCACGCACGCGCAATCGCAGTTGAGAGCATTGCGAACGCGCGTTCCTCGCTTCCTTTGCGAATGGTGCGGGCTCTGCGCGTCCGAATCAAGCAATCGCCGCTTCTTCGTAAACGCCGAAGACCTCGCGGAGGCAATCGCAGATTTCTCCGAGCGTGGCGTAGCTTTTCACTGCTTCGTAAATGTGCGGCATCAGGTTCTCTTCGCCCTCGGATGCTGCGCGAAGAGATTTCAAGCGGCGCTCGACTTCGGCGTTGGACCGATTGGCGCGGAGGTCGCGCAGGCGTTGCGCCTGGTGCTGCGCGACGGACTCGCCGATTTGCAGGATTTCGATGGGTGCTTCTTTCGTGACGTAGTCGTTCACGCCGACGACGATTTTTTCCTTGCGATCGAGGGCCTGCTGATATTCATACGCGGCATCAGCGATTTCGCGCTGCGGGAAGCCGCGGCCGATGGCGGCCACCATGCCGCCCATTGCATCGATTTTCTCGATGTATGCGCGCGCATCGCGTTCGATCTCGTCGGTGAGCGCCTCCAGGAAATAAGACCCGCCGAAAGGATCGGCGGTGATGGTGACGCCGCTTTCGTGCGCCAGAATCTGCTGCGTGCGCAGCGCCAGCGTGGCGGCTGATTCGGAAGGAAGCGCCCAGGCCTCGTCGAGCGAGTTGGTGTGCAGTGACTGCGTCCCGCCGAGGACGGCGGCGAGCGCTTGCAGTGCGGTGCGCACCACGTTGTTGTAGGGCTGCTGCGCGGTCAGCGAGCAACCCGCCGTTTGCGTGTGGAAACGCAGCGCCCAGGAGCGCTCGTTTTTCGCGCCGAAGCGTTCGCGCATGATGCCGTACCACAGGCGCCGCGCGGCGCGGTATTTGGCGATCTCTTCAAAGAAATCATTGTGCGCGTTGAAGAAGAACGAAAGCCGCGGCGCGAAGGAATCTACGGCTATGCCGCGACGAAGGCAATCTTCCACGTACTCGATTCCGTCGCGCAGCGTGAACGCCAGCTCCTGAATGGCCGTCGAACCAGCCTCGCGAATGTGGTAGCCGCTGATCGATATTGGATTGAACTTCGGCGTGCGCTCGGCGCCAAACTCTATCGTGTCCGTCACCAGCCGCATCGACGGCTTCGGCGGATAGATGTATTCCTTCTGGGCGATGTATTCCTTGAGGATGTCGTTCTGCAATGTTCCGGAGAGCTTTTTCCAGTCGGCGCCCTGCTTCTCGGCGACGGCCAGATACATCGCCCAGATCGGCGCGGCGGGCGAGTTGATGGTCATCGACGTAGTTACGTTCGCGAGTGGGATGCCCTCAAAGAGCGTTTCCACGTCCGCAAGCGAACTGATCGCCACGCCGCACTTGCCGACTTCGCCCTCGCAAAGCGGATGATCGGAGTCGTAGCCCATCAGCGTGGGCAGATCGAATGCGACGGAGAGGCCGGTTTGTCCTTGCGAGAGAAGGTAGCGAAAGCGGCGATTGGTATCTTCGGCCGAGCCGAAGCCCGCGAACTGGCGCATGGTCCATAGCCGCTCGCGGTACATCACCGGGTGAATCCCGCGTGTGTATGGAGGCTCGCCGGGAAGCCCAAGCTTGCTCGCAGCGTCCCACCCGGCTAGGACTGCTGGCGCGTACAGATGCCGAATAGGGAAGCCGGAAATGGTGGTGAACTTAGCTGCCCGTTCGCCCGTGCTAGATGAACGCACGGGCAGGCGAACGCGAGTATCCGATTCCATATCGCTCTCGTCCGCTGGCGAATTTCGCGGAATTTTGGACTTAGGCATCGGGGAGCACCTGGCTCCTAAATTGCCAAATTTCAGGTGCTTCCCCGATATTACTATGGTTGCGTTGTGTCCGGCGCCCCGGGAATATTGTGCTGCTGCGAGCCGCCGCCGGACATCGCGTCCTGAATGCTGATGTTGTGGTCTTGCAACGTGGTGCCGAGCGCTTGCTGGAAACTTAGCTCCGCTTCGATCAGGTTGGTGCGGTCGCGCAACTCCGTGCCTTCGGCGACCGTGAGCAATTGCTGCTTCTGCACCACCGTGAACGCCGTGGACGTGCCTAGTTGCAGCTTTTTCACTTCATCGTCGTAGCTTTGCTGATTGTAGATGCGCGCTTCCTGCGCTGCCGCGACTGCGGCGCGATCCTGCTCCAGCACGATCAGCGTCTGCCGGACACCCTGGATGATCGTCGCGCGCGTCTGCATGTACGATACTTCCGCTTGGCGCTGAGTGATCTCCGCCGTCGCGTAGCCGGCTTGGGCCGCGCGATTCCGAATCGGCAGAGTCAGGCTGATCGTTCCCTCAATTGTGGGCGCGTTTCCATGAATCATGCGGCTCAGTGAATCCCCGACCCCACCGGGAAACACGAACACATTGGTCGTTGAGCCAGACAGCGGCTCAAAGAGGGTGGCAGAAGGCGCCCCAAGCGTGGTGTCCCAGATCGGCGCAAACGGATTGGGTCCCACGATGGCGCTCGTTGTCGCGCTTTTTACTTCGCGTCCACCGAGGCCCACAGCTTGATACTCGCCGCTCAAGTTGAGTTGTGGCAGAAGAGCGTTCTTGGTAGCCCGGATTTCAACCGCATCGTTCTTAAGGGTTAGCTCAGCTTGCTCGATTTCGGGCCGGTTCTGCATCGCCTGTTTGACGGCATCTTCTAGCGAAACGTCCGTCGGCGCGGGACTGAAAATCGGCGTCGTAGGTACAATTTCAACGCCCTGGAGAGGCGCCGCCAGTGGGTCTTTCGTGATGTCCACCAGCAGGTTAGTTTGATCGAGTAGTTGCGTGGTCTGTGCCTGAACGAGAGCCTGCTGATCGGTCGCTAATTGCGACTGCGCGTCGATGACGTCCAGAGGTGCCATCGTGCCAATCTCTTGCTGTTTTTTGTTGTTTCCGTAAAGCTGTTGATCGGCCGCCACCGTCACTTGTTCTACTTTGACGGCCTCGCGCGCGTACACCAACTCCCAGTAATCATGCGCAATCGTCGTGACGGAAGTAATTACTTGATTCCGGAACTGCGACGTGCCGATTTTTACCGTGTTTTTCGCTTCGATGATGTATCGAGTATTCGGAAGTCTGCCGAAGCCGTTCAGCAGTGGCTGTGTCAATTGAACGGTCAGTGTGGACTGCACGTAGGGATTGAACAGGTCGATGGGGATGCTCGTGGAATCTCTCGATATATCGAGTGTGACGGACGCCTGGGTGCCGGTTATGAAATTCTTCGTGAACCCGAAATCGGAGTTGAACGCGTGTCCAAACACGAGAGGAGGTGGCGATTTTACCGGATTGCCTGACGTAGTGAGCGTACCCAATCCGCCGAAAAATGGGTTGTTAACAACCGACGTTTGTTGCTCCAAGCTGAAACTGCTCGTGAAATTCGGATCCAAGGAAAGCAGCCCATTGCGGCCGGATTGCGCCAGCAGCAAGTTGGCCTGATCGAGGGCGGGCTGGTAACGCTCCACGGCGATGGCGAGATTATTTTCGAGTCCGAGCGAAATGGCGTCTTCCAAACTCAGCATCAGCTTGCCATTCTGAATCAACTGCGCTATGTGGGGCGTATTCGTCATCACCGGCTCCTGCACGTGGACGCCCTCGTATGGTGCCAAGATATTGGGAAACCACGAACGGCTGAAGTTATGCGGCCCGAGGGGCACTTCGCGCGGTGGCGCCGGCGGAGGACCCTGCTGCTCCGTCGGAGGTTTGTACTCCGGCGGGGTCTGCATTTGAACCTGGTTCGGCGCCTGCGTGGTAGACGCAGTAGGCGGAGTGGTCGTCGTAGCCGCTGAGCCCGGAGGTGGTGTGTTGTTTTGATTCTGAGTCTGATCCTGGCTTTGATTCTGCGCATACAGCGGAGTCACCACCAAGGAACTCGCCACAAACAGAGCTACCGCTGCGTGCATAAACCTTACACTCATTCGTCTATCCTCTCCCCAAAGGTCACAACGCGCTGAATGCGTGCAGAAAGCCTAAGCTATTGAAACGTCCCGGACCTGCATTTTGTTTCAGAAACAATGGCGCCGGGTTGTATTTGGTAATCTGCCCGTCGGAATCGACGCTCGAAGGACTTTCCGGGATGCGGCGGCCCTTGCGGGTGCAGGCAGCTTTCGCAGAAGTACCCGTAGACGCGATATGCGGGACACGGGAGTGTAGCATCGCGGGTTCCAAGTGACAATCACGGCGCGGCGCTCGTTTCCGGGAGTACTGTCGAAGATCTACGTGGAAGCGGGGAATTCGAGCCAGACGGCGGCGCGGGCGGGGGCCCGCAGAGGCGAGGCTCTTTCGGCGGAACCGTGCTAGCATGTCGGTCTTAATTGGATTCAAGGCGATTCGCTTGTTGATAAATTTGCTCAATCCCGATAGATTCTGGCGTCCGGTTCGGCTGTTAGCTCATTCCAGACTTCCGTAAATGAGCGTGCCACTTTTTCCCCACCGCAAATTTTCGCATCGTGGGGGCCAAGGAGACTTCGATGAAGAAATTCTGCACAACTTTATTGGTGGTAACCTCCGCGCTGCTGCTGGCGAGCGTGGCGCACACGCAGGTGTCGCTCAACGCAGCCCGGGTCGGCGGATCAGACACGGCCTCGTTGGCGAAGTTCTACGAAGCCGCGTTCGGGATGCAGGAGACCAATCGCATCAACGTGCCCGGCGGTGCGGAAATCTTCTTGAATTTCGGCGCCACCGTCGACGACGCTAAGGCCGACAAAAGCGTGCCCATCGTGATCATGCATCGCGCTGACGATCTGAAGGACCCGGTTCCGCATCTCGTCCTGAACGTGAAGGACATGACCAAAACAGTCGCGGCCATCAAGGCGGCTGGCGGCTCAATTGCCACCGAACCTCGCGCCTTCGGAAACACCGGCATCATGATCGGCATCGCCGTCGATCCCGCCGGCAATCGCATCGAGATGATTCAACGGCCATAAACCGGCGAGTACATTTCAACGTCGCAAACGAAATTCGCGGATCTTTGCTGGCGGAACCAGCCGGATGCCGCCCAGTCCGGTCATCTCTCCCAAGCGAATCGAATAATCTGGTCTTTCCTCCGCCATTCATGCGGGCACATCCCGTGCTCGGCTAGTTTGAGACACTTCTCTTGATCTTGGCCCCGTTCGCTCAATCTCGATGGCGCTCCGCCGCAGCTAGCAGCACAATTTCTGGGTCGCAGTCATCTTTGCTCTTGACATCAGGTTGCCGCTGGGAGTATTAGCTGGCTCATACCGCCGGGTGTGGCGGGGTGGATTCCCAACCAAAAATCTGATCGGGAGGCTGACCCTATGCGTATCGGCTCGAACTTGGCTCAAAGATTTTTCGCGCGCCTTTTGACGATCGTCGTTTTTTGCGCCATGGCCGCGGTGTGCGCGCACGCGCAGGCGGTAACTGGAAATATCTCCGGCACCGTCAACGACGCAAGCGGAGCCGTAATAGCCGATGCCCAGGTGGTCGTCACCAATACTGCGACCGGCGTCAGCACCACGCTCACCTCCAACGATCAAGGCCGTTACAACGCACCTGATCTGGTCGTCGGGCCGTATCAGGTACAAGCATCGAAGGCTGGCTTTCAAACCGTGGTGCACAAGAACATCAATCTCACGGTGGGAAGCCAATTAGTTGTTGATTTGAGCCTTCCAGTCGGCCAGGCCCAAGAAACCGTGACCGTCGAGTCCGCCGTGTCCCAGGTTGAGACGCAATCCACGGCAATCTCGTCGCTGGTCAGCGCTAAGCAAATGGTTGACCTCCCGCTGAACGGTCGAAACTACGAGCAGCTGATGAACGTTGCGCCCGGCGTCACGCCGGTTCCTGCGGGTGCTGGCGCGCTGTACGGAAACGGCGCCAGCTTTTCGATCGCCGGAGCCAGGACCGAGGGCGAGGAGTTCTTGCTGGACGACACCAACATGCAGGACTTTTGGAATCACCAGGCTGGGTCGGCCGCATTGGGAACGTCGCTCGGAGTGGAGGCGATTCAGGAGTTCACACTTCTTACGAATACCTACAGTGCGCAATTCGGCGGCAATGGCGCGGTTATGAACGCTGTTTCGAAATCTGGCACCAACGCGTTTCACGGCTCGGCTTATGAATTCCTGCGCAACTCCGCGCTCGACTCGCGCAGCTATTTCGATCTCACGCCGCCGCCGGCGCTAGTGCCGTACAAGCCGGCATTTCGCAGAAATCAATTCGGCGGTAGCTTGGGCGGGCCGATCAAGAAAAACAAGCTGTTTTTCTTCGCGAATTACGAGGGTTTGCGCCAGGCGCTAGGCCAGACGTTCCCAGGCGTGACCTTGCCCGAGCCTTATGTTGCGAACGGCTGGGTGCCTACTAGTAGTCTTCTAGGGCCCCCTCCAGCGAGTTGCACCGGTGGCACGCCCTCCAGCCCTGCGCCAACTACCGGAGGGCCATACACTTATATACCGTTTGGCTGCGCCTCCAATCAGGCTGCTGCTGCGGGCGCAATACAGGGCATCCTGGGCGTCTACAACAAGATTGCGCTTCCAGCAGGCGCTACAGACTTGGGCGGCTATTACGGAACTACCGTAAACACAACTGAGAATTCAAGTGAAAACTACGTTTTGGGCCGAATCGACTACACGCTTTCCGGGAGTGATAACATCTTCGGCCGCTATGTTTCTGACCGGGCTTACAATCTGAGTCCGATCGCCGCGTTTGGCTCGGACCTGCCGTACTGGCCGGAAGTCGACCACACTAAAAATCAATATTTCACGCTTGAAGAGCGGCACATATTTTCGGCTAACGTCGTGAACAACGCGCGATTCATGTTGGTTCGCACGTACGAATCGTCGTACTCGAACAGCACTCTGCCGGCTTCTTCCGATCCTCTGGCCTTCATCCCAAGCCGCCACGAGGACGCGTATGTCTCTCCATGCGTCCTCTGTACCGGACTCAGCGGGATCGGAAGCGATCAGTTTGTTTCCGACACAATCGCCCAGAACACGTTCGGCGCGGGCGACGACGTCGCCTGGAACCATGGGGCGCATACGATTACTTTCGGCGCGGACATTTTGCGGGTGCAGTCGAATGTTAATGCGCCGTTCATGTACGGGGATTTTTATCTGTTCTTAAACTTGCAGAATTTCCTCGAGGGTAACTCGCTTTTTGCCTACGGGGTCCAGCAGAGCCCCTACACTGATATTCCAAACCGGTACTTCAGGGAAATCGATATCAACCCGTACATCAACGACAGTTGGAAGGTCAGCTCCCGGCTAACACTCAATATCGGTGTCCGCTATGACTACGGGTCGAATCCATCCGGCGGCCCTTTTTATACGATATTGAATCCTCCGTACGGCAATGGCGGATTTTCCCCGGTCAGCCACGCCTTTCAGACCAGCCCTAACAGGAAGAATATAGATCCGCGAATCGGTCTGGCATGGGCGCCGTTTGGGGACCAGAAGACCTCGATCCGCGCGGGTTTTGGCATCTTCCACGATCCCGTTGCGTCTCGGACGTACGCTTCCGCGTACTACTTCAATCCGCCATTTAACTATCACGAGCTGATTGGCCCGGGATTTCCGGATCCGTTCTTCGGCCAGCCTGCTGCGTTGCCGCCGCAAGAGCAGCCCACCAACTGCGCACTGGACAACATCGCCTTCAACAACACGTCGTGCGTGAACCTCGGAGATGGCGTGCCGTACTACACCGACGTCGCTCCTTACCAGGAGCAGTGGAATCTCAACGTGCAGCGCGAGCTCGGCGAGGGGACGGTTCTCACGGTAGGCTACGTCGGTTCCCGCGGCGTTCATCTATTCAGCCAGAGGAACATCAATCCATCGATTCCGAACACGGCGGTTTCGGTCGTCGGCGGTATTCCAACCGGAACTGGTTCGCCCTGTACCCCGACGCTCGGGAATTTGTCCAACTGCTACTTCGGCGCTTACGAGCCGGCGGCGACCACCGTGGAGCCCGTTTTGCCGCGCCTCAACGACAACTACTCCGCTCTCAACGAAAATGTCACGGGTGGAAACTCCAATTATAACTCGCTCCAGGTAAGCCTCGTGCGGCAGGCGGCCAGAGGCGTCACGATGCAGCTTTCGTATACGTACTCTCACTGTCTCGACGACGGCTCTGGATCCTACGGACTAGAATTGGGCGCCCTTGGCCAGCTCGATCCTTACGATCCAAGATACGACTACGGCGACTGCTCGTTCGACCTCCGCCACAATTTTGTCGGCAGCGTGATTTACCAGCTGCCCTTCCGTGGCAACCGGCTAATCGAAGGCTGGCAGCTCAGCGGTATTTTCACAGCTCGGGGCGGCGAGCCGTTCAGCATCAGCGACGGCTTCGATCAGTCGGGACTTTTCAACAATGCTCAAACGACTCGTCCGGACGCGGTTGCCGGTTGCGATCCATATGTGAAGAACACGAGGCAACCCTCGCCTACAACCGATATTCTCTCGCCGGTGTGGCTCAATAACTCCTGCTTCACGCTTCAGCCAGCGGGCACTCTGGGCGATGCGGGACGGAATACGCTCGTCGGCCCGCGTACCATCAATCTGGACTTTGCCCTGCTCAAGAACACCAGAATCACCGAGCGGCTGCAAGCGCAATTCCGCGCGGAGTTCTTCAACATCGCCAACCGTACGGATTTCGCGGCGCCAAATGCGAGCCTGTACACCGGCGTATGCACGGCAGGATCTCCGTTTTGCGTGAACGCCCCTGCCGGAGGAGATGGCGGTACGAATCTACCCACCAATACCTATGGTTTCATCGGCGGCACCGTCCCCAACAGCCAGCGAGAGATTCAGTTCGCGGTGAAGCTGATTTTCTAGCCGGGCGATGAATTGTCGCATCGCGGGGCCGCCCTGCGGAATACAGTGCGGTCCCGCTTCTTTTTACAACTATTCGCAGTAGCATCGCGGTCTCACAGCCTCGCTTGGTTTGAATGGAGCTAGGCCCGGGATACGTCTGCGGCTATAATCGACCTCCAGTCTATGTTCTCGATTCGTCCTGCCACCATTAATGACGCCGCGCTGCTCGCGGGCATGATTCATGAGTTTGCCGAGTTCGAGCACCTGGAAAACGAAACCAGCGTGATTGAAGACGATATCGCGCGCGACGGTTTTGGGCCATCGCCGAAGTTTCGCTCAGTGATTGCGGAATGGAATGGCGAGACCGCCGGCTATGCGATCTTTTTCGAGTTCTACTCGTCGTTTCAGGGGCGCGCAGGCATGTTCCTGGATGATCTATACGTGCGGCCGCAATTCCGGCAGCAGGGAATTGGCAAGGCGCTGCTTTCGCATGTGGCGGCGCTGGCATACAAGGACGGCTACTTCTGCCTGCGCTGGGAAGTGCTCGACTGGAACGCGACGGCCATCGATTTCTACCGCAGCCTAGGCGCGTCGTTCATGGAAGAGTGGAAGTCGGCGGTGCTGATCGGCGACGCGCTCGAAACGGTCGCGACGCAGGCGAAGTGACCCGCGCGTCTTTCGGCGCGGGACAGTTCCCCGAAATCGTCTCTGATTTGCGAATCTACTCGACTAAATTCGGAAATACGCGTGCCGATTCGCGCTCAAATGCGCGCCTAAGTTGTCCTCGAACGCCCTTAAAATGCCAAAAGTGGCACATTCGTGCAGGTCAATACGATTTTGCCCTCAGGATTGTCCTCCGGGCGGGTGACGCCGCGCCGAAGACCCATCGGTCGTTCACCAAATAATTCACCACCGAACAAGCCGCCACGCTCGCGCAGTTTGCCAAAAGCAAAGGAGCATGCGCGGCGCCCACAAGAATCCGCATGAACAAAAGATTCCCGCCAATCGATATCGCGCCGGTGGTGAGATTGAAATGAAGAAGCCGTGCGGCCACCGCGCGAGTGTGCCGGAGTTTGCGGTCCGCCCAGGTGAAGCGTTCGTGCCACAGGAAGTTGTGCAGCACGGTACATTCCACCGCAAGGGCCGTGGCCAGCAGGTAGTGAACCCGCAGGGCGATGGTCAACAGCGCGAGAATCGCGAACTGGAACGCCATGCCGATTGCGCCCACCAGATTGAATTTCAGCCATCGACGGAATTGACCTGATCGAGCATTCTTCACGAAAGCCGCTCTTCGTTGTAGAGCTGCGCGGTGTGCCGGATAGCGGCGGCGACGGCCATTCCGAACATGCCAAGCGTTGCGATGGCACCCCCAACGTCAAAGAGTAAAAACTCGTGCCCGAAAAGATTCGCGTAGGGGTGAAACAGCAGCACGACGGTGCCGACGATCAAAAGAGTGCGAATTTCCGTGGGACCGAAAAGCCCGTGCGAAAGCCGGAACTCGTGCAGCGTGTAGGCGGCGAGATAGGTCTCGACGGAAAGCACCAGGAAGGCGATTAGCATCGCGGCCCCGATTTGCCAGTGCATGTACGTGGATGCAACCAGTCCGGCAACCAGGAAAGTGGCGCCGAACGTGTCCACCATGTGATCGACGTAGAAGCCGTAGCGGGGGCGCAACTTCTGACGGTGCCGTGCCAGCGTGCCGTCGAGGCTGTCGCCCAGCCAGTTCGCGGCGATAAAGACGATCACGAGCAGCAGCGCGTATTTGTTCCAGCGCGCCAGTGCGTAGGACGCTCCCGCCAGAAACTGCGCGGCGAATCCGAACGCCGTCAGATGATCGGGTGAGACGCGATCGGGCGTGCGGCGCGCCAGCCACATAAGGGCTTTCCGTTCCGCGGACGCGGTGAGCGCCTGTTGCACGCGGGTGGCGTTGCGAAAAGCCGAGGCGGCCGAGTTTTGCATTGTCGTCGACATCGGTACTTCCTCCTGAACTTCCATGTTTGCTAGGCAAAAACATTCGCGTATCAGGGCCGATGCTGCAGCGGTGCGACTTCCGGTTCGTCGGATACGTTGCTTGCCAGCACCGCTTTGCGCGTGGCGCGCAGCGTGAACAGCAGCGATTCGCGCGGAACATCGCGGATGAACGGTTCGATCAGCCAGCCCCAGCCCGCGGGGACATTGCGGCTCAGCGAAATGGACTCGAATTCGACGAACACGCCGCCGTCGGCTCGCTGGAAGCGCCAGTAGGCGTTGGTGCGCCACAAGAAACCATGGTCGGTTCCGCTGGCGGCCGCGCCATCCTCGCCATCGGCATCTGCGCCTCCGCCGGTGGAGCTGGGGTCGTCGGAAACTTCCACCATTTGCATACTGTGCGAAGCGCAGTATTGATGATCATCGTCAAGGCGGCCGTATTTCACGTCGTACAGACCGTCGAGCATGACGGTGATGATTTTGTGCTGGCGCAGGCGCATCGAAACGTGAAAGTCGTCGCCGTGGCGCTTTACCAAGTGCGACGCCGCCACGTCAGGGCTGAAATAGCGGGCCATCTGGTCGTAATTCTGAAGAATTGCGAAAACTTGAGTGATGGTCGTCCGGGGAATGAACTCGATGCCAACCCAGTGGTGAACCAGGCCGCCGGGAACTTCGACAGGCGTGATGCCGCCGCTGGTGATTACAATTTCGCCTCGGCGCGGACGCTCTTCGAGGGCATTGGGACTCGGCGAAGGGAATGCTTGCACGCCGAGGAAAGTGTCCGGCGCGCCCTCCTCCTGCCGGATTTGCGCTTCGGCTTGCGCCACGTATTTGTTGAACGCTGCCAGAGCCTGCGGCGACGGTCCGGTGGCTGCGGCCACTTGGGCGAGGGCGATGATTAGAAAGGTCACCGTCGCCGCCCCTGCTTTCATGATGGAAGTTCGCGCACTCACGACGTTCCTCCCTCGATTTAGAGAACCTGATGAAAAGGCGAAATCACAATGCCAACGAAACGATACTTCGCGCGGGTAAAGATGCGCGAAAGGTCGCGCTTTCGCGCGCGTCTTTGCGGCAGGGCGTAAGGCGCCCTGCCCCCCCCGACTGAAGTCGGGGGCCACGGTCGTGCTTCCATCACCATGGCCGACGGCATCCACAGCACTGAAAGCGGAGCTTCCAGAAACACCGCAGCCGCGGGTTTCGACAACACCGAAAAAGGGTGCGGTAACGCGCGCGCCTTTTTCAGCAGGGCTGAAGCCCGAGGCTTTCAGAACTGAGGTCCACAATACATGCCCGCTTCGCCATGATGAAAGCATCGGTCGCGGGACAGAATGCAGCCGCGCGTGCTGGGCATCAATGCACGCGGTCTCTATTCGAGCTCAATTTGACCTCAATCGCTTAGCCGCAGGAAATGAGTGACTTAGTTGGGAAAATCGTCCGGCGAGCGGGTAAACTAATCGACCGATGGAAGGGAATTCCGCGAGGCGCATCTTTCGTTTCGGCACGTTCGAGGCCGACGAGCACACGGGCGAGCTGCGCAAACAGGGACGGCGCTCGCCGCTACAAGGTCAGCCCTTGCAAGTGCTGCTGCTGCTGCTCGATCGAGCCGGCGAACTGGTATCCCGCACCGAGATTCAACAGCGCCTTTGGCCGGACGGCACGTTCGTCGATTTCGACCACGGCCTGAACACGGCGATTAATAAGATCCGCGAGCAGCTGGGCGATTCGGCCTCGAGCCCACGATTCGTAGAGACGCTCGCCCGGCGAGGCTATCGGTTCATCGCGCCGGTGGAGGTGGTGAACGGAGGCCCCAGCAGTTCACCAGATGCGGGTGACAACACCGGAGTGAATGCAGGCTACATGGAGGCGCAGCATCCTTTGCCGCTGATTTCTGGGAATGCAATTACGGCAGTGCCAGAACCACGGCCGGTCGAGCCAGTTAACAGTGCGGTCTTCCCGACGGCAGCGGTCAAGACGCGCACCTTGCTTGCCAGCCCCGAGGATCTGCCGCAGGCGTCGCGGCCAGTGGTTCGAACGCTGTTCCTGCTGCTGCAAATGATGTATCTGGCGTTTTACGCGGTGTCGCTGGCGCGGCTGGGGATCGTGCAGAATGTGATCCGCGAGATGGTGCCGCACACGCTGTGGGCTGTGGTACTTCTGCTCGTGACTGCGGCAGTCGGGATTCCCGTCCGGCTGTACCTGATTTCGGCGGCGGCTTTCGACGCTCCCGGGCTGCGAGAGAGATTCCTGAAGATTTTTCCGGCGATCTTTCCGCTCGATGAACTTTGGGCGCTCGCGCCGTTCCTGCTGGCACCATGGATCGGGTTCGGCGCGGCGTTGGGAGCGACTGCTGCGCTCCTCTACGTGCCTTTCGCGCAACGTTCGCTGATTTTGATGGGAGCGGGCGCTCCCCGTGGCTCGCACGGAGCTTAGTTCTTCGATCCTCAACCCGGCCTGAAATTCGGCACTCTTTCGCCGGGCTGGAACAGCGGTATCGCGTCTTTACCTGCAACGAGAGCTGCTTCGGCGGCAATTTTGTCCAGATCGTCCTTCGCGAAACCTACGGAGCTGACGTGAATCTTGCCTTCCGGATTGATCCAGAATAACGAGGGCACATTTGTGAGGCCATAAGCTTTCGAGGCAGGGTACGGGCGTTCGTCGACGAGCACGCGGAACTTGATGCCGAATTCCTCCAAGAACACGCGCGTGTCACTGGCGCCGTCCTGTGAGATACCGAGGAAGGTCAGACCGGAGCCGCCGTACATTTCGAAGAGCCGCTGAAGATATGGAAACGTGAACTGGCACGTGGGACAGCCAATCTTGAAGAATGCGACCAGCGCCGGTCCACCTTTCAGCGCGTCGGCGAGAGTGGCTGGCTTTGCGTCCGTATCTTTTAGTGCGATGGGCGGCGCAATCGCGCCGAGTGTAAGGGCAGGCATGTGAATTCCTCCGAAAAAGGGCTGAAACCTAGGGCCGGAAACTACTCAGTGTAATCGGATGAAATCGTGAGCGAAAGGACTCGGCAATCAAGCACATCGTTTAGTGCAATTATTTAGTTAGTTGGCGAGCGACACTCCGGGAAGGCGGGAAACGGCAATTTCATTCTTCCGGCAGAACCTTACCGGTCGAAGGCGGCACAGCCTCTGCCGTGGAGCTGGAGTCCTTGTGGTCCACGATTAAGCCGGGCAACAAGAAAATGAATGGTATAGCAATCAGCGAAATTAGCCCGTTGGCAAGAGCCATGGTGCTGAAGTGGATGTGATACGCGTCCATGGCTTTGGCGCCAAGCGCGTCGGCGCCAAATAGAGAAAGGTTGCGAACGCTCACCATCAGGGAAAATCCGAGACCCTCGCTGCCCGATGGTGTGGCGCGCATATACAGGTCGCACAGAGCCATGTCCGCGGCCGACCAGCCCAGTCCCCAGAGGCTCTCGATGATGTAGGCAGCGTGCATGCTGTTATAGAGCGCATACAACATCTGTGCGCCTGCGCCCATGATGATGCACCACAGAAGCAGCGTGCGAAGATTCCAGCGCTTGCACAAGTAGCTGCCATAAATCGTTGCTGTGACAACGCCGAATATGCCGTTCAGGAAGAGCATGAAACCCTGCTGCTCGGTGGTCATGTGCAGCACGTTCTGCTGGCGGTAGAAGAGCGCCGTCTGAATTCCAGGCGCGAAGTAGAAGAGCGCGCTGAAGCCGGCGGCGGCCCACATGGTTTTGGCGCTGGCGACCTTTTTTAGCTGCTTCCCGGCCTCGTTGAGCAACTGCTTGGAATCGACCCTCCTGTGCTTCTCCTTTAGAAAGAAGATCGCCATCGGGATGATGAGGAACATGATTCCGCCGCCGGCCGCAGCGGTCCATCCGAAAGCCAAGGCGCCAAGGAGCCCGCCCACCGGGCCGCCGACGACGCCTGCCATCTGGTAGGCAATCTGGAAGACGGCGGAGAAGCGGCCCGAAGCGCGAATCTCCTGCGCTTTTTCCGTCATAAAGCCGCCCACCGCGGTGCTGGAGAGAACCATAAAAATATTGATGGCCACGCAGATCATAAGCAACGCGTTGTAGCGGTGTGGCACGAAGATCAGCGAGATGAAACACCCGACGCACAGCACGGCGCCGACGATCATGTAGCTTTTGCGCCGCGTGCCCAGGAAAGGAAATGCGTCG
>JBOGNC010000029.1:0-24982 GCA_050747045.1 Candidatus Acidiferrales bacterium | reverse complement strand
TCCGCCCGCTGCACGAGATGGGGCAGGAAGATCGGCTCCTGCTGGAGGCGGGCGCCCTCCTGCATGACATTGGTCAGTTCGTGAGCAAAAAATCGCACCATCGCCACGGCGAATACCTGGTCCGTAACGGCGAGATACCGGGTCTTAACGGTCGGCGGAGGGATATGATCGCGGCGCTCGTCCGCTATCACAACTGCAAATCGGAGCCGCAGGTGCAACACGCGTCGTACGCGGCTCTGAATAGCGAGTGGCGCCGGCAAATGCGCCTGCTCACCGCGCTCTTGCGCATCGCCGAAAAGCTGGAGTCGGAGCATGCGCAACGCATCGCGAATGTGGACGTACAAATCGTCGGGCGCCGCGCCATTTTCCTGATCCGCGCATCGGATGGCACCCGGCTTGATATCGCGGGACTTGAGCGCAAGTGCGACCTCTTCGAGCGCGAATTCCATTTGAAACCGGAGTTCCGCCGCGATCAGCGAAAGGAAAAGGTAGCATAAACGATGATGGTGTATCTGGTACGCCACGGCATTGCCGTCGATCGCTCCGATCCGAAATGCCCACCCGATCCGGAGCGGCCCCTCACCGCTCGCGGAGTACAGAAGACGCGTTCTGCGGCGCTCGGTTTGCGCAAGTTGGGCGCTAAGCCTGACGCAATCTTGACCAGTCCGTACGTACGCGCCGCGCAGACCGCCGAAATTTTCGCCGAGGCGTTGGGTTTCCCGCCGGAGAAAATCCGCCTCAGCGGATTTCTAAAGCCCGGGGACAATCCCGCGGAAACAGTGCGCGAAATCACGCGGCTCCGCGCCAAGGAAGTGGCGTGCTTCGGACACGCGCCGCATCTGGACATGCTGATCGCTTACCTGGCGGGCGCTCGCACCGCGTTCACCGAACTGAAAAAAGCCGGGGCCGCGTGCCTGGAGCAGGCAAGCTCCCAGGGCCGTTGGGAACTGCGCTGGATACTTGCGCCAAAGATGTTGCGCGAACTCGGCGACTGACTTCCATCTCGCCAGAAATGTTAATCGATATTGTCGCGAAATCGATGCGGGATCAGGCCGTGCGCCGCTGCTGTTGATGTGCCGGGACGGCCGTAAGTGAATGGCCCAGAGCGAGCCCAGCGCGCCACGTCAGCCACAGCGACTGCGGTCCATGCAGCTTGGAGTTCACTGCGGCGAGTCTGGATTTTCGTTCACCGTCGATTTTCTGATTCCAGCCGGCCATTCCTGCGGAGCCAAATTGCCCGGCGTCGTGCCGAATCGCAGTACGAAGCACGTCCAGATCATGGATCTCGCCCAGCAGGTCCTGCACGCGCTTCAAATCGTCCGACCAAACTTCGTAGCGGCGAGGCAGGAAATTATCCACCACATACCGAAACCGCTTGATGGCGATCCGCAGCCGATGCCACGAGGTGCTACTTCGCTTTCGCCGCGCCTGCCGGTAACGCTCAGCCGCTTGATTCAGCCTCGCGAGCGCCAGACGTTGGAATACCACGCTCTCCAGCGGAAAAAATCGAGCTTTCGGCGCAAGTTTGCGAACCAGCTTTTTCCACCCCTTGCGGTCGAATGAGCCAAGCGCTTGGGCTGCGGTCTTGCGGCATTCTTTCTCACGCGCGGATAGCGCTCGCAATAGGCGCCGCCGCACGGGATCTCTCGCTGCGCCAAGCTCTTTCACCAACGCCGACATTACCTGTACGTCGCGCAATTCGCCCAGTGAATGAAACATGGAACTGGTAGCTTTTTTCAGTTTGCGCCATCCGGGGCTGGGATTAACTTCGCTCATGGCATCGGCCATAGTGCGGCAGCGGCGCAGCGCCACGCGCAAGTCGTGAACATCGTCGACGTCCAACCCGTTCTGGGCCTTACCTGCTCGATCGATCGCGCGGCTCATCCATTCCTCTAGCCCCGCCGGTTTGGCGGAAATGGTAGACGGAATAGAAGCCACAAAGGCCATATACATTGGATTGTCCACTTCAGTCCGCGAGGGGCGGGAACGGAAGAAGCTATGTTAGCGCGACGCCGGGCGCTTTTCCAGCAGGAGCTTCTTCCGGTTAGGGGACACCAAAGTCCATGGTCACATGACTCTGCCGCTGCCCCGTTCAAGAAACGAAGGCACAGCCGACGCGGGTCTGGCCGCTCTCTCCCGTTTGCGCGTAGGCCTTTTTGAGCACCACTCGGACGGGCGGCAGAATCGGCACGTGAAGCACCGCGTTGAACTGCTGTGGCAGTTCCTCAGGGCGGTCGAATTGCAGCGCCACACCGCCGTAACTCAGGTCAAGCACTCTGGCGGATGTCTGTACAACGTCGGTAAGTATTGCGTGCGACTTCGTGCCTGCCAGCGATACGCGCTCCCATTTGCGTTCGGCGTGCGCGTGCTCCGGCGCGGCGGCCGGAGCACCGGACGCGCTCGGGGCAGGTGCAGTAGCCGGTGCAGCCGGGGTCTCGGCGAGCTTCGGCGCAGCAGCGGCTGGAGGAGGAGGTTCGCGGTGCGCGGGCGGTGGCAGCGGTGTAATTCGGGCGTCCGCCTGTGCGGCGTGCTTCAGCTCGTAAAGTCGACGGTCAGCTATACTGAGCAATTCGCTTTTCTGATCGCCGTCCTGTGGATAAACAGCAATGCCGAAATCCACGGTCACTCCAATATTCAGATTCGCTGGCGAGAGATCCGCCTCGTATTGCGAGCGAACCCGGCGGCACAGCGTGAGCGCTTGTTCAGGGTCGGTCTGCGGCAGCAACAGTGCGAATTCGTCTCCGCCGATGCGAAAGGCAAAGTCAGAAGCTCGAAGCGTTTTGCGCAGGGTGGCGGCAACGAGCTGCAAGATACGATCGCCCTCGAGGTGCCCATGACGGTCGTTCACGTCCTTCAACTTGTGCATGTCGAATATCACGATCGCCAGTTGCTGGCTATATCGCTTGGCGCGAATCATTTCCTTGTCGCAATGCTCGTCGAAAAGGCGCCGATTGTAGAGACGAGTCAAGGAATCGGTTGCGGCGTCAAACTGTAGCTTCTTGAAATCCTCGAATTCCACCAAGATAGGGACACGAAGGATGTTCGTGGAGGCCAGCACGTCCACAATCGCGGTTTTCAGCGAGATGCGCCGGCCTATGCGCTCGGAAATTTCCTGGCGACGCTGGAGGATGTGCCGCCAGTACTCATTGCTCTGCGTTTCGCTCAGGTCGATCTGCGCAACTGTGCGGAAAAACTGGCGTAGAAATTGACCGCGCGCCGCTTCCTCGAGACCTTCCAGGGTCTCGACTAGCAGGTCAAAAAAAGAGTCCTCCGCCGATGTCTGCGGCAGAAAAGCTTCGCCGGGCTGGGGCATTCTGTAAAATTCCAGACTTGTAGTGGCCTGCCCTGGACCTCAGGGGCACCTGCGGGGGCAAGATAACCTTAGCACGGAGCACTCCAATCGGTCACCTTGGCGGAGGAACTTCCGTTTGAATAAGTTCTTACGATCTTGCTAGTTACGCTCGCGCTGAAACTATGAACCTTGGTGGATGACGGGAGAGCTGTGAAAAACGGTTCCACTTACGCGCACGACCGATTCGCTTTTGCGTCGAGGCGTATGGATTTAACCGACCGGCTTCAGGAACTCGACGCCAATTAGGTAGACGTCCCCTGCCTCGTGCTGGCGCTTCACTCTGGCTTGAATAGGCGGCATGCCGGCCGGAACAAGAGCTGATGAGGTGATCGAGGGTGCTGGAATGGTCAGTGTCACCACATCATTGGGCCTGAGTGGCCGTGGACAGGTAATGAATGCACCCAAGGCGCTGATGTCCAGGGTCTTAGCTAACTCCATGAACTGCTCGCGATGCGCATCGCGTCCACGGACGAACAGCGGGATCTGCAGACGCAATCGTTGAGATCGCCTTCGCTCCTCGTATAGGCTTGAGAGCGCCATCCGATGTCCGATAAGGTCTTCTTTGGAGGCCATTAGTACCTAGGTATTAGTACTTCCTCGAGCTCGTATGTACGAGCAACTCGCCCGCCGAATTTGGTCATAATCTAAGCCTATTGTTTACAGCATCGCGAAACCGATTTAATCCGACCCTTTGGCACATCGCGCTCTCGCGCTGCTCCTTTGCTGCAATCAACTTCCCTGATTGTGCAAAGCTAGGACGCATTTACCATTGACACCCCCGAGGCTGTTTGCGAGCATACGCATTCGCGGGCGGATTCTCTCCCAGCTGACAATGAGAGTCTTTATGAGTAATGCCTGAACCAGTTCTGAATGGGAGGGTGGGTTGTCCAGGAGTAGTACGGTCGAAAAACCGTCGGCTGCACAGATCAACTTTCAGCTGGTCGCCAGCCTCTTGGATGCCGTGGACCGCCCGCTGCTCGTCTCCGAGCGCACGGGTCAACTGCTTTTCTCCAACCTGCATGCGCAGGACGCCTTGCGCGATCGTGGAATCCAGGCCAATCCGGAACTGAACCTTTTCCGGGATATTCTGCGCGTTGACCGGAAACAAGTCCTGAAACAGTTAGAGGACGGCTTGCACGAAGTAAGTTTGCACCTGAAGTCGGCAGCCGGGGATATCCTGGCCCGCGTTCGCTGGCTGCCCGAGCCCGACTGGCTGGCGGTTTACATCGAGCCGGTCCCCGTCGCGCCGCCTGACGATGAGGCGGAAATGCGCGAGACCGTGCAGTCGCTCCTGCAAGAGCGCGAGGCTACCTATCGAAATCTCTTGGCGGCGTACCTGCGATTGCAAGAGGCCAACCGTCAAAAAACCGTGTTCCTCGGATCGGCGGCGCACGAGCTGAAAACTCCGCTCGCCGTGATGAAGGGCTACTACGACATGCTTCTCTCCGGGTCGCTTGGCAAATTGAGCCAGCGGCAGCGCGATATCCTACAGGAGTCGAAAGAAAGCTGTGATCGCCTGGTGCGCTTGGTGTCGATGTTTTTGAACTACTCGGCACTCGAAAGCGGAAAGCTCGTACTGCAGTTGCACGACAATGACCTGCGGGACTGCATTAACGATATGACTGGCCGTTGGCACGACGCCTACCAGCGCGGCGGCGTGAATTTGGAAATGCAGGTCGACGCCGAACTGCCGACCTTCAACTTTGATTATCAGAAAGTGCAGCAATGCATGGTCAATCTGCTCGATAACGCATTAAAGAACACTCCGCAAGGTGGATGTGTCACACTCTCCGCGAGGGTCCACTTTTGGGAACGCCGCACGTCCGAAGCTTCGCCATCGGAAGAACGCCGGCGCGGAACTGCATCGCGCCCCAATAGCGTGCTGGTCTCCGTTTCCGACACGGGGAGCGGAATCGCGGCCGAATTTCACCAGGAAATTTTCGAGGAGTTTGTCCGGGTCGATCCGTCGTCGTCGGGAATGGGCCTGGGCCTGGCGATCACCAAGCGGCTGATTCAAGCTCATCGCGGCAAGATTTGGGTGGATAGCGAACCGGGCCGCGGCAGTACGTTTTCGTTTCTTTTGCCGGTCTTTGTGGAATAGCTTCACCACGAATCTAGCGTTCCAGGAAAAAATTGATGGCAAAAAAAGAAAAGATCCTAGTAGTGGATGACGAGCCGAGCATACGAAAGTATCTCCAAACGCTTTTGGAAGTGGAGGGCTTTGCCGTCGAAACCATAGCGAGCGGCAAGGAAGCTCTCCAAAGGATTGGCTCGGGCGAGCGCCCGGATTTCGTCATCCTCGACGTGTTGATGCCGGAAATCGATGGCATTGAAACGCTGCGCCAATTGATGCAGATCGACCGCTCGTTAAACGTGATCATGCTCTCCTGCTCGAATGAAGTGAATACCGTGGTCGACGCAATCCGCATAGGTGCCCTCGATTACCTCACAAAGCCTTTTGAGAAGCCTGAATTGGAAGCAGCTTTGCTGAAATGCCGCCAGAAGCAGGAATTGCGCGCGGAAAATGAATCGTTGAAGGAATATTGCGAAGCGCTCACCGAAGACATCTCATTCCTGGCCGCCAGCCCGCAAATGCTCAAAATTCGTCAGCAGATTCTGCAAATCGCGCCGGTGGACGTGCCCATCTTCATCAGCGGCGAGAGCGGAGTGGGAAAAGAGGTGGTGGCGCGCATGATCCACCTCCGCTCCACGCGCCGCCAGCAGCCGTTCATCAAAGTGAATTGTGCGGCGTTGCCAGGGGAGTTGCTCGAATCGGAATTATTCGGGTACGAGCAGGGCGCATTTACCGGCGCTGTACGCGCGAAGCCCGGAAAATTCGAGCTGGCCAACCGCGGCACGATTTTCCTCGACGAAATTGCGGAAATGGCGCCGCACCTTCAGGCCAAGCTGCTCCACGTGCTGCAGGACGGCCAGTATTCGCGTCTTGGCGCGCGCGCGGTAGTGAATGTGGATGTGCGGGTGATCGCAGCCACCAACGTGGACGTGAAGGATGCCATGCGCACCGGCAAATTCCGCGAGGACCTCTACTATCGTCTCAACGTCCTCTCGCTGCACATCCCACCGCTGCGCGAGCGTACCTCCGAGATTCCGCTGCTGTTCCGCCATTTCCTGGTGAAGTACAGCGAAAAATACCAGAAAGAGTCGCCCGAGCCGTCGCAACACCTGCTGGAAGCGGCCATGCGCTATTCGTGGCCGGGTAACTTGCGCGAACTCGAAAATTTCATCAAACGCTACGTCATTCTCGAGGACGACGAAGGCAGCCTGCGCGAACTGCTGGAAATGACCAGCCAACAGCACGTCGCACCCAGCGAAGCCGCGCCCGCCCCCAAAGACCAGGGCCTCAAGGCGCTAGTACGCAGCCTCAAAGACGAAGCGGAAATGGAAGCAATTGCTAACGCGCTTGATCGCACTAACTGGTGCCGCAAAGATGCCGCACGCATGCTGGGAATCAGTTACAAAGCGCTGCTTTATAAAATGCGGCAGTTTAATCTGGACTCCGGACGTGGCGCGCGCTCCGCAGCTGCCAGAGCTGCGGCGCGCGGCGCTGCAGCGCCAGTAGCGAAGGAAAAAGAAGCTCAATCCGCCACGCCCGTGCCCGTCGTGGTGCGCACTCCGTAGGCTCAGCGTTACGAACCATCATCGCTCGTGTTCGCGAAGTTGCGAGCGCTGCTTCCCTTGAGCGCGATCGACGCGAAATTTTCGCACTCGTTCGCGAAATTGCGCTTCGTGTATCTCGTTTTTCTCACGCGGACTCAATCTTTGCTCTTTTGCGCATCCCTCCTCGCGCTACTGCCCGCTTCCCCTTATCGTACAAGTGAAAATAGTTGCATATCTAGAGCACATACAATGAAATAGCGCTACACATTCGCTCGCGGATTGTTCTAGTATCTCGGCGAACTAGGCGGCATGCGAGCTTCGCTCGCGTGTGGATGGCGGGCGATAGCCTTCACTAGACTCAACTGAATACCAAACTCCGAGCATTGGTTATAAAGGAGTTGGTCGCCGCGCTCCCGACTTTTGGGGCCCGCAAGCCGACCGGAGAGCATCGGTGCAGGCGTGGACGCCGGGCCAAAGCGAAGCGCCCCGGCTTTGGAGCGGAGATTGCTCGTTCAAATTCTCAGGGGGATCCTGTGAACTGCAACTTAGCCCAGAAGGAGCTGCAGTGATGACGGAGCGCCGCACAGCGCGTCGGTACGATCTATCACTTCCGGTGAACGTTCGCGTGCCCGTTAGCCGCGAACCTAAGCCGCAGAACGGTCGCACTCGGGACATCTCCACCCGTGGCGTCTACTTCACCGTGCAAAATGATTTGACACCTGGAACGGAAGTCGATTTCACCCTCACGTTGCCCGCAGAAATTACGCGCGGCGGCGAGGTTTTCGTGCGCGCGCACGGACGCGTGGTGCGAGTCGATAAGCGCACGGATGATAATCACGAAACTACCGGCGTTGCCGCGGTCATCGAGCGCTACGACATTATTCGCGGCGAAGGTTCTCGCGCTTAGTTCGGTGCCAGCTATTGTTGCTGGCGAGGCCAACGCCAAGAGTAGCTCTCCGTTCGACTTCGTATAGCTAAAGGTATATCGCTAGGCCTGTCCGGGCTCTCCTTCGGTATCTGAGTGGCCGAGCCGTTGAGAACCGCTGTTCCCCCGTGTGCCAACTATTTACTTCCGACCGGTTGTAGTACTTTCACGCGCTGGCGCGTTAGGGCGGCTGACGATGCTTCGGCGTCGACGTAAGCCTCGCCCCGTTAACGCCTTAATTAAGCGGCAGAGTGCCCCACTCAGAACCCGGCCACCCAGAACCACAGCGCCGTTTGGCTAGGCGTGTGCATCAGAACTGCGGGTTTGGATAGGGACGGAGCTGGCTCTGCTCATGCCGGCCTGATCCGAGGCGTTCGCATGGCGACCCCTGCTCCAGCAAAAACGTCTGTACCAAGTCTTTCTGACGGACTGCCTCCGGAGCACCTCTACTACGGTCCATCGGAATCAATGCGCGCGGTGCGTCGAAAAGTCGATCGCGCCGCGGGTCTTAACGTGCCTATCCTGGTCCTCGGCGAAAGCGGCACCGGCAAGGAAGTGTTGGCGCATTATATACATACCCTCTCTCCCTGGCGGGATGGTCCATTCATCAAGCTTAATTGCGCCGCGATTCCCGGAACGCTGCTCGAAAGCGAACTATTCGGCTATGAAAAGGGCGCGTTCACCGGCGCGAATTCGCCGAAACCTGGCCGAATCGAAGCAGCGCAGGGCGGTACCCTTTTCCTCGACGAAATCGCTGAACTTGATTCCAACCTGCAAGCGAAACTCCTTCACGTCCTCCAGGACGGCGTTTTTGCGCGCATCGGAGGCTCCGACGAAAAGCACATGGGGGCGCGCGTGATCTGCGCCACTAACCGCGAACTGTCGCGCGATATCGAGTCCGGCGCATTCCGCTCCGATCTCTTTTACCGGATCAATGTGATTAACGTGCAATTGCCTCCCCTGCGCGACCGCCGCGAGGACGTCCCGCAACTCGCTGAGTATTTCCGCCAGCGTTTCAATCAGCGTTTCCAGCGTGATGTGGCGCCGCTTTCCGAATCCGCTCTTCGCTTGTTGCAGGGGAAGGACTGGCGCGGCAATGTCCGCGAACTCGAAAACACTATCGCGCGCTACGTGATCCTGGGCTCTGAGGATGCGCTTTTCGCCGAACGCCACGACCGGATGGTATCCAAACCTTTTTTTGCCGCCCCAACCGGCGCCAGCATCTCGCTCAAGCACATCGCCCAGCAAGCCACGCGGAAGGTGGAGCACGAGGTCATCCTAAAGGTACTCCAGGCCAATCACTGGAACCGTCGTAAGGCCGCCGAGGTCCTGAAAATCAGCTACCGAGCGCTGCTATATAAGGTTCGACAAGCCGGCCTGCCTGCAAAACGGCCGCTCCAAAAGTCCGAACCCGCACTCCCGCTCAAGCCGGACGCCACCGCCATCGCGGACTGATTGTCTGCCGAGGAAGTGACCCTAACCACCAATTGTTCCGGGGCGGACTAGTACCTGGTATGAAATCACCCCCTCTCTGATTCTTGCTCGACCCTGCCACTTAGGCTAGCCTGACTTTAGGATGGCCAAGAACGGCAAGCATAGCTTAAGGGTCTGCCTGCTTTCCCCGCATCCGATGGTTCTCACCGAGTTCCATCGCCTCCTGGAGGATTGCGGTTTCCAGATCACCTCGAAGCAATTGGATTCGATGCTCGCGCCAGACCTTCGCAATCTGGACGTTCCACGCGCGTCCGTCTACGTCGTTGATGCGCACGCCGCGCGCCAGGCCACTGGCGTCTTGCTCGGTAACATCCTGGATCATCACTCCAGCGCCCGGCTTTTGGTAGTCGGAGATCAGTTGAAGGAATCCGAAAGCTACGCGCTGCTTCGCCAGGGAGTCAAAGGCATTCTCACGTATGCCGAAGCGCGCGAACAATTGCCTCGGGCCCTGCCGCAGGTCGCTTCCGGCGGTATCTGGGTTCCACGGCCGGTACTCTCTCGTTTCGTGGACTCCATTTTGAATGGCCGCCAGGCGCGTCGCCTAAATCCTGATAGCGCCACTGACCTCAGCCAGCGCGAACAGGAAGTCTTGACCGGATTGCTCGAAAACCTCGCCAACAAAGAACTCGCGCAGAAGATGAAGATCTCCGAACGTACCGTGAAATTTCATGTCTCGAATCTGCTGGCCAAGTTCGGAGTGCGCCGCCGCGCCGACTTGATTCTCCTTTGCTATCAGCGCCGCGTCGGCATCTAATTTCGTTCGCGCCCGCTTGTTTATAGTTTGCTGATCTCTCCATATGGTTTCCACGGCCGTTTCCGTCCAACGCGGCTGCTATAATCCAAGGCGAAATTCACGCACGTAATCCGCGTATGCCTATGATCACCTTCTACATCGAGAATTTCGGCTGCCGCGCGACGGAGGCAGATGCCTCGGCAATGCGCCGCGAGCTTCTAGCGCGTGGCTTGGCGCTCACCAGCGAGCATACTTCTGCCGATGTGGTTGTGCTGAATACCTGCACTGTCACCGCGGCTGCCGATTCGCAGGCGCGCGAAGCCGTGCGGAAAATTCATCGTGCCAATCCGGGCGCGCGAATTATCGTCACCGGTTGTTACGCGCAGCGCGCACCAGAAGAACTCGCGGCCCTCGAAGGCGTCGAATGGGTCATCGGCAACTCGCACCAATGGGAAATTCCGCGGTTGATTGCGGCGTCGGGGCTGCAGCGGGCTGAAACCTACGCCGGCATATCGTCCGTTAGAGCGCCCTCGCACGTCGATCCGGCCGAATCCGCGACCGACTTTGTTCCGTTGACGCAAATTTCCGATGACACGATGTCGCTCGCTCGCGGGGCGGCCAAAATTCTCACCGGCGACATTTTCGCGCAGAGCACCGTCCAGATCGCCGGCGTGGATTCACTCGCGGGTTCGTCATCTGGCGATCGCACGCGCCCGATCCTGAAGATTCAGGACGGTTGCAACAACCGCTGCTCGTATTGCGTGATTCCCTTTGTGCGCGGACGCAGCCGCAGCGTCCCGCCCGATGTCGTCATCGACGAGGTACGCCAGCTTCACTCGGCGGGCGTGAAGGAAATTGTGCTCAGTGGAATCAATTTAGGCAGTTACGGCCGCGATCTTACCCCGCGTGCCGCGCTTGTAAATTTCGTGCATCGAATTTTGGACGAAACTTTAATCGACCAGATTCGCTTTAGCTCTATCGAGCCGCAGGACGTCACCGAAGATTTTGTCTCGCTCGTCGCTGGTTCGCCACGCCTGGCGCCGCATTTTCACGTTCCGCTGCAGTCCGGCTCCGATCGCATTTTGCGCGCTATGCATCGCTGGTACCGCACGGAGCATTACGCGGAGCGCATCTCAATGGTTCGCCGCTTGCTACCGGATGCCGCCATTGGCGCCGACGTGATCGTCGGATTTCCCGGCGAATCGGACGACGACTTCCGCGCCACACGCGAATTTATCGAGCGGCTGCCCTTCACGTATTTGCACGTGTTTTCATTTTCCGCGCGGCCAGGCACTGCGGCCGACCAGTTCGGCGACGCCGTGCCACCCGCGGAGATTCGCGGACGTGCACGCGTTCTGCGCACCCTAGGGCAGAAAAAATCGGCGGAGTTTCGCGCATCGCTGGCCCGTCGCTCGCTTCGCGCCCTCACACTTAACCGGCGTGGAAGTGATTGGACCGAAGCGCTGACCGGGAATTATTTGAAAGTGCGGGTTCCGGGGCTGCATCCGGCGAATGAATGGTATCAGGTATGCCTCACCGTCGATGAGGCGGCGGCTGTCGCTTAGCTTTCGCGATCAATTCTCGAAAATCACTTGCGCCAGCGCCAAATTCCCGCTGTGTGTGATCGACAGCGAAATATGGCGCACGCCCAGGCGCTCGGCGAATTCGCGAGCCACGCCTGTAAGGCTCAATGTGGGCTTGCCGCTTTCCTCGCGCGTCACTTCGATATCGCGCCAGCGAATCCCGTGCTGCCAACCCGTGCCCAGCGCCTTCATCGCCGCTTCTTTTGCTGCGAAGCGCGCCGCGTACCTCTCGTAGCGATTGCGGAATCGCTCGCAATATTCCGCCTCGCCAGGCGTATATAGCCGCTTGATGAATGCTTCGCCGTGGCGCACGATGGCCGCCTCAATGCGGTCGATTTCCGCGATATCCAGTCCCAAGCCGACGATCAATTTGCATCCTCGAAGTGAATAGGATCGGCACGCGCGGGGGAAAATCCGCACGAGCAGCGCGATTATACCTGACGATCCGGCCTGCATCCTCCTCCTGAGGGGGCGTTCTCTGCCGGCCGAAGGATCTCTCTTCGATTCCGCGTGCCAACAATGTCATCATATCAATTCCATGAGTACCTTCCGTAACACTGCCGCACGATCGAAAACGCGGCATCGAAAACCTGCTGGTGCGAGAGCGAAATCGACGTGGAATCTGCGTCGTTCCGGCGCGTTGCAACTTCTGAAAGCTTCGCCTCTCGCGCAGCTCGATTGGCTGGTGCATGGATTCAGCACACGTCCCGGAGGCGCAAGTGAACTCGATTCCGCTCCTCACCGCGCTGGCCGCCGCGAATCGCGCGGCGCGCGAAATGAGACGGAGCGCGTCTTAAATCTGGCCTTCACCGATTGGGATACCCGCGAGCGAGTGCTCGAAAATCGCACCAAATTCTATCGCGCAATTCGCGCTGGCACATTGCAGCCCATCGCGCTGCGCCAGATTCACTCTGACATTTCGTACCGTGTCGATTCCGCGCTTTCGCAATCGAAAAATGCGCCGCAGGGCGACGCGCTTTTCACCCGCGAGCCCGGCTTTCTGCTCGCCGTGCAAACCGCCGATTGCATCCCCATCCTGTTCGCGGATACACGCCTCCGCGCCGTTGCCGCCATTCACGCGGGCTGGCGTGGCACGCTCCGGCGCATTGCCGCGAAAACGCTTGGCCGCATGCAGATGGAATTTGGCACCCGGCCCGAGGATGTGATCGCCGCGCTGGGCCCAGGAATCGGCCGCTGTTGCTACGAAGTAGGAGAAGACGTGGCCCGCGAATTCAACGCGCAGTTTCCGAACGCCCGTGACTGGTTCGATGGCCCCTTCGACGCGCTTTCCTCGGGCGAAAGTGATCCGAATTGGCTCCCGTGGCTCACCATGAAGCCCCCTGGTCACGCGCCACCGCCCCTGCGCGTCAATCTCGACCTGATCGCTGCAAATCGCGCGATTCTAGAAGACGCGGGCGTCTCGGCCGTGAATATTGTTTCGGCTGACTACTGCACCGCGTGCCGCACCGATCTTTTCTTCAGCTATCGCCGCGAACGTGCCACCGGCCGCCCCATCGGTCGGATGATGGCCGCCATCGGCATCAGATAATCATGGCGTGTCCGCAGCACTCTTTGCCAACTTAGGCGCGTTGCTCAGCCGCAGCGGCCTCCGGCATAGCCGCCGCTGCTTCCGCCAGCGCCAATTGCCCGCACGCGGCCATCACGTCCTGCCCGCGCGAATCGCGCACAAACGTCATCACGCCTATGTCGATCAAAATCCGCTGAAATTCTTCCACGCGCGTTCGATCTGGCCGGTCAAACGGCAGCGCGCCTGGATTCCACGGAATCAAATTCACCTTGGCCCGGATTCCCGAGAGCAATCGCACCACGCGCCGCGCGTCTTCCGGCGAATCGTTGAAACCGCCGAGCATCACGTACTCGAAAAGCAGCCATTCCCGCGGCCGCAGAGGATACTTTCGGCACGCCTCCAGCAGTTTTTCGAGAGGATATTTTCGATTGATCGGCATGATCTGATCGCGTTGCTCGTTCGACGACGCGTTCAGTGAAATGGCCAGGTTCGGCCGCAGTTTTTCCTGCGCCAGCCGCTCGATTCCCGGGATGATCCCGCTGGTTGAGAGCGCCGCATGTCGTACTGCAATCGCCATTCCATTCTGGTCGAGTAATATCTGGAGTGCGGCTATCACTGCTTCGTAATTGAGGAGCGGCTCGCCCTGCCCCATCAGCACGATATTGGTCTGTGGCTTTAGTTGCGCGCGATTGTCTTCCAGCGCCACCAGCACTTGACCCACAATTTCTCCGGGCGTTAGATTCCGCACCAGTCCCAGCGTCGCCGTCAGGCAAAACTGGCAGTTCACGGCGCACCCGGCCTGCGTCGAAATGCAAATCGTTTGCCGGTTCTCCTCTGGCATGAACACGGCCTCGATGTTCGCCGGCCTCATCTCCGGCTCGCTGCCCGCATCGCCTTCGCCGCCTGCGTCCAGCGCCAGCACGTACCGCACGGTTCCGTCCGAAGACAGATGTCGCCGCACGATCCGCGGCAGCGCGATCGTCGCCTGGCACGCGAGCTTTTCCCGCAGCGCCGCTGGCAAATTCGTCATCGCCGCAAAATCGAATTTTCGCTCGGCATACAGGGCGTGGTAAATCTGCGTGCCACGATACCCGCGCTCACCCATCGATTCCATCAACGCACATAACTCCGCCTTGGATAAGCCATGCACGTTGACACGCGGTGTGGATTGTTCTGAAGCCATCTCGATTCTCTATTTAGTCTTCATATTACCACCGCGCTACGTATCGGCGCTCGAACGCGGCGCGGCCCCCAAAATCAGTGTTCCGCCTGATATGACTTTGCCTCGCCCCCGTGCGAGAATAGCTATGGACACATGGTGAGAAAAACAAACGCGCCGCAAAAAGAAGTTCTGCCCAATGGTTTGGTTGTGCTCACCGAGCCGATGGACTACGTTCACTCCGTTTCCGTCGGCATCTGGCTGCGCTCAGGTTCGCGCCAGGAGCCACCCGAGCTCAATGGTATTTCCCACTTCGTTGAACACATGGTTTTCAAAGGAACGGCGAAGCGCACCGCTGAGGAAATCGCTCGGGAAGTCGATTCTATCGGCGGCATGCTCGACGCCTTTACCTCAAAAGAAATGGTCTGTTTCAACGCGCGCGTGCTCGATGAACATCTGCCGCGCGTATTCGACATCCTCGCCGATCTCGTTCTCGAGCCCAATTTCGCCTGCGAAGACATTGCCCGCGAGCAGTCCGTCGTCCTCGAAGAAATTCGCATGACCCAGGACAATCCCGAGGACTTGGTCCACGAGCTTTTCACGGAGCATTTCTGGAGCCCTCACGCGCTCGGCAAGCCCATTCTCGGCACGCCTGAAACCGTCTCGACCTTCACGCGCGATTCCCTGCGAGGCTGGTTCCTCAGCCAGTATGCTTCCAATCGCCTGGTGATCACCGCCGCGGGTAATCTGACGCATTCGCAGCTTGTGGATCTGGTCGCTGCGCGTTTCGCTCATCTCCCTCCCGCGTCGGCCGCCGTTCCCGATGTCGCGCCTGCCGCCGCGCCCCATATCACTTTGCGCACCAAGCGTGAGCTCGAGCAAGTTCATATCTGCCTCGGCGTCCCCGCGCTCCCAGCCACAGACAAGCGCCGCTTCGCCGTCTCCGTGCTCAACAATATTCTCGGTGGCGGCATGTCCTCGCGCCTGTTCCAGAATATTCGCGAGCGCCAGGGTTTGGCCTACGCCATTTTCAGCGAAATCAGCTCGTATCACGATGCGGGCGTGCTTTCCGTTTACGCGGGAACATCCATCGATGCCGCCGCGCAAGTGGTCCGCTCGGTACTCGAAGAATTCCGCCGCTTCAAGGATGATCTGCTTGACCCAGCCGAGCTGCGCCGCGCCAAGGATCACCTCAAGGGCGCCACGCTACTCGCGCTCGAAAGCTCCGGCCAGCGCATGTCCAGCCTGGCCCGCAACCATCTCTATTTCAATCACCAGTTCACGCCGGACGAGCTGATCGCCATGCTCGAAGCCGTCACCGCCGCCGACGTTCAGCAGGTCGCGCGCGAATTCTTTCAGCCCCCGCGCCTCGCCGCTTCCGTCGTCGGCAACCTCAACGGCTTCGCCCTCACCCGCGCACAGCTCGCTTTCTGACTTCCGTTGTATGGCTAATGAAGATCGTTGTATACCACTCGTCCGCCGACCACGGTTAGCACCGATTTAATCTGCTTGATTCCCTCGTCCGAGACTTTCTGAGAATCGAAGTAATTGTTATTCAGCACAACCAAATCGCCGAGCTTGCCAGTCTCAATTGACCCTAGCTCGTTTTCTTCGTGGAAGAACCAGCCGTTATCCGACGTGTACATGCGCAGGGCCTGCTCGCGCGTCACCTGCTCTCCGGGATTGATCAGCGCGCCGGTACAGTCTTTCCCGGTCACCATGTAATAGATTTCGAACCACGGATCGAGGATGGAAATGTCGCCCGCGTCCGATCCGGCGCCCACATGAATGCCGCTATCAAGCAGCGTGCGATACGGCGGACCTGCGGGCTGTCCCGCAGGCGTGCCTTGGCCGCCCTGAAGATACTTCCAGCCATGCAGTGCCAGGCCCACGCCAATGGACTTCATCGCCTGCAGCGTCTGCGGATCAATTTCTGGCACATGCGCGATCGACCAATGCAAACTGGCGATTGGCGTCACGGCATTCACCCTTTCGTAGGTCTGCGCTGTGAATTGCACTTCCGCCAAAGACAGAGTGTGCTGCTGGTAAGTCCATCCGTGCTTCTCCACCAGTTGCAGCGCCGCTTCATAGTTTTCGGGGTGCTGCCCTCCGGCAAAGTTCGAAAACCAGGGGCTCGCAAATTCGCCGATTACGGAAACTCGCAGCATGTTGTCGCCAAAGTCCGGGAACAGATTTAGCAGCCGTTCGCTTAAGAGCGGCAGCGCCATCGTTTTATCCATTGAGATCTGGAAAAGCCGCACGCGCTCGTTGAGCTTGTGCTCATGATCGAGAGCGAGAATCTGCTCATAAACGGTCCAGGGATCGGCGCTGGCAATTCCGGGAAAGGTGAAATCGTCCTGTAAAT
Source organism: Candidatus Acidiferrales bacterium (assembly GCA_050747045.1). Classification (GTDB taxonomy): domain Bacteria; phylum Acidobacteriota; class Terriglobia; order Acidiferrales; family UBA7541; genus Palsa-295. The sequence goes on along the minus strand of JBOGNC010000029.1, from coordinate 8,225 downwards.
CGGGGCTGCCCGGATCGGCGAAAACCCCCATGTCCACGCTGGTCGTCAGGCCATATTGCAGCGCGTACGACTGCGCATACTCAGCGCTGCGAATTTTGTCTTCGGGGGTTTCCATTTTGCGCAGCACGCCTAGCGCACCGTTGGCCGCGGGGCCGGCCAGAGCGCCGTTCTCGCTCACGGTGATGCCCTTGCTCTCGAAAAATTTCTTTCCCGGGCTGTTGGTCACTGCGGGCCCAAATGTTGCGAAGTACACTCGATGATCCGGCACGGCCCGATCCAATTCCGCAAGCGTCGGCATCCGGTTTTCCTTGAACAGCCTGGGAGTCCAGTCGCCAATCGCGGTCACCCAGCCGCCAGCCGGAACGGTCTTGGCCCGCTCCTTCAGCATCGCCATGGCTTGTGGAATGCTCGTCGCGGTTTCGACCATCACATCATAGCCCGGCCGCTGGCTGAACAACACGAAATGGTTGTGATCGTCGATCAGCCCGGGGACCACCACGCGCCCGTGGAGATTAATTACTTTCGTGCACGGATTCAGTCTGCGATTGCCGGGAGGACCAACGTAAGCGACGCGTCCCTCCTGAATGGTCACTTGGTTCACCACGTGATCCTGCGCATCAAACGTGTGAATTTTGCCGTTAATCAGCCGCAGATCGCGCGACCACGAGCAGGCGTCCTGGCCCGCGGCCGGAACCGCCGTCGCTAGCACCACCAGCAACATCAGCATCGGAAATCGCATTTGCCTTACTCTCGGCGTCGAATTTTCCCGCACTTACCACTTTCACTCCGCAAGCGGCGGCGGCTCCGGCCCGGCAGAGCGTCTTCGCGTTCCTTGGCAGCCCAAACCAGCGCCCGATTGTATTCCTCCTGCGTCCGTTTTCCGCAACCACAGCGTTTTTCCTTTGACGCCGCCAACTGTCTTTGACATCATCTTCGCGGAAGTAAAATCCATCGGGCGTTTATTGAGGGGCGCATCTCGATCCGTATCTCCATCCTGGCCTCGGGCAGCGCCGGCAACTCCACGTTGCTCGAAACCGGCAGCACCACTCTCCTCGTCGACGCTGGCCTCGGCAAAAAGGAATTGACGCGCCGCTTCGCAGCTCTGGGCCGTGCCTTTCCCGAACGCGTGGACGCCATTCTCGTAACTCACGAGCACTCCGACCATTCCAATGCTCTCGCGCAACTCGCACGCCACTGGCATTGCCCTGCGTACCTTACGGAGCCGACGCACCGCGAAATTCTGAAAATGTACTCGAACGATCCCGCCGATCCCGGCTCGAAAGCCACCTTCGAACGCATCGAATTCATCAGCGCCGGCGAACGCTTTGAAATCGGCGACGTGGAAATCAACGCCTTCCGCATCCCCCACGATGCCGCCGATCCCGTTGGTTTCGCCTTCCGCGCCAACGGCACGAAGGTCGCCGTCAGCACCGATCTTGGCTACCTGCCCGAGCATGTAAAGCAGCATCTTCGCGATGCCGACTTTCTGATGCTCGAATCCAATCACGACCTTGAAATGCTCAAGGTTGGCCCGTATCCCTGGCATATCAAGCAGCGCGTGATGAGCCGCACCGGCCATCTTTCCAACACGGTCGTCAGCGACTTCCTCGCCGATTCCGAGGTCTTCGACGCGCGCCCGCGCCATCTCGTCCTCGCCCACCTCTCCGAGCAGAATAATCACCCCGATATCGCGCGCCTCTCCGCCGAACAAGCCCTCGCCGCCCGCGCCGTCGATTTCGCCTTCCGCGGCTCGCTGCATATCGCCTCCCAGCGCGTCCCCCTGGGCCCCTTCGATCTCTAGCACGCTCCTCCAAAATTCCAGCCTCAGCCATGTACTCTTGATGTATATTCCCAGCTACTAGGAGCGCGGAACTTCCCTTGTTCGAAGGGCGCCATACGTGCTCGCCTTGTGTCGCAGCGGAGGAGCAAACCGATGGGATCGATTGGCAGCGTCATTCTTCTGATTTTCGGAATCGTTGTCGTGCTGCTTGCGCTGGGAGTCTTCCTCGGTTCGTTTTTCACCATTGAAACGGCCCACGCCGGTGTGGTTCAGCGCCTTGGAAAATTCTCGCGCATCGCCGCGCCGGGCCTGAATTTCAAAATGCCCTATCTCGATACTGTCATCGCCAAAATATCCCTGCAAGTCGAACAGCTCGACGTGAAAGTCGAAACCAAAACGAAAGACAACGTCTTCGTGCAGATTCCCATCTCCGTGCAGTACAACGTCCTGCCCGACAAGGTCTACGACGCTTTCTACAAGCTTTCTGACCCCGTCAAGCAGATCGAATCGTTCGTCTACAACGTCATCCTCGGCCACGTCCCCAAGCTCACTCTCGATGAAACCTTCGACCAGCAGGCGCAAATCGCCATCGACGTGAAAAACAGCCTGGATGCCTCTATGTCCGAGTTCGGCTACACCATCGTGAAATCGCTGATCACCGACATCGTCCCCGACGAAAAAGTGAAAGCCGCCATGAACGATATCAACGCTGCCGCTCGCGAGCGCGAAGCCACCGTCTCCCGCGCCGAAACCGAAAAGATGTTGCTGGTGAAGAAAGCCGAGGCCGATGCGGAATCCAAGCGCCTGCAGGGCGAAGGCATCGCCAATCAGCGCAAGGCCATCATCGGGGGCCTCCGTGAATCGATTGCCGGTTTTTCAAACGCCGTTGACGGCGCCACGCCTCGCGACGCTATGGCCATGGTCCTGCTCACCCAGTATTTCGACACGCTTCAAAACGTCGCCGGAACCAATCGCAGCAACACCATCATGATGCCGCACACCCCCAACGCTCTAGGCGATCTCTTCGACCAGTTCCGCAATGCGTTTATGACCGGCGACCTCGCCGCCAAAGGCGCCAACGGCAACGCCTCGCCAGTACCTGTCAGCCATACGTAAAGTTCTGGGTCGCATTCACTCCTGAGGTCATCGCCGCCTACTTCGGTGCTGGAAGCGCAACCGCCGCTCCCAATCCTCGCCCCGCTCTTCGCTTCGCCCACCACCAATTCGCCGCCGCTAACCCCGCCGTCACCAACATCAGCAGCGCCTCGCGCACATCCATCTGCGTCAACATCAATAACGAAAAAATGATTCCCAGCACCGCCCACACCGAGCCCCATCGTATTCGCAGCGCATCCGCGTTCGGTCGCATTCGTCGCAAGCGTATGAGCGACGCGCAAACTCCGCCGTAATAAATCGTCGAGGCGCCCACCGCGAGCGCCAGGGCCCACAAAAAAGTTCCAGTCAGCGCCAGAATCCACACCAGCGCCGCAAACAACAAAATCGCCAGCCCGGGTGTTCGGAATCGCCGGTGCAATCTGCCCAGCCGCTCTGGTCCGTCGCCGTTTTCGGCAAACGCACTAGCCAGCCGTGGCGCGTTGAGTATTGCCGCGGAAATGTATCCGTATACGGAAAGCATCACCGCGACTGCCACGAACGTCTCGCCGCCCGGTCCCAGCAGCACCGCCGCCGCAGCTCCTATGGGTCGGTCCGTTGGCCGGTTGCCAATCGTCGCCACCGTCACGAATTGCAGCAGCGCGTACACCGCCATACACACAGCCATCCCGGTGAACAGAGCGAAAGGGATGCTTTTCCGCGGGTTCTTTACTTCGCCCGACGGCACAACTGTATCCTCGTATCCCTCATACGCGAAAATCACCAGCAACAGCGATTCCGCCCACGCTTTCCATCCCGGAGTGATAATTTCGGCCGGATGGATCGTCTGCGCGGCGTGCCCGAAGCGCCACAAGCCCAACGCGATCAAAATTCCGAGCGGCGCCAGCTTGGCCACGGTCAAAACGCTGCTCACGTTCGCGCCCGCGCGAACGCCCCGGTAATTCGCCGCCACCGGAATCGCGATTACAGCCGTCAAGATTGCCGCGCGTGTCCACCCATGCGCCGTCTGCGGAAACATGCCCGCTAGATACGTCACCAGCAAATTTGCATTGGCGGCGCAGCCGCCGAGCAGCGACAGGAGCCAGAACCAGCCCGCTTGCATCCCCGCGAACCGCCCGAACGCAGTCCGCACATAGAGGTACGATCCACCCGGCTCCGCAAATTGCGACGCGACTTCCGCGTAACACGCCATGATCGTAACCATCGCCAGGCCCGCTGCGATCATCGCCAGCGGGCTCGCCCGCCCCAGCCGCCGCGTCAATTCCGCGGGTATCCCGAAAATCCCGCTGCCGATGATGCAGTTGATTACCAGCCCGACGAGCGCCCACTGCCCGATTGATCGGACGAATTCCACGTATCCTCCCACTGGCGTCAGGTCGCGCCGGAGCCGCCGAGCTTAGCATCGTTTTCCGCGCCGCCTCGCATCGTGGCGGACCGGTTGGTCGCGATAGATGTGTCAAGTATACTTGACATTTAGACCATGACCATTTACACTTTTGGGACTGGAGGGTCATGCTTATGGAAGGAATGCTCGGGAGTTGCGGCGGACGCTCGCGCTGGACACAGCCGTGGTTCCTGTGGGACGTGGCGGCGGCGGTGACATATCTTGTAGTCCTGTGGGTCTTCCATAGTGAGAAGCTGAGTTCTCCGATCCGGATTGTTCTCGGATTCTTACCGGCTCTCTTGTGGATTGCCTGTGTAGTGGCTGTAGTCCGCATGGTTCGCACATTGGATGAGATGGGAAGACGCATTCAGCTGCAAGCCGCGTCCATCGCTTTTGTCGCCACAATCATTCTCGATTTTGTTTCCGTGGGACTGGACTCCGCGAAAATTTTCACCGTGAACTTGCTCGGCCTCGGAAGCGCTGGCGCAGCGATTTGGGCGGTCTCGGTTGTATTTCTAGCCCGGAGGTACCGGTGAAAAAAAGCCAATCGGCTTCGGAACCCACCGCGAAGCAGCAGTGCACGTTGGCGAGTCTCTATTTCCAACTGTTTATTCCCGCCGTTCTGTACGTCGGCGGGTTGGCCTATCTCGTCTACAGACGTAATTGGCTCGAACTGTTTCTCTGGCTGGTGTTGCTTCCTTGCGTGAGATGGTTGGGCCTGCGGATTTCACCCCTCACATCGGAATGGAGGGGCTATGGGTCCGTGGCCGACAAGCTGGCTTCGAGTGTGAGCAAGGCCCACGTCGAGGTGACAGCTTATTTTCACAACGGCTGTCCCTTTTGTCCGATTCTGAAACGCCGTCTGGAAGCCCTCCAAAAAGAGATGGGTTTCACGCTCAAGGAGATAGACCTTACTTTGCAGCCGCGGATAGCAGCCAATAGGGGAATTAAATCCGTTCCGGTGGTGGAGGTCGGCGACAATCGCCTAGTAGGGAATGCCACGACGGAGCAATTAGCCGAACTGATTGCTGGCGCGAAAGTATCAGATGCGCCTCTCGGAGCTTAGCGGTATGAAGAATCGGCTTCGCGTTCTTCGCGCCGAGCGTGAATGGTCTCAGGCAGACTTGGCACAACGCCTTCAAGTTTCCCGGCAGACTGTGAATGCCGTCGAAACGGGCAAGTACGACCCGAGCCTGCCGCTCGCCTTTCGCATCGCGAAGCTCTTCGATCAGCCCATTGAGGCGATTTTTGACCCCGACTCTTGCGAACCGGAACGGAATCGATCGCATGCTACACCTCGGAAATGGAGAAGATTTTCGGCTGCCGGCTGAGAGGCCTCAAGCCCGCTCATATCAGGTATGATGGAGCGGGTAGCCTCGTCCGCAACAACCGCAATTCAGGGAGCCGAACGTGATCTCGCGATATACCCGTCCGGAGATGGGCCGCGCCCTTCGCGATTTTGGCAGCCAGCGAAGAAAACAAGCGATTTAGCATGGAAACGCATAGCGCATTGTGCGATATCATCGCTTAAACGGGCGGGCAAAACCGAGAAAGCGTTTGCCACCCACCGTTTGCGCCATTCCGTGGCGAAGGGACATTGTGAAAAAAGTGGTTCCGCGTTCGTTTGGAAGGCTTGTCGGAGCACTTTTGCTCTTCCTAGCTGGCGCATCCGTCCAAGCCAATCAGTCCCCTGCCACGATGACGAAACAAAAAGCTCCAAACAGCGGCCGCACAATTAGGCTCAAGGCATTTGTCGCGAAATATGATCTCAGCCATCTGTGGACGACCACCAATAGCTCCGAGATATTCGGATTCATAGGCGCCGGTTATCAGAGATTGCAGATCCATTACCTTTCTGTAAGGAAGGACCGCAATGACCCAGCTGTGTATTTTGTAGAGGGCAAATCGCTCGTGAGAAACAGAGTCCGTGTGTTCAAGGGGACTATTGTGGTGGAGTCTGCCGTCGAATTTCCAGCCCGGGACGATTGCGAAGCAGACATAAAGGGGCTCACCGAAGGAGTGATCTCAGGCCGGTACCTCTTCAAGGAGAATCCAAAGCAGGACGCTGCGGGCGTCTTCAAGGGAAAGCTCACGACTGACTTCTATACAGACAAACACGGCGTCATTCACTACGACGATATCTTGAGTTGTTCGGATAGGTATTCCAACAACGAGTTCGTGGGAGCCTGGAAAAGCTACCGCGGAACCGTAGCGGAAAAGTGCAACTGGGGTGACTATCGCGCCCCACGCTCCGGGGACTTGGATGTCGGGGCCGGAGAGTTCGCTCCAAACACGAAGTACAAAAAGAACGGCTGGCAAACCTGGGAAGCTGAGTATGAGCAGATGGAAAGGGAGGGAGAGAAAACGGGTTACGAATCTATGCCGAAAGACAAAGCGTGGTGGAAATAGGGGTGGGTAGCGCATTCTCTGTTATTTATCCGGTCGACAGAGTGGTGGCTGCCGCACCACACGTTTCTAACGGCGCGCGAGTAAAACTTGTGGATGCCGCGCCGTTCGCGGTTTTGGCGAACGATGCGGCTCTGCTCTTTCAGTTCCAATTCGGGAAATAGGTACTACTGCCAAATTGAACCTCGACCGCACGCAGCAGCCATGCTACCGTGGGACGTTTTCCTTGCCCGCTCGGAAGCTGCCGGGAGCGTGCCGAAGGCGCGCCGTGGCGCGCAAGACGCCTTCGAAATGCGGGCCGGCGCCAAAACCGGCCCGCCTACCGACAGGCCGGTGCAAACCTAGGGAAAGGACGACCAGCTGGATGGAAATGTCGCCTCAACCGTTGCGATCAAGAGCGCGCCGCCGCAATCCGGTGTCGCCAACTGGATCTTCTGAAATCGAATCGCGCCAGATCGACACACCCTGCCATTCTAAGTACCCGCTAACTCCCAGAAAACAAACGATCGCCCTCTCTCCAGATCGACACAAATCCGCATGCCTTCGCCCGCACCTCAGGTTAGCCAAAATCGGTTGTCTCACGAATCGTTCGGAGGCGCGATTTTTGCCGGCCTTGACGAACTCGATCCGAGCCGCGCCCGCACGCGCGAGGCTGGACCATCTCGGCTCCGGGAAGTCAGGTATGATGGAACGGGAAGCCTCGTCCGCAACAACTGCAATTCAGGGAGCCGAACGTGATCTCGCGATATACCCGTCCGGAGATGGGCCGCGTCTGGAGCGAAGAAAATAAATTCCAGAAGTGGCTGGATGTCGAGCTGGCCGCCGCGGAAACGCTCGCCGAAGCCGGCATCGTCCCGCGCGCCGTCGCCGCTAAATTGCGCGAACGCGCGAGCGTCGACGTGGCCCGCATCAACGAAATCGAAGCCAAAGTCCGCCACGACGTCATTGCTTTCACCATCGCCGTGCAGGAAGCCGTTGGCGACCCGGAAGCCGCCCGCTGGCTGCATTACGGCCTCACCTCCAACGATGTTGTCGACACCGCGCAGGCTCTACTGATTCGCGATGCTTCCCGTTTAATCGAAAAGGGCCTCGCGCACTTCGGCCAAATTCTCGAAAAGCGCGCCTGGGAATTTAAGGACACGCCCGAAATCGGCCGCACCCATGGCATCCACGCCGAGCCCATCACCTTCGGCCTGAAGATCGCCAATTGGTACGCCGAAAATCATCGCGATTACGAACGCTTCGCCACCGCCGCATACGCCATGACCGTCGGCAAAATTTCCGGCGCGGTCGGCACCTGCACGCATCTCGGCCCCGAGGTCGAACAGAAAATCTGCGCGAAGCTCGGTCTTGCGACCGCGCCGATCACCTCCCAGGTGCTCGAGCGCGACCGCCACGCGCAATATGTCAGCGCGCTCGCCATCATCGCCGCGACGCTCGAACGCGTTGCCATCGAAGTTCGCCACTTGCAACGCACCGAAGTGCGCGAAGTCGAGGAGCCATTCGGCGGCGAGCAGCGTGGCAGCTCCGCCATGCCGCACA
>JBOGNC010000028.1:0-25752 GCA_050747045.1 Candidatus Acidiferrales bacterium | reverse complement strand
TCATGAGCAACGCGTTGTAGCGGTGTGGCACGAAGATCAGCGAGATGAAACACCCGACGCACAGCACGGCGCCGACGATCATGTAGCTTTTGCGCCGCGTGCCCAGGAAAGGAAATGCGTCGGTGATGATTCCGAAGAATGGCTTGAAATACCAAGCGAACTGCATCCAAAAGAAAAACGCCGCTGTAGCGGCGCGGTCTTCATGCAATTCGTTCTTCAGGAGGTTTTTTAGGGGAATCAGGCCGATAGCTTGGAACTGCGCGAGGGTGACGGCGGAAATGCCGATGAATACTACGATGACGGCGTAAAGCAGTTCGCGCTTGCGGGCCTTCCCGTTTGGGCCGGTATCAGGCCCGATGTTAGGCTGGATGGTTTCCGTGGCCAATTGATTTCATTCGCGTGCGCTTTGGCTGTTGACGTCGGCCAGCTTTCCGCGCCCGTATTCGCTAACGCCGGGGAGCATCATACTGGAAGTGCCGCTCGGGCGCTATGACTCGCGTATAGGCATGCTCCCGCGCGAGCCCGTAGCGCACACGCGCACTCCAGCGGTAGGGACGCTCCGGTTTGGCGCCCGTCCCAAAAAGCATCTCATTCCGCGCGGCGATCATCTGAGGTTTCGATATCACGCGATCTGCGCGGCGCGCGGAGCCTGGCGGAATTCGCGTATTGTGGTAGCGTATTAGCGCATTAGCTTGTTTCAAGCTATAGAGAGCCGCCGAGGAGTACGACTGGCACGCCGCGGTTTGAATTTTCGCGGCGCTTGATCTTTGCCTCAAGGTGCGCATGAATTGAAAACGAATCGATTCGCAAAACGTATCCGAACATCTTCCACGCGCGACATCGGAGTGATTGGCGCGCTTGGAGTGATGTTCGCTCTATTCTTGGCGGCGCTCGTCGTTATCGTTGCGACTGGCGACCGCGTGGCGCAGGCGGGCGCGCTGCCTGCGTCACCGATGGCTAATGCCTTGCCGCTCGCGCAAAGCGACCAGTTCCGCGACAGCTACTATGACGATGCGCTTGGCCGCGGATACCGCTTCGAACGCGGGGGATGGATTTACGTGCACCTGGAAGGCTCGCCGCACGACATCGGGGTGCAGCACGGATACCTGCTAGCACCGGAAATCGCCGATGCCTATGGAATGGTGCGCCTGGAGTTGACGCACAATACGGGGCGCGATTGGGATTTTTTCCGGCGCGCCGCGCAGCAGATGCTGTGGCCAAAAATCGATGCCGAATACCAACAGGAGCTGCAGGGAATTGTCACCGGGTTAAACGATCACGGCGTAAAACTCGATCTGTGGGACATCGTGGCGATGAATGCCTTTTCCGAGCTTCCCGATTACTACGTCCCGTGGCTTGACAAACAAACGAACGCCGAAGCGCGACCCAACCTTGTCCCGATGGGGCATTGCAGCGCCTTCGTAGCCACCGGCAGTTGGACGAAGGATCATCAGATCGTGATGGCGCACAATAATTGGACTTCGTACATTGAGGGCGCGCGTTGGCGGATTATTTTCGATATCGTCCCGCAGCATGGTTATCGCATTCTGATGGACGGGTTTCCTGGCGTGATCACGAGCGACGACGACTTTGGCGTCAATTCCGCGGGGATGATGGTCACGGAGACGACCATCGCCGGATTCCACGGTTGGGACCCGAACGGCAAGCCGGAATTCGTGCGCTCGCGCAAAGCGATGCAATATGCGAGTTCAATCGACGACTATGTGAAGATCATGCTCGACGGAAATAACGGCGGCTACGCCAACGATTGGCTGCTCGGCGACCGCAAAACTGGCGAAATCGCCCGCTTCGAATTGGGCCTGAAGCATTGGAAGGTTTGGCGCACCACGGACGGCTACTACTCCGGCGCCAATTTCCCCAGCGACCCGGATGTGATTCGCGACGAGACTGACTTCGACCCCAAGAACCCGGCCAGCGGTCCCAACGCGCGTCGAATCCGCTGGGATACGCTGTTGAATGGCAACAAGGGCAAGATCGATACATCTATGGCTGAAGCTTTCTTGGGCGATCACTACGACACGTACGAGAAGAAGATCGATCCGGACCGGCGCACCCTTTGCGGCCACGGAGACAACGAGCCGATTGTATTGCCCGATTCATCCGCACCCCCCTTCGATCCTCACGGGGCTGTTTCCGGCAAAGTGATAGACAGCCAAATGGCTGAAACTATGAGCTTTATCGCCCGAATCGGGCACCCTTGTGGAACCGACTTCAACGCCGCCAAATTCCTGGCCGCGCATCCGGAGTTCTCGTGGGAAGCTCCGGTGCTGCGCGATATGAATGCTGGTCCATGGACCGCTTTTCGCATCGGCGAGCACGCTCCACAATCGACGGCGAAATAACCTGACGGCGACCTTCGCGGGGTGCTTCGCTCCAACTGTACCGTTCGGCCCTGCTATCTGATACGTGGCATTACCTCGCCGCAAACTGGCATTTGAGATTCGAAGATGTTTACATATCAATAGTTTCCCGGGACGGGTCCGTGCCAGAGACGTGCACCTCAAAAGGATGCAAGATGCCTGCGCCATCGGGTATGGCGACAGAACAACTCTGCGTCTTGCACTTCACGCTTTTCATCGAACAGGAGTGCGCTGAAATCCGGCGGGCAATGGCGTTGGGTACGGCACCCCACGAGCAACAGGTTGAGTTCATCGGGAAAATCTGCGGACGCGGCGAGGCCATGGTTCATGTGGCTACCAGCGGGTTCCCGATGTCTGATGAACTGAAGGCACGCATCCTCAGCACTCTGCTCACCTTGATGAACTGCCGCGAGAATATCGATCGCGCGGCGATGCGCCATCAGGCGCTCCGGCGTTTCGCCGGTTGACATACCGATTCATCTCCATTTCCAGCCGCGATTAGGAGCCGATGTATCGCGCGTAGAGCGAGCGCGCCACGGCCGGGTCTTTCGTTCCCTTGATGATGGCGCGCCCATCGGAAAATACCGTCAGCTCGTAGGGCGGCACTCGAAAGCGAAGCAGGAACTCGTTGTAGCGGACATCTCGTGAGGCGCCGTTCAGCCGGCGGCCGAGTTCGGCGAGATCGAGATTTCTGCCGCGCTCGTGAATCTGTACCGAGTCGCGCCCGCACATGGTGATGTGAGGTTGCGCATCGCCATTCAGGTAAACGAAATCGCGACGAGCGCACGCGCGGCACTCAGGGTTTCGCGCGATGCCGATTGCCTGAAATTTACCGGTCCACACATCGCAGCTTATCAATCGAGCGATGACGGCGTCCGATCTTCCTGCAAGTAGTTTCATCGCCTCCGCCGATTGGATCGACGAGATCGCGCCAACCGCTGCTTGCAGCACTCCGGCTGTGTCGCACGTGGTGTCGCCGCCTAGTATGGACTCACCTGACTCCGTTGATTCGAGCAGGCAGGCCAGGCATGCAGATTTGCCGGGTTGAATCGTCATGGTCACGCCGTAGCTGCCCACGACGGCCGCGTAAATCCAAGGTACGCCGAGCGAGATCGCAGCGTCATTCAGCAGCAAGCGCGTCTCAAAATTATCGGTGCCGTCGAGGATCAGGTCGAATTCGGAAAGCAGATCGATCGCGTTCCGCGGCGTTAGATCGGAGGTGACGCCCTCGACCTCCACGCCGGAATTTATAGCGCGCAAATGCCGCTCGGCAGCCACGGACTTCGGCAGCACCTCGCGCGCGTCGGCTTCATCGAAGAGCGTCTGGCGCTGCAAATTGGACAGCTCCACGAAGTCGCGGTCGACGATTCGCAGCTTGCCCAATCCGGCGCGCACAAGCAAGTTTGCGGAAGCCGTGCCCAGCGCCCCGCAGCCAACTAGAACCGCCCGGGCGCTGAGTAGCCGTTCCTGGCCAGCTTCGCCGAGTCCGCTGAAGAGAATCTGCCGCGAATACTTTTCTTGTTCGTCAGGTTTCATCGGAGGAGCCTAGCCGTGTTCATGATAGCGCCAATTCGCGCTAAGCATGCAAGAGGCCTGTGCTAACCTTGATGGTCGCACGAGGGGAATAAGACTGCTTAGGCGATTCTTACATCCAGGACGCGCTTCCGCGGAGCTGTCCGTGGCCCGGATTGCGTGCGGACTCGCCATGTTGCTGCTGTTTGCCTCGCTAGCTCGCGCGCAGGAAGCTGCTCTTGACGGCCGGCCAGTAGCAGAAATTCGGGTAGTGGACGCCACTGGCCACGCGATTCCGGAGAAAATCCCTGCGCTCGCCCTCAAACCGGGTGAGTCGTTCAGTTTCGATTCCGAACGTGAAAGTCTGCGCCGCCTCTATGCCATGGGCGATTTTTCCGATATTAGCGTGACTGCCTCCCGAGAACCTGCCGGGCTGCAAGTCACCTTCATCGTGCAGCGCAACTTCTACAACAATGTGATTCACATCGACGGTTTGAAGCCGCCTCCCGACGAGTCCACCGCGCTTGCGGCCATGCGCCTGGGACTCGGCGAGCCTTTCCGCCAAAGCGCGCTGCAGGAAGCGATGGGGCGGCTGGGCGGAATTCTCCGCAGCGACGGCTTCTACAATCCGAAGATCACGTGGGCTCTCGAACCGCACGAGGACACGCGGCAAATGGATGTAGCGGTGGTTGTTGATACCGGCCCGCGCGCCCGGATTGGCGCGATCGCAATCAATAATAAAACGCCGTACAGCAATGCGCGCCTGCTGCGCCATTCCGGGCTATCCCAGAAAAACTCGCTCACCCTCGATCTGCTTTCGCGATCGTCACAGCGGCTGAAGAAGTTCCTGGTCGACCAAGGATACCTGGGCGCGGGCGTGGTGGTTTCGCCGCAGATGTACGATGAGAAATCCAATCGTGTGCCGCTCACGCTGGTGGTGACGGCGGGGCTGCGCGTTCGCATCGAAACGAGCGGCGCGCACGTCAGCAAGTCACGTCTCCGCAAACTGCTTCCGATTTACGCCGAAGGCGCGGTGGACGAAGACCTGCTACAAGAGGGACGCCGCAACCTGCGGAATTATTTCCAGAGCGAGGGCTACTTCAATGCGACGGTGGACGTCTCAACCCGCCAAGACAAGCAGGATAAAGAGCAGGTGATCACGTATCAGATAACGCGCGGAGATCATTACCGGCTCGCCGGTGTGGCTTTCGAGGGGAACAAGTATTTCGAATCGAGCCTGTTGGCGGGCCGCCTGAAGCTGCAGACGGCCTCTTTCGCATCGAGCGGGCGCTTCAGCCAGCAGATGATGCGCGACGATGCCGATTCGATCCGCGCCCTGTATCTTTCCAATGGTTTTCGCGACGCACGGGTATCCACCGACGTTGACGATCAATTTCGCGGGAAGCGGAACGATCTATTCGTCACATTTCATATTGTGGAAGGTGCGCAAACTCGCATCGCTGATCTCAAGATCGAGGGAAACCACGCCATCAGCACGGATACGCTGCTTTCCGTAACCGGATCAACCGCAGGGCAGCCGTATTCGGAGTCCGGCGTGTCGAGCGATCGCGACAATATCCTGGCGGTTTATTTCAATGAAGGCTTTCCCGACGCGCGCATGGAAGCGCAGGTCAAACCCGCATCCGATCACGAAGTGAGCCTGGCATATCGCGTGATCGAAGGCCGCCAGGTCGACGTATCGAAGCTGCTGCTAACCGGCTACGAATTCACGCGGCGCGGCGTCATCGCACGCCAGGTGACCATCAAGCCCGACGCCCCTCTACGTGAAGGGGAAGTGGCCTCCACGCAGCGCCAGCTCTACAACCTGGGCGTTTTTGACCGCGTGCAGATCGCACCGCAAAATCCTGCGGGTACGGATCCCGAAAAAGCCGTGGTTGTAGACGTAACAGAGGGCGACCGTTACACAATCGGCTACGGCGTTGGATTTGAAGTGCAGCGCATTGCCGGCGGCACCAGCAATCCCAACGGCACCACCATCGGCGCCAGTCCTCGGGGCATTTTTGAAATCGCCCGCAACAACATGTTCGGCCGCGCACAGACGCTTTCTCTCACAACGCGCGCCAGCACGCTCGAATACCGCGCTTCTCTCGATTACACCGCCCCGAATTTCTTGAACGACCGCAACCTGAGCCTGCAATTGACCAGCTACGCGGCTAAGACGCAGGACGTCAACACCTTTACGTCCACTCAGTTTCAAGCGGGCTTCCAAGTCGCACAACACCTGTCTCCGTCGAGCTCGCTCCTGTATCAGTATTTCTATAGGAGAGTCGAAGCCTCCAATCTCGTTTCCACCATCAATCCCGAGCAGATTCCTCTCCTCAGCCAGCCCACATTGGTTTCTGGCTTCGACATTACGTACGCGCGCGATCGCCGCAATAATCCGGCGGACGCCACGCGCGGCACATTCAACACCATCGACTTTAGCGATGCCATTGAGAGCATTGGATCCAGCGCCAGTTACCTGCGCGGATTTTTTCAGAACTCTTCGTTCTATTCGTTCGGCAGGGCATTCGTATTTGCCCGGTCCGTGCGCTTCGGCGTCGAGGCGCCGCTCGGCAACACGCTTCCTCCCTACTCGGCGCTTTGCCTGGTTTCTTGCGTCACGATTCCTCTGCCGGAACGCTTTTACGCCGGTGGCGGCACTTCGCTCCGCGGATTTGGGTTGAACCAGGCCGGTCCGCGCGATCCGACCACGGGATTTCCAATCGGCGGTCTTGCGCTGCTCATTTTCAACCAAGAGCTGCGATTCCCGATGCGCCTTCCGGTCATTGGCAACCGCCTGGGCGGAACGATATTTTATGACGGCGGCAACGTCTACGACGACATCTATCACATTACTCTGGCGTGGAAATCGAAATCGCTGACCGACCTGAACTATTGGTCCAACACGGTTGGCTTCGGATTGCGATATCCCACGCCGGTGGGGCCCGTGCGGGTCGATTTCGGTCTGCTGCTTAACCCCGCAGAATATGAGTACACGCCGGTAGCGACGATGCTGAACCCTACTCCTTCGCCGCAATTTATTCACACTCCTCGCTTCGGTTTTTCGTTCAACATAGGACCGGTGTTCTGATGCGGCGCGCTCTTTTCATCTGTGCGTTTCTGGCCGGCCTCATTCAGCCGGCGGCAGCGCGACGATTTCCGCGGGCGCAAAAAACAGCCGACGCGCCAGCGTCGGCGAGCGCTTCGAAGCCCGTGCCGATTGATGGAATTGCCGTGCGCATTGAGTCCGACATCATCACCGACAGCCAAGTCGACGAACTCGCTGCGTATCAAAAGCTAGTGAACGGCAAATCGAATCCCCGTGCAGAAGTGATCCGCGAACTCATCGATCAATGGATTGTCAGCGGGGAGGCGACTGCGACGCAGTACCCAAAACCATTTCCGGCGGATCTGGACCGCAACTTCGCGCAACTAGAAAAGCGGATTGGGTCCCCGGCGGATTTTGAGAAACGCTGTGCGGATGCCGGAATCTCGGTCCGCGCCGTGCGCGGTATCTTAACGGAGCAAATCTATCTTTCACGCTTTCTGGATTTTCGCTTCCGGCCGGCAGCTCAAGTGGATGCAAAGCAGGTGCAAAAATATTATCAAGACGTTCTCGCTCCGCAGCTAAAGGCCAAGGGTGAAAAGGCGCCGTCCATCGCTGACGTAGAGCCTGAAATCCGCGAAGTCCTTGTCCAGCAGGATATCGACGCGCTTTCGAAGCAATGGCTCGACGATACGCGCGGCGGCCTGACGATCGACATCCTTTCGCAAGGAGCAAGGCAGTGAGATTGCGCTGGACCCACGGGCTGCTGGGAGCGCTGATCGCTATCGCGGCGGTCGTCTGTGTGGTGACTTTTCTATTTGAAAGCGGCATTGCGGCGCGCTGGATGCGCCACAAACTGATCAGCGAAATAGAGACGCGGACCGGAGCGCGCGCCGAGATTCAGGCATTTCATTTTCAGCTCTGGAACCTTCATGCGGAAATCGATGGGCTGACGTTACACGGCCTGGAGCCGGCAGGGGCCTCTCCGCTGTTTCACGCCGATCGTGTGGACGTTGGAATTCGGGTGATTTCATTCCTGCGACGCCAAATCGCGCTGGACGAGTTGGTAATCGACCGGCCGGAAGTGGCCGTGCGCATTGGAGCGGATGGCCGCAGCAACTTGCCCAGTCCGAAGCGGCTTACTAGTAGCCGCCCGTGGCGCGAGACGTTGTTTCGACTTCGAATCGCGCAGCTTGCCTTGCGCGACGGCAGCATCAACTTCAACAATCGCCGCACGCCGATTGCTCTAACCGGAGGCAATTTCGAATTCGATTTGAACTTTAGCACTCCCGCTGGTGCTGCAGCTCTCTACACTGGCCGCATCAGCTGGCAGCGCGTGGAATTAACGAGAAGTCCCTGGCGCCGGTTCGCCTCGAATTTCTCCGCGAAATTCACTTTGTATCCGAATTCGTTTGATCTGGATGAGTTCGTGTGGACCTTGCCCCATTCAGAAATTCGCGTGCGTGCGTCTCTTTCGAGCTTTGCGCGCCCCGCATGGAACTTGCGATACCGCGGAAATCTGTCCTTGGCGGATTTACGGACGATTTTCCGCAAAAAAAATATTCCGGACGGAGCCGTCGAATTTTCCGGCCACGCACAGTATGCGGGCAGCGCCTCCGTGGCATCGCGCGACGAATGGACCGCCGGTGGTTACTACAAAGCGCAGCAGATACGCCTGCCTTACGAGTGGTTCCACACCAGCGGAATTTCAACGTGGGGAGATTTCCAGGTCGCGCACCAGCACCTCACGGTTCCGAATCTACACGTGGAAGCCGTCGGTGGAACGGCCAACGGCCGCCTGAATATGGCATTCGCCGGCCTTCGCTTTCGCACCGAGACTCAACTGCGAGGAGCCAGCCTGCCGCGCATTTTTGCCGCACTCGATCATCCCGGCTTTCCGGTCGAGACGCTGCACTGGGGCGGATTGCTCGACGTGGATTCGGTGAATACCTGGAATATGGGCTTCCATGATTTCCGGTCGACGGGTGAGACACGCTGGATGCCCCCGGCCGCTCTCACGCCCGGAAAAATTCCTGTTACCGCACTTTTTGACTACGACTATGTGGACAAACTTCATCAAGTGAACATATCGAAGGGTGAAATCGATACGCCGAAATCGCGCGTGCAGGTTTCAGGTCCAATCAGCGGCACGAATTCAAAGCTGCAAATTCAGTTCCAGACCAGCAATCTGCTCGATTGGGACGACTTCATCAACGTGCTTCGCGGTGAGCACGCAACTCCAGAACGTATCGTAGGCTCCGCGGCGTGGCGCGGAAGCATTGTGGGGCCGATCGCAGCGCCCACCTTCTCCGGCCACGTGTCGGCAACGGATGCTGCCTACGGCAAACTTTATTGGGATCAAATCGACGGTGAAATGCAATATTCGCCCGACGAATTCCTAATGAGCGATACATCGGTGCGCCGCGGGCGCAGTCTCGCGAATTTCGATCTGTATCTGGGACTGGACGGCAGTTGGGCATTTCTACCTTCGAGTAATTGGACGCTGAATGCCCGCATGGAACATTCGCCGAGCGACGACCTGCAGTCCATGATCGAGACACATTATCCCGTCAGCGGATTCTTGAGCGGCGACTTTCACGGGCGCGGTACCCGCGCCTTCCCGGAATTCGATGCGGATTTTACTTACGACGACATCAACGCAGCCGGTCTCCATTTTAAAAGCCTCAGCGGTCGATTGCACGCAGAGCACGACGAGCTGCAACTGACCAACGCCGTGCTGCGCAAGGGAACGGGTGATATTGCCGGAAACTTCGAATATCGCGTTGCGGAGGGTGAGGCGATATTCGATCTTACCGGAGATCGCATCCCGCTGGAATCCATCCGCAAAATACAAACCACCGCGCTGCCAATCGCGGGCAAACTGAGCTTCCGTCTGCGCGGCAGCGGCCCGCTGCGGGCGCCCGTGGCTCAGGGGGACATTCACATTGCAGGCTTGAGGCTCGGAGTCGAAGAGGAAGGGAACTACTCCGGAACTCTCGATTCGGATGGCCGCCAAGCTCGCTTGACGTTTGCATCGGAGCCATCGCCGGACCGACTCCAGGGTAATTTGAACGTCGGATTTGCGGACGATCAGCCAATCGCCGGCCGCCTTTCCGTAAGGAATTTCGATCTCGATCCGTTCATCAGATCGGGTTTGCATCTGAAGCAGCTCACCGGCCACAGCTCAGCCGACGGCAGTTTCGCGCTCACCGGCAATCTTCGCCAGCCGGATTCCATTCAGATTGAGGCGAATATCGCGCGCATTTCGTTCAACTACGAATTCGTGCAGCTGACCAACGACCAGAACATAAAGCTCACCTATCAACGCAACGAGGTGCGCATTGAACAGGCTCACCTGCACGGCCCCGATACCGATTTCCGCTTGAGCGGCTCCGCGCGTTTCGACCGCGATCGTCCGCTTAATTTCGCCATTTCCGGCGGAGTGAACTTGCGCCTCATCAAGGGTGTGCTTCCGGCTCTCGATGCGAAGGGGCGGGCGGACATGAACGTATCGGTGGGCGGCACCATGTCGCGCCCGCAAGTGATCGGCCAGGCTAGCGTGCGCGACGCGTCCGCCAATTACGCCGATTTTCCCGTCGGCCTCAGCAACGTGAACGGAAACCTCGTCTTCAATCGCAGCCAATTGCTGTTCGATCGTCTCACAGCGGAGGCTGGCGGCGGGCAGATGTCGCTCAGCGGCAGCGTCACGTATGGTGAAGGTCCATTGCGCTACGAAGTGACTGCTACCACCTCGACGATCCGCATCCGCTATCCCCAGGGTATGAGCTGGCTCGCCGGTGGCACTCTGCGCCTATCAGGAACTACCAGCGCGGCACTTCTCAGCGGACGCGTGCAGGTCGATCGCTTGTTGTTCGCGCAGGGCGTGGACATCACCTCGTTTTTCGCTTCGGCCACGGAGATTTCAACTGGCTCTCCGACGACCTCCACATTTCTCCAAAATCTCGCATTCGACGTCGCGGCGCAGACCTCACCCGGGGCGCGCATTGAATGGACCGGTGCGCACATCGAGGTGGATGGCAACGTCAGGCTGCGTGGCACTTGGGACCGTCCCGTGCTGCTCGGGCACGTGCACCTGCTAAGCGGAGAGATGCCGTTCCGGGGGAACACGTTCCGCCTGGCGCGCGGTGATATTAACTTTGCGAATCCATTCCGGCTCGATCCGGTGCTCGACGTGGAGCTCACCTCGAGCATCAGCCAATATCAGGTCACCATCGACTTTTCCGGTCCAGCCGACCGGCTCTCAATGAACTATCGCTCCGACCCGCCGCTGCCGGATTCGGACATCGTCGCGCTGCTCGCGCTTGGCAGTCCGGGGCAGGGCACTGCTTTGCAATCGCAGCCTGGCTCCTCGCAAAACTACGGCGCCACCGCCCTGCTTTCCGAGGCCATTACCAGCGGCATCGGCGGACGCATCGAGCACCTCTTCGGTATCAGCCAGTTTCGCGTCGATCCATTCGCCGCTGGCGCCACCACGGAGTCCAACGCCGCCGCGCGCGTCACCATCGTTGAGCAGGTGGCACGCGGCCTTACCATCACCTACTCCACCAATGCCGCCACTACCAACCAGTATCAGTTGATTCAGGTGGAGTACGCCGTGAAACGAAATGTTTCAGTGGAGTTCCTGCGCGACATCAACGGCACCTATGGCTTCGATATCAAGTGGGTGCGACACTTTAAATAAAACATTGCGTGCGGGCCAAACAACCACAACGGGCCGCCCTCCGGCGCTCGAAACGCGCTGAGTGACAGCCCATTAATGGATGCCTGACGTGCCTGGTGCTGATTTTTCAGACTCCGCCGCCCTAGTGTTGCGGCGCTGCTGCCCCTCGAGGTGCGGCTGGAGCCGCGCCTGCTCCCGGAGCCGGGTGATTGGCGTCGGGCAGGATTCGCTTCAGCTCGGGATAATCGGTGGACATGCCCCGCAGAACGTTCAGCGCCGCTTCCTGATCCATTTTCTCGGCCGCGTCCTGCGACTTCTGCAGAACTTGCGGAAGCACTTTCACCACGTGCTGTCCAAGCGGCGATTCGTAGAATTGCACCAGCCCGTCGATGTCTTGCTTGGTAAAAGCCTGGTCGTAAATCGGCACCATCGCGTCGGTCACGTTGTTTGATGGCGCGCTGGCAGCAAACTTTTGATTGAACGCGTCCATGAACTTCGGCAATGTGGCTGCATCCATCGACTGACTCATGAACCGGCGCACTTGTCCCGAAATATACCCCGCCATATTGTCGCCCAGCTTCGACGTTTGGGTGATATCCATCAAATGGCGGATCGCCGCTTCCTTCGCCGGATCGACCTTGGTCGCAGGCGGCGCTGGCTGCGTTACTCTCTTCGCCGGTGGCGTGCTGGTGGCTGCACGGTGATGGGCAGCCGGAGCCTGCGGCAATTGTGACGCCGTTGTTTGCGCCAGCGCCGGGCCAGCGATACACAATCCTGCCGCCATCAGCATCATTCTCAATCTCATATTGTCTCCTGATTTTCTTTGGTCCGGGCTGAGCTACGGGAGTGTTTGCCGGGTTCACGTATCGTACCCAACCTCGATGCCGCTTGCAATTCCTGCTGACTTTGTCTTTCGGTGGCCAAGGGCCTTTGCCTTGTGATAGTTTGCGAACATGATCGCGCGCCTGGTTCCGTTCGTCCGTGAGTGGTCGGCGCGATTGGATCTTTCCCCTGGACCGCGCGACTCTGCTTGGAATGCGCGCCGTCGCCGCACCACCGCTGCTAATCCGAAGTTCGAGGCTCCTGCGCATGATATGGTTGCCCGCTCGCGCCACCCCCAATACCAGACCGGAAAGCGCCTTAAATGAACGGACCCCGGCCCGAGCTTTCGATCGTGATTCCCGCCTACAACGAGGAAAAGCGCCTCGGTTCGACTTTGGTTCGCATCCGCGAATATTTTGCCGCCCGTTCGCCTGCTTTTGCGGGCGTCGAAATTATTGTCGTGGATGATGGTTCCTTGGACGGAACCGCGCCAGCAGCACGGGAGTGCGCCCGCGCGATGCCGTGCCTGCGCCTCATTTCCAATCCCGGAAATCGAGGCAAAGGCTATAGCGTGCGAAACGGCATGCTTCAGGCGCGCGGACGAATCGCTCTCTTTACGGACGCCGACCTATCCTCGCCCATCGAGGAATGCGAGCGTTTGTTCGCCGCTATCGCCGAAGGGAATGAAGTCGCCATCGGCTCCCGCGCCATCGACCGGTCTCTGATAGCCGTTCACCAATCTCGTTTTCGCGAGATCGCGGGCATCATCTTCAATCGTTTCGTTCGCGTCATCACCGGCCTTCCGATTGAAGACACGCAGTGCGGCTTCAAAGCTTTTCGCCTGCCGGATTGCCGCGTGATTTTCGAGCAGCAGCGCATGGAGGGATTTGGTTTCGATCCTGAGATTTTGTTTCTGGCCCGGCGGCGCGGATTGCGGATCGCCGAGGTGCCGGTAAGTTGGTCGCACGACGCAGGCACGAAGGTACACATCTACCGCGATAGCGTGCTGATGCTCCTGGATCTCTTGTACGTACGGCTGAACTCCGCCCTTGGCAGGTATCCGCCGATGCCTGCCCGGCGGGCGCGCCCTATCGCGCATCCGCCGCAGTAAGGCATCGTGTCGAGCGCTGGCCGCGCCCGCTGTTTTCGTTACATCGAGCGGCGCTTTGCGCTTGGAGGCAGCAGGCCGTTGAGCCGCAGATAGCCCGACGCTTGGCTGTAGTGATCGCCGTAATCATCCGCCATGATGATCATCATCGCGCCGCGAGGCATCTTGCGTCCGCCGAAAAAGGGAATCTCTTCGGTCAGATTTGAATCCGTAACGTTCTTCAGCGAATCAGTGCAAAATTGAAACGAGGCCTTCAACGCGGAAGCGATTTTATCTTTCGCATCCGTATCCGCCAGCTTTTCTGTCTTCGGCATGGGCACGCCAGCGATTGCCGAACACATTCCGTAATTCGCGCCGGTTGCGTGGATCATCAGATGCGCAAATGTCCACTGTGCCGGAGTCGGATGGTAGCTGTACTTGTCCGCGGGCATCTCTTCCGCTGCGCCCACCATATTCGTAGCGTTCCTCGCCACAAGTCCTCGCAGCGCGGCCGCTACCGGGCTCGAGCTGCTCTGTTGCGCTGCGTTTGCATACCCGGCGAAGGTAAGCAGTAGCGCTGCCGCAAGTCCTAACGTCCACTTTTTCATGACGCACTCCTCCTTGGATGCTTTGCGCTCCAAAGGATAATCCCCACGCTTCTCGACCACAAGCGATTCCACAGCGTGGGTGCCAGTTCGCCGGTCGGCCCGCAGCGTGGCCGGGCGGCTGGGAGTTGCGGTGATGGTAACTTTGTTCTGCAAAGTACTTGACACTTCTCCGCCGAATGCTAGTCTTTCGCTATGTCGCATTCTGGCCCGCAAGCACCACGTGCTCCGCGACCCGTCGCGCTTGACGATCACGCCCGCGATAACTTGCGCTTCATCCGCGAGACCATGGAACGTGCCGGATCGTTCACCGCCGTTCCGGGCTGGGGTGGTGTAGCCATCGGCGTGACCGCTATCGGCGCAGCCGTAATTGCCTCCCGCCAATCTTCGTCGTTCGATTGGTTTGCTACTTGGATTATCGAGGCCGCGGTCGCCATAGCAATTACTTTCTGGACCACGATTTCGAAGGCGCGCGGCGCCGGCACTTCGCTCCTTTCCGGCCCTGGACGCCGATTTGTTTATAGCTTTGCGCCCCCGCTGTTTGCCGGAGCGATTTTGACGCTATTGCTGGCGCGAACCGAGCCCATCGGCGCGATTGCTGGTATTTGGCTACTGCTGTACGGGACGGGGGTCGTCACCGGTGGGGCATTCTCCATCCGCGTGGTTCCGCTGATGGGCCTCTGCTTCATGGTGTTGGGGACGGTAGCTCTGTTCTGCCCCGCAAATTGGGGCGACATGTTGCTCGCTGTCGGTTTCGGCGGCTTGCATATTTTTTTCGGAGCAGTGATCGCGAGGAATTATGGCGGCTAAATCCACGGCGCTTCGACCCGCGCGTGAAGAAAAACCAAAACGCGGCAGCGCGTCTCCGCGCCAACCTGAGGCTACTGCGGTCGAACTCGACCGTCTGATCCACGAGCGGACGCGCCTGGGCATCGTGAGCGCCCTCGCAGTTAATTCATCCGTCACTTTCAACGAGCTCAAGCCACTTCTGCGCGTCACCGACGGGAACTTAAGCGTCCACGCGCGCAAACTCGAAGACGCCGGCTACATTTTGTGCATCAAATCGTTTTCGGGCCGCCTCCCCAAAACGCAATACCGGCTCACGCCGGTAGGCCGCCGCGCACTCGAACGCTACTTAAGTCATATGGAAGCTCTCATCCGCGCCACACGAGAGGGCTAGGAAGGCGTCTTTCTCAGCATGGGAAACAGCAAAGCGCGAGTGATCTCCGACCCGCAGCTGCACGTTGCAATTCTTCTCGACGGCAATGGCCGCTGGGCCTCCAGCCGCGGCTTGGCTCGTTCGGAGGGCCACCGCGCTGGCGTCGCCGCCGTCCGCCGCATCGTACGCTCTGCTCCGGCTCTCGGAATCGGAACGCTCACCTTGTACGCCTTTTCGTCGAATAACTGGGACCGCCCCGCGCCGGAAGTCACCGCGCTGCTCGATCTTCTCGAGGATTTCCTTCGCAACTCCGCCTCTGAGTTTGAAGCCGAGCGCATTCGCTTGCGCGTGATCGGACGGCGCGACCGTATTCCGCGATCTCTAGTCGAAGCCATCGAAACTGCCGAGCGCAAGACCTCCGTCGGCCGCCGCATGGACGTGCGAATCGCTCTCGACTACTCCTCGCGCGACTCCATTCTGCGCGCTGCTTGCTGGATGATGTCCAGCCTCGAAGTCACCGAACGCGAATTCGCGCGTCGTCTCGGCCAGGTCACGAACGGCGGCCAGCCCGCGCCGGACGTCGATCTCCTTATCCGCACCGGAGGAGAGCGCCGTCTTAGCGATTTCATGCTCTGGGAATGCGCGTATGCCGAGCTTTTCTTCACGCCGCGCATGTGGCCGGAGTTTGAAGCCACCGATCTCGAAGAGGCTGTCGAGGATTTCCTGGGACGCCAGCGCCGCTTCGGTCGCCTGCCCGAAACCGCTGCAGCAAGTTAGTTGGTTGGCGCAAAGGGAGAGACCTTATGGACAATCGGCAGTCAGCCGCCGAGTCGAAAACCGGCGGCGGTCCATCGAAGCCTTGGCGCGAAGTTCTGTCGGACGCGATCGGTTACTGGGAACCGCGCCGCGTCGCCTACAATCTGATCCTTGCGGTCATCGTCGTCGCCTGGGTTGCATTCAGTTGGCCGCATTTCCATCCGGCCATGAACTTCGAGTTCCTGGTGCTGATGGCGGTGCTCGCCGTATGGGCGAATATCTGCTACTGCGCGGCGTACCTCGTCGATTTCCCCATGCAATTCTCGTTTTTCCGGCAGCGCTGGCTCCGATGGCGCTGGGGCCTGTGGGTGGGCGGAATGCTATTTGCTACGCTGCTAGCCAACTACTTGATCGCCGATGAAATATTCCCGTTCGTCCGCTAATAGCTCGCACGGTCCTCATTCAGAGCGCCCGTCCGCTTCCGTGGCGGTCCGCTCGCCCCATCTCAAACGCTTTCAAAATCACGCGCGTCGCGGTGCTCGATAGCGAATACTCCGCGAGTTCTTCCGCCGTCGCCCATGCGACATCGGTCACGTCGCTGCCCGCGCGTGCTTCGCCGCCCAGCGCTTGGCATAAATAATCAAGCACCACGAAGTGGTAGCGCGACTTTCCGCTTCCGTCCAACTCGATGCGCTCGAAGACCTCGATCAGGTCCAGCGGGCGCACTTCGATCGCGGTTTCTTCGCGCAATTCGCGGCGCACGCCTTCCATCAGCGTCTCGCCGACTTCCAGCAATCCTCCGGGAATAGACCATTGCCCCTCCAGCGGAGGACTTCCACGCTTGATCAAAAGCACGCGGCCGTTTGAAATAATTACTCCGCCCACTCCCACGATCGGCTGGCTGGGATATTCGCGGCGCGTCGTCATCATGTTTTCTTTTGCGCGATCCTTCCCGACAAAGCTTGACACGGGCGTTATATAATACGCCCTCTGGTTCAAGTTCGCCGCAAGAGGAGAGAGAAGTGACTAGATGCCCGGAATGCGACGCCGAAATCGACCTGGACGAGGACGAAGTGGAGGAGGGCGAGATTCTGAGCTGCCCTGAGTGCGACGCCGAGCTGGAGGTGACGCAAATCCATCCGGTGCATGTGATCGTCCTCTCCGATGACGACGACGATGATGACGATGAAGAGGAAGACGACGAAGATGACGAAGAAGAAGGCGATGGCGCCGGCGATAATTCGAATCATGATGACGACGAAGAGGAATAGCGCCGCGCTCAGGGGCGATGTCCGCCACGCTTTTCCAGCGCATCGCTGCGCTCGTCTGCTGGCGGGGAGCTGCCGTTGACGAATCGCTCCGCTGTCCGAGTCTTTCTTGCCGTCGCGATTTTCGCACTCGCCGCTTGTGCTGTGCGCGCCCAAAATCCGCAGACGGAGCTACGCACGGTGCATGGCGTAGTGTTGGACAAAAGCGAAAATCCCGTGCCTACGAGCATTGTCTATCTGCTGAATGTCAAAACCCAGGCCGTTCGAACCTATATCGCCGATGCGGCCGGCCAATTCCGCTTCAGCGGACTCGATCCCAATGTCGATTACGAAGTCCACGCCGAACACGGCAATCTGACGTCCAGCGTTCGAACCGTTTCCAGCTTCGATTCCCGCCGCGACATTGAACTTGTGCTCAAGCTCTCGCACACCAAGCCTGTAAAATAGGTCTTCGACCAATTTCATAGCAGGGAATTGCTCGCCGGTTCCGCGCGTTCCTGAACTTGATTAGCGCAACAACGAAAAGGCGAGCGCTCGACCCTGCTGGCCACATCAATCTTGTTGTCGTTCGTCCTACGGGAGGCTAAATGTAAAAATCGAATTACCCGCCGCCGCTTCCAAGTACTGTTTGCCATCCACTTCATATGTGATCGGGTTGGCGCGCACCGAGTTGCCCAGTTGCACGTGCCAGAGCGGCTTACCCGTGGTCGCGTTCAGCGCGAAGAAATTCCCTTCGGCATCCGCGCAGAAAACCAGATTGCCCGCGGTCGCAAGTGTGCCGGTCCACGAATCTCCCACCATCTTGAACTGCCATTTGCGGTCGCCCGTGGTACCTTCCAGCGCACGCACCGCGCTGTACGCCTGATCGCCGCCAATCACCTTTTGTCCGCCGCCCCCGCCGGTATCCGCCGGATTGGCGGGCTCCATGGTGGGATTGCCTTTGTAATATACGGCGCCCTGCTCCCGCGTGTTCACGTACACGAATCCCGTCAGCGGACTGTACGATGGGCTCGTCCAGTTTACCGACCCCGTGATGCTGGGATAGATCAAGTTTCCCTTTTTCGTTGGTTGGTTGTTGGGCAGCTCGATCGGACGGCCATTGGCATCAAGTCCCTTGGCCCATGTTTGCTTCGCGTATGCCTGTCCCGCTACGAACTTCCCACTGTCGCGATCCAGCACGTAATAGAACGCATTGCGGTCCGCCTGCACCACCAGATGCCGCATGTGTCCGTTGATCTTCGCGTCAAAAAGAATGGGCGGCTCGGCCGCATCCCAGTCGTGCGTTTCGTGCGGCGAAAACTGGAAATACCATTTCATTTTTCCAGTGTTCGCATCGATCGCCAGCAGGGAACACGAATACAAGTTGTCTCCCTTTCGCGCGTCGCCGTTCCAGTCTGGCGCTGGATTTCCTGTACCCCAGAAAATCGTATTGGTTTCCGGATCGTAAGAGCCCGTATTCCAAGTGGTGGCGCCGCCGTACTTCCAGCTATCGCCTTCCCAAGATTGAACGCCCTTCTCTCCAGCGCTCGGCACGGCGTATAGCCGCCAGAGCCGCTTGCCGGATTTCGCATCGTACGCGTCGATATAGCCGCGCAGACCAGCCTCGCCGCCGCCCATTCCGACGATGATTTTGCCGTCCAATGCCAGCGGCGCCTGGGTGATGGCCACGCCCGCCGAGTTCTCGCCGATTTGGACATACCACTTCAGCGCGCCTGTTTTGGCGTCCAGACACGCTAAGTGTGCATCGATCGTTGCCACGTAGACGTTGTCGCCCAGCAGCGCCACGCCCCGGTTGGTGGGGAAGAGCCCTATGGTCAGCAAGCGCTTCGGCAGCGGCGCCGTCCACTGCCATACCGGACGCCCTGTGCGCACGTCCAGCGCCGTTACCGTCGTGGGCGGTTCCGTTACGTACATCATTCCGCCCTCCACAAGCGGCGTGGACTCGAAAATTCCCTGGTGGCTCAGCTGATACACCCAGTGCATTTTCAGTTGACCCACGTTCGATGTATCTACCTGCTTCAGGTCCGAGAATCGCCACGACGAGTAGTTCTTGCCGTACGTCAGCCAGTCCTGTGGATGCTGGGCTGCGTGTAGAATTTGTTCATACGTAATATTTTGCTGCGCACATGCAGTCGTGCGGCATCCCAGCAGCAGCCCGAGCAGAACGAATCCGTAAGAGATGAACTTTGCCGGCTTCATCGCGCGACCTCCAGGCTGGCGAGGTAGGCCACCAGATCATTTACCTGCGCGTCCGAAAGCTTGCCCTTGTAGCTTGGCATGAAGCTTTTATCCGGCAGCTCCTCGATATTCTTCGCCGTCATTTTATTCACCGAAATAATTTTCCCCTGTGCGTCTCGCAATTGCATGCTGAACGACGAGTCGTTCACTCTCATTCCCGTCACGACTTTTCCGTCCGCCAGCGTGGCGCGATACATCCTGTATCCGCCGTAAGCCGCTCGCGACGAAAGTCCCGGCTCTCCATCCGGCTTATTCGCGCCCGGGTTCAAAATTTCATCGCGCAGAAACGCCGCCGAGCGCATCGATCCGATGTTCGAAAGATCCGGCCCCGAATCGCCGCCATCCCCGTCGATACTGTGGCAGGAAGCGCATCCGTTCGACTCGTACACCTGTTTACCCTGTTGCGGATTGCCTGTTGCCGCCGCGCCCTGCACTTCGCCAAACGTGCTGACGTAATCGACCACGTCCCAGATCTTGTCTTCGCCGAGATAGGAGAAATTGGGCATTCCGGACCCGATCACGCCGCCCCAGATGCGGCTGTAAAGGCCCTCGGGACCCATGGTGCGCGCAGCACTGCGGATGTTTGGCCCGTTCGCACCGCTGCCGTCGATCCCGTGGCATACAGCACAGGTGCCATCAAAAATCTTTTTGCCCTGCGCGACCGACTCCGGAGTGGCTGGCGGATGAGCCTTGTGCGGCGGCGCCTGCCCCGTGGGAATCTGCGCCGCGGCATACGGCGCCGCTCCCAAAATCGCGAACGCTCCGATCACGATGGCAAACATGGCCGCACGCCATTTGCGTTTTGAGGTCATTTCCATGTCCCCCCGCGGAGCATTGTACACATTCAAATAAAGAGCGGGCGGCGAATTTGAAAATTCACCGCCCGCCCGGATATCAACACACGATCTTCGCCTAGTCCACTTCAGTCCGGCTCCGAATCAGTCTTGAGGAAGATCGAACACGAACAGCGAACTTCCCGAAGAATCCGCGATGTACTGGCGCCCATCCACCGCGTACGTCATCGGATTCGACCGCAGCGCCGAACCGAGGCTGATGTGCCACAGATTCTCGCCCGTCGTGGCGTTCAGCGCGAAGAAATTTCCTTCGGCATCCGCGGAAAATACCAGGTTGCCCGCCGTCGCCAGCACGCCGGTCCACGAATCGCCGACCATTTGGAAATTCCACACGCGCTTTCCCGTGACCGCATCGAGCGCGCGAATCGACGTAACGTCCTGGTCGCCTACCATGAAGCGCCCGCCTCCGCCGCCTCCGCCGACCACGCCGTTGGAATTGCCCGGCGCCATCTTCGACTCACCCTGGATGTACCACGCGCCCGCGTCTCGTGCGTTCACGTAGAAAAGCCCGGTCAGCGGGCTATAGCACGGACTCGTCCAGTTCACTCCGCCCGTCAATGAGGGATACACCAATGTCCCCTCCGGACTCGGGTCAATATCTTTCGCCGGGTACTTGATCGGCCGCCCGTTCTTGTCCAAGCCCTTCGCCCAAGTCTGCTTCGCAAACGGCACACCGGTAATGAATTTCCCGGTCGTGCGATCGAGCACGTAGTAGAAAGCATTGCGGTTCGCCATCGCCACCAGCTTCCGCATCTGCCCATTCAATTTCGCGTCAAACAGAATCGGCGGCTCGGACGCATCCCAGTCGTGCACCTCGTGTGGCGTGAACTGGAAATACCACTTCATTTTTCCCGTGTTCGCGTCGATGGCCAGCAGGGAACAGGTGAAGAGGTTGTCGCCCATGCGCCCGTTGCCATTCCAGTCCGGTGCGGGATTGCCGGTGCCCCAGTAAATCGTGTTCGTTTCCGGGTCGTACGAGCCGGTGTTCCACGTGGTGCCTCCGCCGTTCGACCAGCTACCGTTGGCCCAGGTGTCTGCGCCGGGATCGCTTGGGCTGCGGGGCACAGTGTAGAGCTTCCACAACAGCTTGCCGTCATTCGCGTCAAACGCGCTCAGGAACCCGTGCGCTCCCGCTTCGCCTCCGCCCACGCCGACGATTATTTTTCCGTTGATCGCCAGCGGCGCGCCGGTGTCCGCAAATCCCTTTTTGTTGTCGGCCACCTCCACGCTCCACTTCTCGCGCCCCGTTTTTGCGTCGAGCGCCACTAGATGTGCGTCGATGGTGTTCAGGTACACGGTATTTCCGAGCAGCGCCACGCCGCGATTGGTGGGGAAGAGGCCGATGGTCACCAGGTCGCGCGGCAGTTGCGGGCTATATTGCCAGAGCTCCTTGCCCGTGCGCGCATCGAGCGCATGAACCGTGCTGGGCGGCGAGGTCACGTACATGATCCCGTTGTTCACCAGCGGCACGGACTCGATTACGCCGCGCCCGCCCAACTGGTACACCCACGCTACTTTCAACGACTTCACATTGTCCGTATCGATCTGCTTTAATGCGGAAAACCTTTGCGCGGCCAGATTTCCTCCGTAGGTGAGCCAGTTTCCTGGCTTCGGCGCTGCGGCCGAATGAACGATATCTTCAAACGTAACCGGCGTCTGCGCCTGGGCGCGGTAGGCCACCGGAAATAGCAACGCCAGCGCGCCCACAGAAATTGCAATGCGGCGTATGATTTTCATTGCGCCCCCTTCAGAGTCATCAAGTACGCCACCAAATCGTTGCGCTGCGTTTCGGAAAGATGGCTGAAGCTCGGCATGAAGCTTTTTCCGAATTCTTTATCGATCGACTCCAAATTCGATTTTTTGAAGGTGTGGTAGTTTCCGGCCATATCTCGCAGCACAATCACGAAGGTATCTTCGTTCACGCGCACGCCGGTGAACGTCTTGCCGTCTTTGGTCACCACTTTCGTCAGCAGGTAGCCGGTCCACATGCGACGGTCGGGCACCGCCGGATCGGCAGGCGGATTCTTCGCCGGATCGACCAGAACCTGTTCCAGATATGCCGGCGAGCGCATCGCGCCGATTCCTGTTAGCGACGGTCCCACTGCGCCGCCCTTGCCGTCGAGCTCGTGGCACATGGAACAGCCGTTCTTTTCATACAGCGCTTCGCCCGTCGCCGGATCGCCGCTCACCTTCATCGACCCCGGCGCGACGGTGAGCGTCTTCAGGTATCCGACCACTTGCCATGCGCGCTTGTCGTTCAGCGAACTCACCGCCGCCATTGCTGTTCCCGGAATTCCGCGTCGGATTGCATTGAAGACGAATTGCGCCCCGTGTTTTTGCACGACGCCATGCAGGTTCGGCCCGATGCCTCCGCTCGCATCCACTCCGTGGCATTCGCCGCATGAACCCTGAAAATTCAGTTTGCCGCTTTCGATCTCCGCGGGCGTCATGTGCTCTGTCAGATCGGTCTTCGCTGCACCGCCCGCGTGTTCGCCTACTTGCGGCTCTTGCGCGCGTGCCGCCGGCATCCGCGCCGCTCCCCATGCCGCCATCGATAGCGCCAGCCCGGCCGCGCCTAGCCATTTCCATTTGGACATACTTATTCTCCCTAAAAATCGCGACCTGCTAGCTAATACGACGCCGCAAATTATGTCAAGCGTTGTTCGAGCTTTGCACGCCTCGCAGCGCGGCGTCTCGCTGGCGTTTTCGTGTCCCTGCATTGATATTCGTGCCGCGCGTTCGGCGTTGTATGGTTGTGCTAAGACGAGCATGATTGCCGTTTTCAAACTGACACCAGAACCGACACCGCGAAAAACCTGCATCGTGCATGTGGGGGTCGCAACGAAGGCCGCGAGGATTGCCAGCGCTGCGCGTCAGCCGCTCGCTGGCGCGAGCCGGGGCAAACTGACACCAGCGATTCTGGAGTTTGAGCAAAGGCGAGCTAAGTCTTTTAGGCGCTGGTGCCGGCGGGAGGAATCGAACCCACGGCCTAGGGATTATGAGACCCTCGCTCTACCACTGAGCTACCTCGGCACGCGCACACAGACGTACGGCGCGCTAACTCGCGCGCCGTGATGCATTCGATGCTACGGTTTCTTCGCGTAGAGTCAAGACGCCCTGGCGGAAATCAACAAGCGAATGGTGTCATCCCGAACCCAGCAGCGTACTTTGCGGATGGCGGTGAGGGATCTGATTTCCCGGTCCATCATTCATTCACTTGCCCGGCACTTTCCCCTGTTTGCCGCGCGCTTTTTTATGGAGAGCCTGAGCCTTCCTTTTCGCAGTTTGCATCAGTCGCACGGAAACCGGCAGCCCGTCGCCGCACGGCACCACGTGAAAGATGATCCGCCGTGGTGGCAGGCGCAATCACAACCGCGACGACGTTTCATAAATGTCCGTTTCCGCCAAGCTGGGACTGACGGACGCTCCCTGTTTCGGTTGTAAGCGGCCGCCATGTCATCGAGGTCACGATTGGCTTCGCGGATGAAATCGCGAAACGAGTCGCTCGCCGCCACATGCTGCGAAATGTCGCCGACGAACGCGACGCGTAAATACCTTGGCCAATACTAACGAAGTCGGATTATGATCTCCCTCTAAATCGAACTCGCGAAGGGAGGATCCATGCCCAATACCCTAAAATTGGGAACGCTGTGCGTAGCTGTTTCAGTCTTCGGACTAACTGCGCTCGCCAGCGCGCACGGTGCGAAGAATCCGCCGCTCGCGCCTGCTCCAGTCCCGACCGAGATTGCTGCCGCCAAGAAGGTCTTCATTTCGAATGGCGGCGGAGCAAATCTGGAAAACATCTATCACGTTACTGTGGTCAGCGGCGGAACCGATCGTTCGTACAACCAGTTCTACGCCGCGATGAAAGCCTGGGGTAGGTATGACCTGGTCCCTTCTCCGGCTGATGCCGACCTAGTATTTGAGATCAGTTGGTCTCTGCCCGGTTCAGACCTAAAACTTCCTACCGGGCGACTTCGTCTTGTGATTTTGGACCCCAAAACTCGAGTCAAACTGTGGGCAATTATCGAGTACGCTCAGGGGGCCATGCGCCTCAGTAACCGCGACAAGAATTTCGATCAAGCCATGGACGCGGTGGTGGATCGCCTCAAGACGCTCGTCGAGCCGCCCGCGACCGCCGTCAAGTCGGCTGCTCCGTAGTCGAAATCAGCCGCAAGCTCGAATACTCGCACGCCCAGAATTTCGCGCCTCGTCTTACTTGTTTCCGTGCGTCTACCGCCGTCAGCGGATTGTTCTTGCCAGCTCCGCCCGCTCGCGAGAAAACCCTCGATTTGGACTGAAAAGCTCCTCTTGCGGCCCCGCGCGTGCGACACCCACTGACCACGCTTGGCATTCGGCCTACGCCTTATAGACACCCGCCAGCCCCGGCGTTACTCTTCTCCTATGAAACTCTCTGCGCGCAATAAACTCGAAGGCACCATCGAAGAAGTGAAGATGGGAGATGTCGTCGCTCACGTGACCGTGAAGGTAGCCGGGGGCGTAATCGACAGCGTGATCACCCGGCGCAGCGCGGAAGAAATGAAACTGAAGGTCGGCGACAAAGTCCGCGCCGTAATCAAATCCACCGAAGTGATGCTCGAGAAAGATTAGCTGTCTGGGGAAAGCCCGCATCCATGGCCAAAAGGCGCGAGGCGTGCCGCACTTGGTGTCTCGCCAGCTCGTCTCCTAGCAATCAGGGAATCCGCATGCCACTCTGCGCGTAATCTTCAAATACTGAGAGCAGGTTCGTAATCCCCAGCAGCTCTTTGATCGACTTGTTGTAATTGACCAGAACTAACTCGCATTTCGCTTTTCTGGCGCTGACGTACAGCCCCACCAGCGCGCCCAGTCCCAGACTGTCCATCTTGGTTACCTCGGCCAAGTCCAGGATGATCCGCTTCGCCTGTGGAATGGCATCTTTTACGTAACTTTTCAGCGCCGCAGCGTGCTCAGACGTTAGCCTTCCGGCGCATTGGATCACCGTCGCGTCGTCCCGCTTGATCGTCTGCAGCTTCAACTCAGTGGTTGCAACTCCGGTTGTTTCGGGTGGCATCACACTCTCTTTCTATGTCTTGCTCGTCTTACCACTTCGGATGATAATCGCACTGCGCGCCAGCGTTGAAGCCGTAGTTCACCGAACGCTCTATATACCCAACCGAGCCTGCGGGTCACACACTTTTTTCGCCCGCGACGCGCTTCCCGCTCCAGATGCACGCGGCGTTCCTGGCCGGACGCAGGGGTGCTACGTGGCTTTTACGGGGGTAGCAAAGCTTATGCTTCTTTGCTGCGACGGCCCCTGGTTTACCGGACGTCGCGATGAGTGAACTTGCCGAGCACAAA
>JBOGNC010000027.1:0-26121 GCA_050747045.1 Candidatus Acidiferrales bacterium | reverse complement strand
GCGCTCACACCGAATCTGATCGTGTTGGGGCAGTGGATCAGCCGGTATTACGCAGCGCCCATCGGCGAAACGATGCGCGCCATGCTGCCACCGGAAATCGAGCTGCGCCGCGAGCGGCAATACGCGCTCTCGGACAGGGGCCGCGCGTATCTGAACGAACTACTTGCTGCGGAAGAGCGCACAGATACCGAGCAATGTGAATTCGACCTACTTCGATTGCTGGAACATGCGACTTCCCGCCGCACGCGGATAAATGAAAATCTCGCCAAACACCTCGTCCGGCTCGGGCATCTGACCGCAAGGGACGTGCTGCGCGACCGCAAAACGCGTACGCAGAAAATTATCGCGTGGAAGGCGGCAGCGGAAAATGAACTGCCAGAAAACGCGATGCCGGCCGAACAGCGCATTCGCAAAACGCTCACTGCAACGCGCGGGCCGCTGCCGCTTCCGCTGCTACTCGAAAAAGCGGGCGTATCTCGCGCAGCCGTCGCGCGCCTCGAGAGAAGAGGATTGCTCAGCACCTGGGACGAGCCGCTCACCGCGGCCGAAGATCCATGGGACACGGATTTCACGCCTCCGTCGAATGTGCTCAATGCTGAACAGAACGAAGCTCTCGGGGAAATCTGGCGATGGTTAGTCAGCGGGCAATTCACCGCCGGCCTGTTGCACGGCGTCACCGGCAGCGGGAAAACGGAAGTTTATATGGGGGCAATTGCCGCAGCGCTTTCGCGCGGCAAATCGGCGATCGTTCTTGTTCCGGAAATTGCGCTGACTCTGTGGGTCGGTCGTCTGGTGCGCGCGCGTTTCGGCGAAGGCGTCGCGGTGCTCCATAGCGGCCTGGCTGATATCGAGCGTGCCAGCGAATGGTGGCGCGTCCGCCGCGGAGAAGCGCGCGTCGTCGTCGGCACCCGCTCCGCCGTGTTTGCGCCGGTCGAGAATCTTGGCCTGATCATCGTCGATGAAGAGCAGGAATCCGCGTACAAGCAGGAGGAAACCCCGCGCTACCACGCCCGCGACACGGCCGTTTATCGCGCTCGCCTGGAAAACGCCGTAGCGCTGCTCGGTTCTGCTACGCCTTCGCTTGAGACGTATCACAACGCGCGCGCCGAAAAATACCGACTGCTGAAACTTGCCTCGCGCGTTGAAAGCCGGCCGCTTGCCGAAGTCCGCATCGTGGATCTGCGCGAGGAGTTTCGCGTCCACCATCGTGCCGCACCGATTTCCGAGGCGCTGCGGCAGGCCATCGCGCTGCGGCTAGCCGAAAAAACTCAGGTGATGGTGCTGATCAACCGCCGCGGATATTCCTGGTCGCTGCTATGCCGCAGTTGCGGCGCGTTCGTGCAATGCCGGAATTGCAGCATAGCGCTCACGTACCACAAAACACGCCAGCGGCTTGAATGTCACTACTGCGGCTACATCGCCAAGCCGCCGAAGGAGTGCCCGAAATGCGCCGGCGAGTACATGTATTTTGTGGGAGATGGCGCCGAGCGCGTGGAGGAATATCTTCGCGAAACGTTTCCCGATGCCCGCATCGCGCGGCTCGACCGCGACACGGTACGCACCAAGCGTGAATACCAGAAAGTTCTGGGCGCGTTCGCCAAATGCGATCTGGACATTCTCGTCGGCACGCAGATGGTTGCTAAAGGCCACGATTTTCAGCGTGTGACGCTCGTCGGAGTTGTCGCCGCCGATTTGGCGCTCGGCCGCCCCGATTTTCGCGCCGCCGAACGCACGTTCCAGCTTTTCACCCAGGTTGCGGGACGCGCCGGCCGTGGCGAACTTTCCGGAGAAGTGTTCGTCGAGACCCACTATCCCGAGCACTACGCCATTCAATTGGCCGCGCAGCAAGATTACCAGTCATTTTTTGAGAAAGAGGCGCAATTCCGTCGCGTGCTGCACTATCCGCCATTCACCGCGCTAGCAAGCATTCTGGTGCGCGACCGCAAAATCGAAAATGCCATTCGATGGTCGCGAGCGCTGGCTGGATATTTGGCGCCGTACGAAAAGCGCGGGATGAAAATCCTGGGACCGGCTGCGGCACCGCTCGCGCGCCTGCGGCGAGAATATCGTTTTCAGTTCATCTTGAAATCGCCGCAACGCACGGCGCTGGGGCAGGCCCTTGCCGGCTGCCTGGATTTTTGCGCGCGTCACGAAGTCCCGTCCGCCGCCGTAACCGTCGATGTGGACCCCGCCAATTTGTCGTGATTTAATTTGAGCGGCGAGAACTTCCTACCGCGCGGCGATCATCGCGCGGGCCAAAGCGTAAAGCTCAGAACAAAAATCGTCAGCGCTGCGACCGCCCACATTTGGCGAGAAGGATCGAGCGGCTCCCATGAGTTCATCAGAGGCGGATGACGGAATCGCAGGGAGAGCGCCAGCAGAATGATTCCCCAAAATGCCCATCCCGTCCAGCCGTAAACGCCCAACGCAACCAGGGCCAGTCCGACGGCCAGCGAGATTCGCTGATGATGGCGGCTGGTCAGGCTATAGACGATGTGCCCGCCATCGAGCTGCCACATCGGCAGCAGATTCATGGCTGTTGCCAGCAATCCCACCCATGCAGCCCATCCCACGGGGCCCAGCAGAATCCAGTTTGTGTTCACGCCCGGATGAAACAGCCAGTCGAACAGCAAGATGAGCGGCGGGTTGCCGAAATGTATCGCCGCGTTGGCCTGCGCTCCCGGAACGATTTTTGCGGTGGCCACGGCCCACGCCATCGCCGGAACCGCGAACAAGAATCCCACCACGGGGCCGGAGATACCCAGGTCGAATAACGCTTTGCGCGTAGGGATCGGCGAGCGAATGGAAATGACCGCCCCGAAAGTGCCGAACAAATTCGGCGCGGGTATGAAATAAGGATAGCTGACATCGATTCCGTAGTAGCGTCCCGCAAAAAAATGTCCCAGCTCGTGGGAGAGCAGAATCAGCAGCAGCGTGAACGAAAACGGAACTCCCAGCAAAATCGTCGCCGGGTGATGCCAAGCGGATTCGAGCACGGAGAGTATGCCCTGGCTTCCGGAAAACGGCGCCACGTCCTGCGCATAGGATTGCGCGAAATCTATCCCCACCAGAAGCGTGGAAACCAGCGTCAGCAGGAAGAGCGTCAGCGAAGGCCACAGCCTCCGCCGCCGGGGCGAGACAACGAAACTCCGCGGCTGATCGTTGACTACCCGATATTGCGGATCGAGGATCTCAACGGGAATCCGGTCGTTTCCATTGCCTTCGCTCATGCGCGGCCCGTAGTTTTAAGAAAAGTGCTCATACATCTTTGGATGCGCTGCCCTACGAAACGGCCTAAATGGCGACTCGCGCGTAAGCGTCCGGACGAGCCACTGAACGGCGTCCGGACGTCTCTGCGCAGGTCGAGCGACGCGCTACGATTTGCCGGAGGATGCTGGGAGCGACTGAAGTTCCTTGCCTGGCTTGAACCGTACTGCTTTGCCGGGAGGAATATTCACCTGCTGCCCTGTGCGAGGATTGCGCCCGATTCCGGTCTTGCGAGGTTTCACGTTGAAGACGCCGAAGCGCCGCAGTTCGATGCGCCTGCCGCTGCCGAGCGCTACTTTCATGGCTTCAAAGACGCCTTCGACCGCTTGTTCCGCTTTGCCCCGGGGTACGCTGGTTTTTGCAACGATGGCGTTAACTATGTCGAGCTTAATCACGAATGCCTCCCGCTGAGCGGAACTCCATGCTAGACAAGGGGTTGCACCTTGTCAAGCGGCTCTCCACCGGCCTCTGCTGAATTTGACGTAGTTGATGGACGGTGTATGGCTCCAGAAACGTGGGTTTCAAACGCCGCGTCTGGCCTCACCTATTTCCCGGTCACCGGATTCTTATAGTGATAGGGCGGCACGTAAACGTCCGGGTAAAGCTTATACGTCTCTGTTGGAGGCCGGTCTGGCGGGAATCCAGGAATCGGTCCTGGCGGCGGGTCGCCACCCTGGTCCCAGCCTTTGTAGTAGTTCGCGTAATACGTAAAGTAGGCGTGAAGCTTTTTGATTTTCCAGACGCCGTCTTCCTTCACGTACTCGTTTTCGTAGGTCGCTTCTCCCCACTGCGCGGACCGATGCAAAATTCCGACCTGCATGATCGCGCGCCAGCGGCCTTTCGCCGTCTTTCCGTCTCGCGCCACGTCAATCTTCGGCTGCAGTTGCATGTGGTTGAATAGTGTTCCGTACTTGAGCTCCGGGAGCTTGTGCAGGTACGCGCGTACGCGATCTTGCCCCACGTAGACACCGCGCAGCCCAATTTCGAGTGTGCTGTCTTTGGCGAAGAGATCGGCGGCTTCGTCCCACTCGCACTTATCGACGTAGTAGCCGTAAGCAGTCTGCAGGTTATGGATGGCGACGTAATCTTCGTTTAGCTCAACACGGTGTCGCAACACGGCAACTTGCTCTTGCAGCGCTTTCACCTGAGCGGCCAGATCGTCGGATTTCCTTCCGCCGCCCGCGGCCAGTGCCAGCGGAGAGAAACACAGAAGCGTCAGTACCACATAAATCGCGCGAACGTGCATATTGCCTCCTTCTTCCTATGCAGCGCGTTACCGCGCCAGGCCTACCGAAACGAGACGCGCGCGAGAGTATCAACCGTTGCGACGTCATGCAACGTCCAGCAGAAAATTTCGTCGCGCGATTGCCCCGGCAAATCCTGATTGACACAGCTAATCTGAATCTGCTATAGCCGCGCAGAGATTTCAGGTGTTAATGGGTACTCGGGCCACGTAGGCGAGCCGATCTCAAAGGGGGGATTATGAGATTTCGGTCAGCGGGTGGAGTGGGCCTGTTTTTATTTGTCGCGGCGATCGCGACTTTCGCACAAGTAATCTCTACCGCACAGATTCGAGGCACAATCCAGGACTCCTCGGGCGCGGCCGTTGCCGGCGCAACGATTACAGTTACCCAAACGTCCACGGGTGCTGTTCGGACAGCGATTAGCGCAGCCGATGGATCTTATACACTGCCTGATCTTGCGATCGGCCCTTATCGAATGGAGGTAACTCAGACCGGATTCACGAAGTACGTTCAGACCGGCATAATCCTGCAAGTCGGCGCGAATCCTACAATCAACGTTACGCTGCAAGTCGGGGCAGTCACGCAAGAAGTGCAGGTGAGCGCTGAAGCGGCCATGGTGCAGACGCAGAGTGAAGGAGTTGGTGAAGTCACCGCCCCGCTGGAAGTTCAGAACCTTCCGCTCAACGGGCGGCAATTGACCGATTTGCTGCCACTAGCCGGCGCCGTGGGTCAGGGGCGTGCCTTCCGCGCTTCCTACCCATCTTCCGCCGTCATCTCGATCGCGGGCGGCGCGCAAGGCAGCGTCGCATATTGGCTGGACGGCGGAACGCACAACGACCCGCTGAGCAATCAAAATCTGCCGCTTCCGTTTCCGGATACGGTCGAGGAATTCAAGGTCGAAACCAGCTCCCTGCCCGCGCAATACGGCACTCATCCCTCCGGCGCCGTCAACGTTGTCACCAAATCTGGCACGAACTCCTTTCACGGCGACGCCTTCGAGTACGTGCGGAATTACATGTTCGACTCGCGCAATACGGCGTTTGCTGCTGCTTCGCCGGCGGATTATCCGCTTTTGACTCCATCTGACGCGGCTGGCGCCGCACTCGCTGCTTCCCCTCGCGACGATTTGAAGCGCAATCAATTTGGCGGGACGATCGGCGGTCCGATCAAGAAGGATAAGCTTTTCTTCTTTCTCGGCTGGCAGGACACCATCCAGCACGCCACCGTTCCGGCGCAAACAGTTATTCCCACGGAAGCCATGCTCGAGGGTGACTTTCAACCTTGCGTCGGAGCGGGTGGCCCGGGCGGCGTTAACCTTGCGGCGCCGTTCGGAACCGGCACCTCACTCGATGGTGTCAGCGGGCCGAACGCGACCAACCCGAACAACTTCAGTCCTGTGATCCTGGCACTAGAGAGCCACATGCCTGTGGCTCCGCCAAGTAGTCCCTGCGGAACATACAATTACCAAGCTCCGCAGACCTTCACCGAGAACCAAGGGCTCGTGAGGATCGACTATCACTCGAACAACAAGAACTCTTTTTTTGGGCGATATTTCATCACCAATTGGGCGCAGCCACCGGGGATGAACGATCCGAATGACCTTCTGATCGCAGCCATTGATGGCGCGTCCAACCGCGTGCAGAGCTTGACGATTGGCGACACCTATTTGATCAGCAGCAACATGGTCAACAGCGTGCACGTAACCGGGAATCGCAGCAGAAACCTCACGGTCGAAAATTCAACGACCGACTTAAACGACTTGTTCGCGGCCGCCGGGATTACATCGGGAATCAACATCTACCAATTGGGTGCGCCAAAGTATCCCAATTTCATGGCGGATTTCAATCCGACTGGCGGGTTCTTCGGCTTAACGGCCTCGACGCCCAGCATTCAGCCGTACGACACTTTAGAGTTTTCTGACGATGTGGCGTGGACACGCGGCGCCCACCAAGTGACATTTGGCGTCGATTTCATCAACTTGAGGGCCTTTGCCACAAACTACCTAAATAGCCAAGGTTCCTTCACCTTCGACGGTACGCAGACGGGATGCAGCCCGACAACGGGTTGTTTCGCTGGAGGGCTCTCGGATTTCCTGGCGGGAGAAACGTCGGCAAGCGGCGGATTCACGCAGGCTGCGCCCGTTCCATCGCTGCAGCACCAGAATGTCTTCGCGCTTTATTTGCAAGACGCCTGGAAAGTGAACCGGAAGCTAACCGTGACCGCCGGGCTCCGCTGGGATCCTTTCTTTGGTCACAGCGTGCCGAATGGACAGGTGGTATCGGTCTCCCTGCAAAACATCGTCAACGACGTTCACAGCACAAAGTTTCCCACCGCGCCGGCTGGCTATCTTTTCAGCGGCGACCCGGGCGGACCGGTCGGCAATAAATTGACGGCCAATTCACTCGATAAATGGAGCCCGCGTATCGGGCTCGCGTGGGATCCCAAGGGCGATGGCCGCATGGCGATTCGGGCGGGATTCGGCATCTTCTACGACTTCCCGAATTTCTCCTACGACCAGTTTGGATTCGAGGAGCCTTATGGCGGCTCTTTCACAGTCCCCGGCGCTGCGTGCGCGAGCTTCCCGTGCAGCACCGACCTCACGAATCCGTGGGCGAATTATTCCTTCACTGACCAACAGGGAAACGCATACAACGGCGTGAATCCATTTCCGAATTTCGTGGGGCAAGGTCCGGCGAAGTCCGCATATTTGCCAGACGCATTGGTGTTTAGCTATCCCCAGAATATCAAACCTACATATGCAATGCAGTATAACCTCAGCATTGAGAAGCAAGTTGGAACCAATTGGCTGTTCACGATTACCTATCTCGGAAGCCAACAGCGGCATTTGTGGGGAAATAACGAGGCCAATCCAGGACTTCAGGGCTCTTGCCCCGGTCCTTATCCGGACGGCTATCCCCTTCCCGCCGGTGTCAACTGCACAGCTCCCGGCGGCGGCGGCAATACAATATCTGGGGCTTGCGCCTCCGCCCCCGCGCCCGTGCCTTTCCTCCCTCCGTTTGCTTGTGGCGGAATTGCGCCCGCGTTTTCGCTGGCATCGAATCGACTCTTCTATCATTTTAACGGAGGAAGTCCTGTTTATATGGGGTCGCTGTGCGGGTCGCCCAACACGCCCGGAGTGTCGTGCTATGGCGAGACCCTTCTTTTGGAAGAAGGTGGGACCGGCAATTACAACGGCCTGCTCCTTTCCGCGCAGCACCAGTTTGCCAAGCACTTTACCTCGACGACGAACTACACTTGGTCTCATTGTATTTCCGACAATTACACAACCACTCTAGGTTTTTTCCTGGCGGCGGAGGCGGTGCCGTATGACCGGGCTGCTGACCGTGGCAATTGTCCGAGTGCCGATACGCACAGTATCTTTAACCAATCGCTCGTGGCCGAAACACCTCACTTTTCAGGCCACCTTACGCAAATGCTGCTCGGAAATTGGAGGTTCTCCCTGTCGGCCGTGATTCAGTCCGGGACGGACATTTCTCCGGTTAACATTTTGGACTTCTCCGGCAGCGGGAACGGCCTCACACAAAGGCCGGACTTAATCCCGGGCGCGAATCCCTATTGCCAGCGCAAGAGCCGCACATGCTTTCTTAATCCTGCCTCCTTCGCATTTCCGGCGCCGTACACATACGGCAATCTGCAGAACAACAGCCTATTCGGTCCCGGCTCAATCGGCGTAAACACCGGCCTGGACCGGATTTTCCGCATAACCGAGAGTCAACAGATCACCTTTTCGTGGCAGGTGTTCAACGTCCCGAATCACGCGAATTTATACCCTCCCGTTAGCGCCTTCGTCGCTCCAACATACGGCCAGTCGGCGCCAGCGAGTACAGCGGGACTGGGAGCTTTGAACCAAACGGTGAACGATCCGCGCACGATGCAATTCGCTTTGAAGTACAGCTTTTAGTCGAGCTGGCTCAAATTCAGAACCGTGACGAAAACGGACCACGTAAGCGAGCCGATCTCAAGGGGGAACTATGAGACTCCGGTCAGCGGGTGGAGTGGTTTTCTTTTTCCTGATTGCATCGATCGCTACTCTTGCGCAAGTAATTTCCACGTCGCAAATTCGTGGAACTATCCAAGATTCCAGCGGCGCGGCCATTCCTGGCGCGCAAATCACATTGACGCAGACGTCCACGGGCGCCGTGCGCACCAGCACGAGCGCGGCCAACGGAAGTTACGCGCTGCCCGACTTGCCGGTGGGAACCTATCGGATGCAAGTTACAAAAGAAGGTTTCCGCAAGTATACCGCGACCGGGCTGATACTCACCGTCG
The DNA here is from genome assembly GCA_050747045.1 of Candidatus Acidiferrales bacterium. Lineage (GTDB taxonomy): Bacteria > Acidobacteriota > Terriglobia > Acidiferrales > UBA7541 > Palsa-295. The sequence continues at coordinate 17,320 of JBOGNC010000027.1, read as the reverse complement.
GCGTCAATCCCACGGTTAACGTGACTCTGCAAGTCGGCTCCGTAACCCAGGAAGTGCAAGTGAACGCGAGTGCGGTGATGGTCGAAACGCAAAGCGAAGGCGTCGGCGAAGTGACCCCGCCCGAAGAAATCCAGCAATTGCCCCTCAACGGGCGACAATTGACCGATTTGTTCCAGTTCTCACCCGGCGTCGGGAACGGCATCGGTGGCCGACCGGCCTACGGCAACACGACCGACGCAACCTCCAACTATGCGGTAGCGGGAAGCATGCAGGGCGGCGTGTCGTTCTGGCTAGACGGTGCTTCCTATATGGATCCGCTCAGCAACCAGAATCTCCCTCTGCCCTTTCCGGACACGATCGAGGAATTCAGCATCGAAACCAGCTCCGCTCCCGCTCAGTACGGCGTGCACGCTGGCGGCGACGTGAACACCGTCACCAAGTCCGGCACCAACCAGTTCCACGGCGACGCCTTCGATTACCTTCGCAACTACATGTTTGACTCGCGGGCCACGGGCGGCTATCAGTGCGTGCCCACTCCGCTCGACACCGCGGCTAGCAATCCGGATACGCGGTGTCCGCGCGATAACCTGCACCGCAATCAGTTCGGCGGCACGATCGGCGGTCCGATCATCAAAAATAAGCTGTTTTTCTTCGCTGGATGGCAGGACACCGTTCAAAGCACGGCCGCATCGCACTTTACTTCGTTGCCGACCCCCGACATGCTGGCTGGCAATTTCCAGCCTTGCCTGGGCGCCACGCCGGCGCTTAGCGGGCCGTTCGGGACCGGCGGCTCAGGCCCTAATCAGACCAATCCAGCGAACTACAATCCCGTAGTCACCGCGCTGCTGAACTACCTGCCGGCGCCCAACGTTCCAATCGGTGGGCCCACGGCGTGCGGCACAAACGACTATCAATACAATCTTCCGGTCCACTTCTCGGAGAACCAGGGCCTCGGTCGCATCGACTACCACATCAACAACACGAACACGCTCTTTGGGCGCTACTTCATATCGCACCTTTCGGAGCCCTCGCCAGCGGTTCCTACCCTATCGGACGGCAATCCGAATCTCGTGTTCCAGGCATCTCAAGGTTTCGCGAATCAGGTAGAGGGCCTCGTCCTTGGAGATACGTGGGTATTAAGCAGCAATCTGGTTAACAGCGCCCATGCGAGCGCGAATCGCGTTGTGAATCGCTCGCTTGTGAACGCAATGCCTGTGAGCATCTACGACCTGTTCTCGCAAGTGGGCCTGAGCGTTCCCACGACCAACATTTATCAGTTGCCGGTCAGTTCCTTTGCGAAGTTCCTCCCAAGCTTCAGCTTCGGCGGCCCTTCGACCACCGAAACGCCAAGCATTCAGCCTTATGACACGCTTGAGTTTTCTGACGACGTTGCCTGGACGCACGGAGCCCACCAGCTTTCTTTCGGCGTGGACTGGATCAACTACCGCGCGTTCGCGTACAACTACTTGGCGAATCAGGGCCAGTATACATTCGACGGCAGCCGAACAAGTTCCACCGGACGTGCGACACTGGCAGGCGATCTTCCCGATTTCCTGCTGGGCGAAACGTCCGCCAGTTCCGGATTCACGCAGGATGCGCCGATCCCCTCGCTACAGCACCAAAACGTGTTCGCGTTTTATGCTCAGGACACCTGGAAGGCAACTCGAAAGCTCACCATCACTGCGGGACTTCGCTGGGATCCGTTTTTGGCCCATACGGTACCGGGCGGATTGGACGCCGTCACCTTCTCTCTCCCCAATGCCATTGCCAGTGTCCACAGCAAACGATTCCCAGGTGCGCCAGCCGGCTATCTCTTTGATGGAGACCCAGGAGCGCCCACGGGAAACAAACTAACCGAGAACGCACTCGATAAGTGGAGCCCGCGAATCGGACTCGCGTGGGACCCTCGCGGAGACGGCCGCATGTCCATTCGCGCCGGATTCGGAATATTCTATGACTTCCCGGCTTTCGCTTTCGACCAGCTCGGATTCGAGGAGCCCTACGGCGGAATTGTTGCCGGACCGCCCGGCGCCGCCTGCACCAGTTTCCCGTGCAACGCGGACCTCACCAATCCTTGGGCCGGGATGACCTTTATTACCGGCCAAGGCGCCACCGAAACTGGCAATCCATACCCGCAGTACGTCGGAACGGGCCCGGCAAACGCGGCTTATCTGCCCGGTGCCGAACAATTCAGCTATCCCCAGTACGTAAAGCCGACGTACGTGATGCAATACAACCTGAGCATTCAAAAACAAGTGGCGAAAAACTGGCTACTCTCCGCCTCTTACGTCGGCAACCAGATGCGCCATCTTTGGTCCAATATCGAGGCCAATCCAGGCATGCAAGGCCCGTGTCCAACCGCCTATCCACTTCCCGGCGGAGTAAGTTGCACGCCGGGACCATGCCCGCCAACTCTCGCTCCGTTCATATGCAACTCCATTAATCCCGATCCGCTTATCTACCCTATCAGCCCGTTTACTTTGAACGCCCACCGGATGCTGGAAAACTACGGTTCCAAGTGCGGATCCGGGGTGGTTGACTCTTGTTACGGCGAAGACTTCGTACTGGACGAGGGAGGCACCGGGAACTACAACGCGCTGATTCTTTCGGCCCAGCACCGCTTCAGTAATTACACCTCGACCACGAACTTCACTTGGGCGCACTGCATTTCCAGCAACTACACCACGGAGGTTGGGCTGTCCCTGTTCACCAATATGGTCCCTTACGATCCCAATGCCGACCGTGGCAATTGCCCCGGCGCCGACACGCCTTGGGTATTCAACCAAGCGTTTGTGGCCAATATGCCCCATCTCTCTATTTCCAATCGGTTTCTAAGTGCGCTGGCCAACGACTGGATGTTCTCCGTCGATGGCATCATCGAATCCGGAACCAACCTTTCGGATCTGGCATTCAACGCGCCGTTCCTGGTCCTCGACTATTCGGGCAGTGGAAACGGATTCACCCAAAGGCCCGACCTCGTCGCAGGACAGCCTCGCTATTGCCAACCAAAAGGCCGCAGTTGCTGGCTGAATCCAGCCGCATACACCACGCCCGCCCCGTACACGTTCGGCGATCTAAGCCAAGGTTCTCTTTTTGGCCCGGGACAGATCACGTTCAATACCGCTTTGGCAAGGACGTTCAAGCTCACCGAAGGGCAAAGCCTGATGTTCCGGTGGGAAGTCTTCAATATTGCTAATCACGCCAATTTGGGTCTACCGGGCGTCGCCGCCCCACTGGGAGGAACTACGCCGACCTTCGGAGAACCGTCCGTGGGCGGCGCCTACGGCGGGGCGTTTGCGGGCGGTATTGCGGCCCAGCCGCGAATTATGCAGTTTGCGCTGAAGTACAGCTTCTAGCAAACCATTCGTGCCATTGAGATTCGCGGAACCCGAGCCGCCGCCAAATGCCGCGGTTCGCCCAAAGCGATTTCCTCGCCCATCATTTCCAAATCGTTCTGGCTCGCGACACAAAATAGAGTGCTTGCGGTCTGTGCCCCTTTGGTGGTATTTGTTTCCGCCGAAGTGGGAAGGGGCTGGGCCGCGACGCGGTAGAGAGTCGCAGAATGCAGAAATTCACTTGGCTCGTGGTGCGCTCATCGATCAAACCGGCACTTTTTATTCTTGTGGTGGCCTTGGCATTCTCAGCTCCAATCCTTCCGCAGAAAGCGACTCCGGGCGTCCAGGGTTTTTCCGCTTGCATCGAAGGCTACATATTGAGTTTCAGGTCAATCCCAGTTCGATTCAGCGGGTCAGAGCGTCGCTCTCGGCTGGGTAGCGCCTATTGAACGATCTGAAGCCTGGCGGTTTCCAAAAATCTCAGGCCGCACACGAGGGCTAAGGAAATGCACACGTTATATTCACTCTGCTACTGGCTCGAAAACACTCCGATGGGCAGGTCGGTACACGATTCCGTGTGGCTGTTTCCGGTAATCGAGACGGTTCATCTTTTCGGCGTCGTAATACTAGTAGGTTTTGCTTCCGTGATGGACCTGCGCTTGATGGGTGTGGCTTTCAAAGATTACAAGGTGTCGATGGTAGCTCGGCGTTTCCTGCCCTGGATCTGGGCTGGCTTCGTGGTTCAGGTGGTGACCGGAATACTCCTGTTTTCGTCCGAAGCGACGAAGATGTATGGCAGCGAGGTATTTCGATTCAAGATGCTGTTGATCGCTGTTGCAGGACTCAATGCATTTGTCTTTCAAGTGCTTGCTTACCGGAGCGTAGAAAAGTGGGAGAACGACCCGGTAGCTCCGTTCTCGGCCCGTTTTGCTGGGACCTTCTCGATCCTGCTTTGGTTCGGTATCGTTGGTGCAGGACGCTGGATCGCTTACAGTTAGTAACGGTGACATGAAGACCGATGTGGTTTATTGCGGGATTGAGGCAACTCACTCGCGCGGGCAATCTGCTGAATCATTACGGCGCGGTGTCGGTCAATGGCAAGTAATGGGTGAAATACCCATGCCGCCGGCCGAAGTGGCCTACCAAATACCCACAGCCGATTATCGGCGGAGTTGGGTTCGAAGCGGGTGCCTTGAGTGCACTCCTACTAGTAGGGGCCAGTCGCGCATTTTCCGGAGAACCGAAATGGAGAATTTTCGATGACGAAAATTACAGACGGGCGAATGCTTGAAATGGGAGGCCGCCGAGCATGACCCCAGCTTATGCCTTTTGTCACTGGCTCACGCAAACGTATGTCGGCAGGGAGATGCAAGGTAACGCTTATCTGTTCCCGACGGTGGAAGCCCTTCACATCATGGGCAGCGTGGCGCTGGTTGCATCAACGTCGATCCTAAGCCTGCGCCTTGCGGGGCTTTTTCTAGCGGAAGTACCGGTGTCGAAGGTGGCGAGGCAATTTCTTCCATGGGCTTGGCTTGGATTTGTATGTCAACTGGTTACAGGAACTCTGTTGTTTATGTCAGAGGCCACGCAGGCGTATGACAATGTGATCTTTCAAGTGAAGATGGCACTTATCGTCTTGGCGGGCATAAACGCGCTCGTTTTTCAGCAGACCGTCTATCGCCGGGTGAAGACTTGGGATCTCTCCAATCCACCATTCTCGGCCAAGTTTGCGGGGTATGCTTCGATAGTGGTGTGGTTTGCCGTCATCGCTGCCGGGCGGTGGCTGAATAGCTCTGTCGCCAACACAACGCCGCCACCCCCGATGTAGCAACGCCACCAAATCGCGGGGCTATCCTGCTGGAGGCTGGCCTCAGGCCATCACGGTGAACGGCGTCACCATCGCCCCGCCAGGAGTTATCTCGCGCCGGCTGGCACAAAGTTGTCCAGCACTTCACCGTTCGGGCGCTTTGCGCTGGCGAGAGTTCCGCCCTTCTTCGAGGCATCTTTGAACGGGAAAAAGGAGACGGTGATCGGGTCGCCTGGTTTCAGTGACTCTCTCGTCCATCCGCGGCGCCCCAAGTAGTTTGGGCTCATTCCTTCAAAGGCATAAAGGGTGATGCCTCCTTTGCCATTGGGCACGTCGAGCCAAAGCCACGTATGAGGGTTCGTCCATTGAAAAGCTCGCACCTTGCCCGTCACCGTTTCGTGACGCGTCATGTCGTAATCGGCAAATCCGTGATGGGCGGTTGCCGTACCCGCTGTCACCGTGAGTGCTGCCACCAGGACTACGAAGAACGCCGCTTGCTTCAAGTTCGCCTTCATTTGCTTCATCGAGGTCTCCGGGTATCAGGAATCTGCCAATCCTACTTAAAATCGGGTTCCGGGGGAGGCGGAGGGATGGTATTCACCTCAGCTTTGCCGCCGCTGGTCACAGAGTTGCGGTTGTTCTGCTCACAGATGTATTCATCGATTATCCAATTGCGATAACGCTTTAAGATGCGGGTCGTAGTGTATGGATGCGTCAGAGCGATGGGATCAATAACCGTCGTCTCGATACTCATGGTATCAGGATCGACGAGCTGAAAACGTTCGATGATTTTCATCTTGCCGCTATGTGGAACGTCCGGTTCGATTTCCGTCTGCGGAGAGAAGCCCACGGACTCGGCCACCAGCGTGTTCCCCTCCCAATGACCGACCGACGTACCGAAAAAATTAGGATCGGGGTCTTTGGGAAGCGTGCGACCATCTGTGTAGATATGACGAACAATCATGTAGGCCTCGCCTACGATCGTCACCTGGCCGGGAGTAAGTAAGAACTCATACGGATAGGGTTGCCCCATGATTCCCGGCATGCCAGGCGGAAGGCAATTCGCGGCGTCGCTATCCTGCGCACCGCGCGCCTTCAAGGCTTGGACTTTGGCAGCCCATTCAGGCGTGAGAGGCAGGGGTTTCCGCATCGGGAAAGTAGGGAATTTAGAATTGCTCGCCGTTTTCCGTGGAGCCTTCTTAGCCGCCCCAGGTGGAACAATTAGCGATTTTGCCCCTCCTCCCAGCGACTCTTCCCAGACGCCGGTGAAGTCGGGCAATTTCGCCAGCGCAGTCCAGTCCGCAGCGGTGGGCTCCGGGCGCTTGAAGTTTAGCCAAGTTTGAGCTGGAGTGACAGAAGCGAACAACGCCGATGCGAGCGCGACGACAATGAATCGTCCGAAATGCTTCCTTAAATGCTGAGCCAATCGCGTCCCCCTCTGAATCAGATTATCAGAAGCTCACAACCCCGAAAAATAACAAGATCCAGGGCAGAAAGCAATCGCCAAAAAAGCCATGCGGGAATGATCGCCCGCCGCTTTCGCCGGGCCCTAAAACGCCCCGGGCCGCGATTTCTACTTCGCTACGATCGGCGACGGCTTGCCCCAGTCACCCGTGAAGACAAATGACGACGCGGGCTTGCGTTGCCGCAGCCCCATTTCCCGCTCTCGCAGTTGATCTGGCAGAGTCGCTGGATCGCCCGGATATCCCAGCGCAATTCCCGCAACAGCTTCGTAACCCTCGGGAATGTGAAAAATCTCCCGTGCTTTGTCCGGCAAAATTCCCGCCATCTGGTGCACCTGCAGGCCCAGTGCTGTTGCTTGCAGCGCCAAAGTTGCCGCCGCCTGTCCCACGTCGTGGTATGAGTGACGATTCGGTTGCCCGTTGTGCTGAAATGTCATCCCCGCCACGCTGATCGCCACCACCGGCGCGCCTTTCGCCCAGCCCTGATTGAACTCCACGAAACATTCGAGCACTTTGTTGAAATTCGCCGGATCGTCCTTGGTCGCCAAGATGAAATACCATGGCTGAGCGTTGTACGAGGACGCCGCCCAGCGGGCCGCTTCAAATAGCGCGCGCAGCTTTTCGGGTTCGACCGGCCTGGTATCGAATGCACGCGGACTCCAGCGGTGCGTCAGAATCTCGTGAATCGGTGTCTCAGTGGGAGCAGGATTCTTCCGGTCAGGCATCAATCGTCGCCCTCAGTCGAATTTAGGAGCTGCCAATTATGAAGGATTTGCTGGTCGCGCGCTACTCGCGACGGCCGCGTCGCACCCGTTCTTGGCATTTGCACGCGCCACGATCCGGGCAGACGTCGATCCGTCGGCCTACGGCTTCTGCGTGGGGCGCATGGAGACTTCGCTGATGAAGCTTTGCCGCGCTTGAGTCAGGATCATCGCCACGGCATGAGCTACATCTTCCGGCTGCAACATCTTGCTCGGATCGCGCCCGCCGGGGAACCCGAACTCAGTGGCCACCGATCCGGGGCAAATCGCGCTGACGCGAATGCCGTGGGCTCGCAGATCTTCCGCCATGCACCCGCTCAGCCCGAGCAATCCCCACTTCGACGCGCAATAGATTCCGCCGCCCGCGAATACGTTCTTCCCTGCCAGCGAAGCGATGTTCACGATGTGTCCGGTCCCCATCCCGATCATTCCCGGCACCACCGCGCGGCTCAACAGGAACACTGCCTTCAAATTGGTGTCTAACACTTCGTCCCAATTCGACTCACTGCCGTTTTGAATCGAGCCAAAGTAGCCAACTCCTGCATTATTGACCAGGATTTCGACCGGCCCGAGTTGGCGTTCAGTCGTCTCGATGAGCTTCGTAACCTCTGCCGCTCTGGACACGTCGGCGGGCACAGCAATCGCCTCGGAACCAGCGCGCTTGCACTCATTCGCTGCCGATTCGAGCCGCTCCACATCACGAGCACAAAGGCCCACGCGCGCACCCATCGAGACCATTCGATGCGCAATCGCCAGCCCGATCCCGCGGCTTGCGCCGGTGATCAGTGCAACCTTATCTTGGAGAGGCCTTTCCGTGTTCATATCGCGAGCCCGCCGGGTAACTCAGCGGCAACCTCGGGCATCTTACCACTTAGGCGGCACGGTCGAGGAGCCGCACCACCACCTGTGGATTAGCATATTCAAAGTATTCGCGCTTGCGCACGTAGAATCGTTTCCCTATAATCCGGTCGATTTATCAAGGGCGGTATCCTACCCGGTTGTGGTCCAGTCTGCGATTGGCCACCCGATGAACAAGTAGCCCAGGAGGCACGGAACTGACTATGCGAAAGTCTCTCAATCGAATCGCCATAGCTGTGGCTGCTCTCTGTGTGGTGCCTTTTGCCGCCCGGCCGGTTGCTGCTCAAGCCGCGCAGCAGTCCAAAGCTCCATCATATACCATGCCGGAATACAACCAATTCACGGCGTGCCAGGCAGAGAAAGATCCCGCCAGCAAGGTCAAGTGTCTGGATGGATTCGTCTCTCAATTTCCGAATTCCACCCTGACACAGTATGTGGACGAGATCTACTACCAAACCTATTTCCAGATGAAGGAATACAAGAAGGCCATCGACTACGCGGACAAGCTTGTCGCTCTTGGAGACAAGGCCGACTTGGCTCGTCGCGTTGCCGCTCTGCAAGCCCGAGTAGCCCTATTTCCTTACGCTTTCAACTCGCAAACACCGGATTTGCAAGACCAGCTGACCAAGCAGCGAGACGCCGCTTTGCAAGGCGCGAAGCTTTTGCAGCAGTACAAAGCTGCACCAGCCACCAAGATGACGGACGATCAGTTCAAAAAGTACATGAACACGTTTTACTCGGCGGCCGGTTATGCGGACCTCCAGTTGAAAGGCAATTCCGACGCTGTGCAGGCATTCAAGTCCGCTCTGCAAAACGACCCCAACGACGCCGTTTCTGAATACCGCCTCGGACTAGCCTACTTGGCGCTGACGCCCCCTCAATCCCTGGATGGATTCTGGGCGCTTGCCCGCGCCGTCGACCTGAAGGTTCCTAACGCAGACAAGGTAAAGGACTATCTGCGCCGTGCGATGTTGGCGTACGAACAGCCTGGCTGCGTCCCACAGGTTGATCCGCAACTGACGAGTCTTCTTCAGATGGCCGCGAACGCGCCCGCCCGCCCGGCCACCTACACAATTCCCAGCGCGGACGATCTGAACAAGATCCGTCAGTCGAGCAACATCATTACCGTGATCCAATCACTTAGTGGCGGTGGTGACACTGCCAACCAGACTTGGCTGGCCATCTGCGGCGCTGAGTTTCCCGAGGTTGTAGGCAAGATTACCGACGTCAACAAATCCGACGCGTACGTGGATTTCATGGCGTACACTGGCGCCACGACGCAGGACATGCAGGCGGCTACCACTGCCAACATGGACGTAAAAGTGTGGACCGCTCCTCCGCCTCCAGGTACTGCGCCTGCGGTTCCTGCAACTGGCGCTGCAGCTCAGGCCAACGGCGCTGCGGCAGCGGCCCCTCCGCAAATCACGCCGCAGCCTGAAGTCCTGCGCCTCCAGAAAGACGACGGCATTCGTTTCTCAGGTACTTTGGTGAGTTACGATCCTTCGCCTTTCTTGTTGCATTGGGACAATGTGAAAGTGGATCCCAGCATAATTCCTGCAAAAGCTGCTCCCGGAAAGCGTGCGCCGCATCGCGTGCCTGCCAAGTAGTCTGCAAACCACGCAAGATTTCGCAGCCGGTTCCGCCAGGGGCCGGCTGTTTTGTTTTCGTGGTTCCGCGATTTGGGTCTGATTGCAGCGGTTTACGACGAATTGCACGGAAACTTCAGCGTCGGCGGTTAGTTCGGTCCAGGTGGTATTCGTCGATTTTGCGGCTTAGTGTGTTGCGATGGATGCCCAGAACTTTCGCGGCGCGGCATTGGTTTCCATTGGATCGTTCCAGAACCCGCTTGATGAACTTCTTCTCGAACTCCGTCACCGCTTCTTCGAGCAGAATCCCGCGCTCCACCATCATTCCCACCAGCGACTCCAATTCCTCTCTCACGAGTACACGCTCCGCGGGTGGCGCCCGCCAGGATGTAGCGCCTTAGCTCAGTCGAGTGCGTGGCCGGTGATGCGTTCGTAAGCCTCCCGGTATTTTGCGGTTGTCGCCGCCACTACTTCGGGCGGCAGTGCCGGCGCCGGAGGCTGCTTGTTCCATCCAATCTTCTCCACGTAATCGCGGACGTACTGTTTATCGAAAGACGGCTGCGAGCGTCCGGCCTGGTATTGATCCGCGGGCCAAAAACGCGACGAATCAGGCGTCAGCGCCTCGTCAATCCAGATGAGATGGTCGCCCTGCAGCCCGAATTCGAATTTCGTGTCGGCAATGATGATGCCGCGGGCCGCTGCGTGTTCGACGGCGCGTCTGTAAATTTCAAGGCTCGTGTCGCGCAACCGCTCCGCAACCGTTCGTCCCACCCGCTCCACGGTCTCTTCGAACGAAATGTTTTCATCGTGCCCGGTGGTGGCCTTGGTCGACGGCGTGAAGATCGGTTCCGGCAGGCGGTCCGACTCTCGGAGACCTGCAGGCAGCGGGATGCCGCAAATGTTCCCCGTCTTTTGATAGTCCTTCCAACCGGAGCCGGTGATGTATCCGCGCACCACGCATTCGATGGGCGCCGGATCAGTTTTCTTCACCAGCATCGCGCGTCCCTTCAGCGATTCGGCGTACGGCGCAAGCTCGCCGGAGAATTCGTTCGCTGTAGTCACGTGATGCGGCACCACATCAGCCAGCTTATTGAACCAGAAAACGGAGAGTTGCGTCAGCACGCGGCCTTTGTCCGGGATGGGCGTCGGCAGTACTACGTCGAACGCCGACAGCCGATCCGTCGCGACGATCAACAGCCGGTCGCCCAGCTCGTAGATGTCGCGAACCTTTCCTCGGCCTCTAAGTTTGAGGCCCGGAAAATTCGTTTGCGATACAACTGCATTCATTTGTGGAGAAGCCACTGGTCTCGTCCTTTATTGCGGGAGGGCGGTATTCTAGCGCAGAGAGAATAAGTGTCAATCGCTAAAGCGCAGATGCGTGATATTGAATTTGCGAACGCGCGCCAGCCTCAAAGTGCGCAGCTCGTGTAGAATAACGTTCCGCGAAATGAATCTCGCTGCCCGAAATTAAGCGGCGTTGCTTGCTGCGGCAGGCGTGGCGGACGCCGCGTCCGATTCTTCCCATTTTACCGACACGAGTTTGGAAACACCCGGCTCCTGCATGGTCACGCCATACAGCACCGATCCCATTTCCATCGTCCGCCGGTTGTGCGTCACCACGATGAACTGTGTCTGCGCGCACATGTCCGCGAGCATCTTGTTGAAGCGCCCCACGTTTGCTTCGTCGAGAGGCGCATCCACTTCGTCCAGAATGCAGAATGGGCTCGGCTGATATTTGAATACCGCGATCAGCAGCGCCAACGCCGTCAGCGCCTTTTCTCCGCCGGAAAGCAGCAGAACGTTTTGCAGCTTCTTTCCGGGCGGCTGCGCCACGATGTCGATCCCAGACTCGCCGGAGCTGTCCGGCTCGCTGAGTCGCATCTCGCCGTGGCCGCCGCCGAAAAGCGTATGAAATGCTGTCGCAAAATTCGCGTTGATGAACTGAAATGCCTCTTCGAATTTTTGCCGCGATACTTGATCGAGCTCATTGATCGTGAGCTGCGTGTTTTGGATCGACTCCATCAGGTCGTCACGCTCGCGGCGTAGGAAGCTTTCGCGCTCCTCGGCCTCGCGGAATTCTTCGAGGGCCATCATATTCACCGGACCCATCGCCTCCACACGCGCTTTCATTTCGTTGTAGCTTGTCTCCGCCCCCACCAGGGCTTCGCCTGCGAGCATCTCCTGCTGTACCAGCGTGAGCTCCTCGGGTTGCGCGTTCAACTCCGCCACGCAGGTTTGCCGCAAATAATCGCGGTCCGCGTCGTTCCGTGCTTTTTCCACTTGCCGCTGGCTGCGCTCCGCGCGAAGCTCATCCAGAGATTGCCGCTGGGTGCGCAGCGTTTCCTCGATCTGCCCTGCGCGCGTCCGCGCCGTATCCCACTCAGTCTCAAAAGCGGCCTTGCGCTCTTCCAGCCGGATTTTTTCGTTGCGCAGGTCCCCGGCTTGCTGTGCCAATTGCCCGCACGAGGACTCGATCTCGGTCTTTTGCTGGTCGAGAGCTGTCTGCTGTTCGCGCAGCGATTCCACGCGCGAACTTGCCAGCGCCATTTCCTCCGCCATCCGCCGCTCGGCCGCTTCCGCGCTCGCCAGCCGCTCGGACATCGTCGCCAACTCTTCGCGTCCTCCCACCACCCGTTCCTGCAGCGACTGCAAATCGCTTCGCATCGTGGCGAGTTTGTCAGCAGCGGCTGCCGCTCTTGCCTCTGCTTCCGATCGCGAACATAGCGCCGTCGCATGTTCCGCTCGTAACCGTTCCGCGCGCTCTCGCGCCGCTTCCGCCTCCGCGCGCAGCCGGGCAATCTCCTCGCGTCCGGCTGCCAACTGTTGGTTCACGCGCGAAAAATCATTCCGCGCCTGTTCCCTCTGATGCGCCGCGGCCACCAACGCCTTTTCCGCTTCCAGGTGGTGCGCCGTCGCGAGCGAGAGATGCGATTCTGCACCCATAATTTCCTGGCCGAGCGCCGTCAGCGCCTCTTGCTCTTTCTGAACGATCGCTTCCAGTCGCGCCACTTCCGATTCGTGATGGCGAAGCTCGCGCTTCAGCGCCAACGGACCGGCATCGCCCTTGCGCCCGCCGGAAACCATTCGCCCGTGGTAGCAGGTTCCGTCTGCCGTCAGAAAATAGCTGTGCGGATTCTCTCGCGCCATGCGCTCCGCCGTTGCCGCTGATTCCACCACATACGCCGCGCGCAGCTTCGAAAGAAAGTATTTCGTGGCCGGTCCCAACGGGTCCCGGAATTCAACCAAACGGTCGAGCCTCGCAAGTACGCCCTCCGCCAGCGGTAGCTCCGCATCGGCTTCCGGCATGTTGATGTTCAAATTTCGCAGCGAGTCCACGAAGAATGTTGCGCGCCCGCCCATTTCTTCGCGCAGCAGCGCCACGCCGGCCCGCGCGTGATCGAACGTTTCCACCACCACATATTCCAGTTCTTCGCGCAGGAATTGCTCCACCGCGCCCTCGTATTGTTCCTGTACTTCCGCGTAGTCCGCCAGCAGTCCGACCGCGCGAAACCCTCCCGCGGCGGCAAAATGGCTGGCGCCCGTTCCACTCACGCCAAAAAGCTTCTGCACCGCATCAGCAGTGTAGGTGCGCTCGCTCAGGATCCGTTCGAGAGACGCCTGCCGCGCTCGCTCGCCCGAAAGTTCCTGCCGGAAGCGTTCCAGTTGTGCGCTTGTTTCCTGTTGCGTCCGCCGAAGCTCTCCGATGCGCGACTGCGCCTCTCGAACCACGGCCGCGGATCGCCGCGACTCATTTTCCGCGTCCGCGAAGCCTGCCTCGGCGCTGGTTGCGCGCGCTTCAAGATCCGCGCATTCTTCTTCGATCGCGCGCAGGCTTTCCGCTCGCTGCGTTTCCGCCGCTGCGTGCCGTGCCGCGGCTTCCTCTGCCTGAAGTGATTCAGCTTGCGCCCGCGCCGATTCTTCCACCAGACGTGCCGCCAGTTCCCTCAATTGCGCGATCTGGTTTTCGAGTTCGGCCTGCTCGGCCACGCCATTCGACACGCGCTCCGACGATTCTCGCAGCGCCGTTTCCAGTTGCGCTGCCTGTCCGCGCAGCGCCGCCACCGATCGCTGATGTTCCTCGATGCGCGCGGCCAGTCCCGCCGTCTGGCTCGCTGCCTGCTCGATCTCCGCGGCAAGCGCGCCGATGCGCGCGTCGAGCTGCGCCGCCTGCTCTTGGTTGAAAGTGATGCGATTTTCCGCACGGTCCAAGTCGAGCGAAGTTTGCCCCAATAAATTGTGCGCCTGGCGCAGCTCGCCTTCCAATTCGTACGTGCGCGCGGTCAGCCGTTCCTGCTCGTCACCCATTTCCTGCACAGCGTGCGATTCACGCGCCTCGGCCCCGTCCATCTCCCGAAGTAAATTCTCCAGCCGCGCCGCTTCCATATCGAGATGCTGCGCCTTGCTCGCAAGCACCACGCGCAGTAGCCCACGCATCTGATCGCGAATTTCCGCGTACCGCCGCGCTTTGGACGCTTGCCGCTTCAGCGAACCCACTTGCTTTTGCACTTCCACGTATATGTCGTTCACCCGCGAAAGGTTGATCTTCGAAGCTTCCAGCTTCGCTTCCGCCAGCCGGCGCTTCGTTTTGTACATGGTGATCCCGGCAGCTTCTTCAATAATCGCGCGGCGATCCATCGGCTTCGAATTCAACACCTGTCCAATGCGGCCCTGTTCGATGATCGCGTAGCTGTCCGGGCCCAGCCCGATGCCCATGAAAATTTCCTGCACATCGCGCAGACGCGCCACGCGCCCATTGACCAAGTATTCGCTCTGGCCGGAGCGATACAGACGCCGCCCGACCACTACCTCGCCCGGCCGCAAATGAACTGGGCGCTTTGCCTCCGCGCGCTTGCGTCCTTTCCGTTTCGCGCCCGCGAAATCCGCGCCAACGTTTTCGTCGTCCGGCGATGCGAACGCGCTCGCATCCGCGCCCTCGGCATCCGCGTCGATCGCGGCAATCGAGTCATCCGACGCTTCCGCCATCGGCATCACTGGCGTCCCAGATTCGTTCGACAAAGCTGCCGCAACCTCCTGCTCGTACTCCCGCCCGTCAATTACCTTGGCCACCGCTTCCGAAAGCTCCGGGTCGACCAGCGTCAGCGTCACTTGGGCCATTCCCAGCGGCGGCCGTTTGGCCGTGCCATTGAAAATGCAGTCAGACATCCGTTCGGCGCGCAGCATCTTGTGGCTTTGCTCGCCCAGTACCCACGTGACGGCATCGACCACATTGGACTTGCCGCATCCGTTCGGGCCCACGATGCACGTGATGCCGCTGCCGCTGAACGTGATGGGAGTTTTCTCAAAGAAAGACTTAAAGCCGGATAGCTCGACTTTACGAAGTTTTAACACCAGTCCCTCGCTTTGACGGGATGCACAATTCTCTCCGCGGATTTCAGCGGGAGATGCTTCAGTCTTTGCCTAATTCGGAGGTATTTCGGGACAGAAACGTTGGGAGGGACGATAATCGATGGCCCTTCCGCCTGGCGCTACCGGATCGGCGGTTACGGGACCACAAATTAACACGGCCCGCGGACGCTGTAAAGCGCCGTTTTACCGCGGGAGCAAGAAAGTCCGATGGGCGCACCTGCCAGGCATCCCACCCGCAGCTACGCCTAATCCAATATTGCAAAACTCAGCCAGTGCATCAGGTTTGGCGCATGGTTCGCCTCAGGCTCGCTGATAATCGCGCAGCGAACGCAAGTACTTTCGAGTAGTTGACTTAGCGCATGCCGCAGCCTAGCATGGCGCGCACCAAAGGGGGATCGTTGAAGGAAAATTCCCAGCCAACATTGCGCCGCGTCGTAGCAAGTGCGGCCGTTTTGGCGATGATCGTTACGTTTTGCTTGCTCGCTCTCCATCCCCCGCACGGCAAAGCGGCAAGTGCGCCGGCTGCCGAATTTTCTGCTGCGCGCGCGCTCGACGCGCTGCACCGCGTTCTGCCTGACGATTCGCCACACCCAATCGGCAGCGTCGCGAACGACGCCGTTCGCGTGCGCATCCTCGCGGAACTCAACCGGCTCGGGTACCAGCCGGTCGTGCATACCTCCTTTCAATGCAGTGACGTCGGCGTTTGCGCTACCGTGAATAACGTTTTGGCGCGGCTCGACGGCCGCGAACCCGGCGAGGCCGTGCTTCTTTCCGCGCATTACGATTCCGTCCCGGCCGGGCCCGGCGACTCCGATGACGGCGTCGGCGTCGCTTCCATTCTTGAAATTGCGCGGGCCCTGAAGTCAATGCCGGTTCCACGTCACTCGGTCATCTTCTTGTTCGACGAAGGAGAAGAGGCCGGTTTGCTCGGTGCACGCGCTTTTGTGGATTCCGATCCATGGGCGAAGCAGGTCCGCGCGGACGTCAATCTCGATAATCGAGGCGCATCCGGGCCAGTGCTGATGTTCGAAACGGGCAGCGACAACGATTGGGCGCTGCGGCTCTTTGCACGCAATGCCACTCGCCACCTCACCAGCTCCGTTTTCTACACAATTTACAAGCTGCTTCCGAACGATACCGATTTCACGGTTTTCAAGGACGCCGGCTACCAGGGCCTGAACTTCGCCTTCATCGGTCGCGTGGCTCTCTACCACACGCCGCTCGACAACTCCGCAAACGTGAGTATCGCAAGCCTTCAAGACGAGGGCTCGAACGGCCTCGCATCCGTCGTAGCGTTGGCCAACGCCAATTTCCCCTCCCGTCCCGATGCCGACGCCGTCTATTTCGATCTCTTCGGCCGTAAAATTCTTCATTGGCCCGGCAATTGGACTCTTGCGCTCGCGAGTCTTGCCGCTTTCCTGTTGCTCGGCCAGATTGCATGGCTTACATACAAGCGCCGCTTGGTTTTGCGGCAATTGCTTTGGGGGCTGATCGGCTGGATAGCGATTCTTGTGGTGGCAGGAATTGCGGGATTGGTCCTCCGTATGATCCTCGCGTTTGTCGGAGCTACACCCGTACAGTGGGTCGCTCACCCGCTTCCCGCAGTAATTGCCTTCG
The DNA here is from genome assembly GCA_050747045.1 of Candidatus Acidiferrales bacterium. Classification (GTDB taxonomy): domain Bacteria; phylum Acidobacteriota; class Terriglobia; order Acidiferrales; family UBA7541; genus Palsa-295. The sequence continues at coordinate 526 of JBOGNC010000027.1, read as the reverse complement.
CGTTGCTGGCTGTGGGCATCGTCGTGGGCTGCGGTTCGATTCTTGCCCGCGGCGCGGGATTTTGGGGATTGTGGGCTGGCGCGTGGGGATGGGGCGCGATTCTCTCGATTGTGATTGGCGCCGGAATTCCCGGGTTCAGCTACGTTGTGCTGGTACCAACAATCGCGGCCGCGCTAGCCGGCTTGCCCGCCGTGTTCGATCCCGGTGACGGTGACCAGGCTTGGACCCGCGATCTTGCCGTGATTCTGCCGTTGGCCGCGTCGGCCATTGTGCAAGCTCCGCTGATCTTGTTGCTCTATCGCGCCGTGGGCAATCAGGCATTTGTAGGAATCACGCTTGCTGTCGTGCTGCTAGTCACACCTTTACTACCCTTGTGCGCCGACTTTCAGCAGGCTCCGGGTATTGGAGGTCTTGCGCTGCGTTGGTCTCCGCTGCTGGCCGTCGGTATTGCCGCGTTTGCTGCTGTAGTCGTGCCAGTCTATTCGGCTAAATCACCCGAGCGCGTGAATTTCGACTACGCATTGGA
>JBOGNC010000026.1:0-26210 GCA_050747045.1 Candidatus Acidiferrales bacterium | reverse complement strand
AACCACGACTTCGTTCGGAACCATCCTGAGCTGCAAGGCTTCCTGCGCGACAATCCAGGAGTTCGCGACCGATTCAACCAGCACCCGAATGCACTCATGCGGCAGGAAGAACAGTACAATCGAACTGAAAATGTTCAGGATCGAGACAACCGTCAGGACGTGGCGCAATTCGACCGATTTCTAGATAGCCACCGCGAAATCGCCGAGCAAGTCCGCAAAGATCCCTCGCTGCTACAAAACCGGGAGTTCGCGCAAAACCATCCGGCTTTGCGGGATTACTTGCGGGATAACCCGGGTGTCCGTGACGAAGTCAGGCAGGACCCGAACGCGCTCATGCATCGGGAAGATCGCTTCGACGCCGCCGAGAACTGGCGCAATCGTGACGCGGCTCATCAGCACATGGCCAGTTTCGGACAATTCCTCGGCGGCCATTCGGGCATTTCAGACGACATGTCGAAGAATCCGTCGCTGGTTAAGAACCGGGAATACGTCGAGAACCACCCCGAGCTGAACGACTACCTCCACTCCCATCCGGATGTACGAGGCGACCTGATGCATGATCCCGATGGTTTCGTTAAGGGATCGCGGCAGTTTACCAACGGCATCAAAGGCGCTGTCGGAACAACCACGAACGTAAATGGTTCTGGAGTGTCTACGGGCGCTTCGGCCACCGGTTCGACGCACACCCCCGGCGTTTCGCCGACGGGCGCGCCGAATTCCTCCGACCGGACGCATCAACCTAAACCAAAGCTGTGACCCATGCGCGCCTTGCGGGAGGGCCGAGTCGTCCGGCTTTCCCGCTGGCGTGCGTTTGGAAACGCGGACGAACCTGGCTCACGTAAAGAGTTCCTTGGGAGGCAGCCATTATGAAGATCAAAATTTCAGTCATTCTAGCGATTGTCCTCGCTGCCGTTGCTCCTCTAAGTGCCAAAAGCAAGAAGAAGCCTGAACGGGGCATGTTGGAAAAAATGGACGCGGTGCCGTGCGGGGCAAAGGAGAGAGGATTGAGCGGGCTCGGTACGCTGTGGGCATCCGCCGGGATTACGCATGTGAATTCCGACGAAAAGCTATGTCCGGAGTATCTGCTGCGCACCGACCAGATGGATTACGAAATTCGTCCGCTGAATCTCAAGCACGCGGTCATTTTGCCCGTCGGTCATGAAGGCGTGTTTAAAATCAAAAAGAATTGCATGATCCTCAGCTTTCCGGACGACGGCCTTAAGAAAAGGCGCGCTTATGAGGTCGTATCGATGATTCCCGCGAATACAGGCGATGACGGATCAGAATCATCGAGCACGTCAGGCGGCCACTAGGGCATCGCAACTCCTGATTGACGCACTAGCGATGCCGGCGTCGCGAGGGCGCGAGTAAACTGTGTCGGTGTGGACTCTAACAGCGCTCGGCGGCGGAGGCCGAATTCCGTGGAATTTCTTGAAACCAACAAAGTTAAAATTGGTGCCGGCGGGGGGAATCGAACCCACGGCCTAGGGATTATGAGACCCTCGCTCTGCCACTGAGCTACGCCGGCACGCGCACGTTACGGGGTCCCCGGCGCGCTCGCGCGCAGGGGCGCATTTGATGCTACGGTCTCGCCTCGCAAAGTGTCAAGTCAGCACCGGCAGCTTAAATTAGGAATGTTGTGATCCGAGCCCGGTTGCCTGTTGTCCGCGAACTGGAGTGGGCATCTGCATTTTCTTTCAGCGCCGCGACGTGCGCTGGAGACAAATTCGTTGTGTGAAAGAGCAGGAGCGATGTATCGTGCCCGACTGCGGGCTTCGAGCAGTTTCTGCCTACGGGCGCGCCCACTTCTCGGTGCCAAGCGGGCTTTGGCGGTAGAGGTATGGAAAGCTTTCGCACAGGAGGATTCGATGAGGCGTCGCGTGGCCGAGCCAGAAAGACTTTGGAACCGCATGATAATTGGTACGGCTGCGAGCACGCTGCTCGTGATGGCGTTCAGCGCACGTTGTGCCGCGGCGCCGAGCGCTACGCAAGTAATGAAATGCGCTGATTTGACGGGCCTCAAGCTCGCGAACACGCGCATCATCGCCGCCGCCGAGACCAAAGCCGCCGAGGGAAACTACTGCCACGTGATTGGAGTCATCGATCAGCGGACCAGCACGCAAGACCCGGATCATTTCACCTACGGCATTGGATTCGAGCTGAATCTGCCGGACAGCTGGATCGGGCGCTTCGAAATGCAGGGCGGAGGAGGAATCGACGGATCGATCAGGAATCCGCAAGGGAGCCTGGGACAAGAGTTGAACGAGGGATGGGCCGTTGCGGCCGATGACGGCGGGCACGAAAACGCCCCGGGAAACCCGGCGCTGGGCTGGATAGATGACGACCCGAAGGCGGGAGGCTCGGCGCATTTCGGCATCGACGAGCAGGCGCGAATCGACTTCGGCTACAACGGCATCGCGCAGACAACCAAGGTTTCCAAGCAGATCATTTCCCGCTATTACGGGAGGGTTCCGCAGTATTCGTATTTGGTCGGCTGCTCCAACGGCGGGCGCGACGCCATGGTAGCCGCGGAGCGCGACCCGGAGATGTTCAACGGCCTGGTGGCGGGAAACCCAGGATTCGACTTACCGCGGGCGGCCGTCGCCGAAGCGTGGAATGAGCAGCAGCTTGCGCCGCTGGCAACCTCGACGGACGTGAACGGCCAGCCTTACCTGCCTCCGACGTTTCCCTCGCGGGATTTGGAGGTAGCTTCCGCCGCGATCCTCAGCGCCTGCGACAAACTCGATGGATTGGTTGACGGAATCATCGACGACTACAGTGGCTGCTCCGACAAGCTGGTTTATCCCGTGCTCGATGCTTTCACATGTAAAGCTGGCGGAGCACATGGAAATACCCCGCACGGAGGGCAGTGCCTTACATCCGCACAGGTGGACGCGCTCAAGAGAATCTATGCGGGTCCGAAAAATTCTCAAGGGCGGACGCTTTATTCGAGCTGGTATTGGGACGCGGGCATTTGGGATCCGCCGGCGGCCGCTGGCGGCGGATGGGCGATGTGGAATGTCGCCGGTTTCGGCGCGCCAAAGGCCAACAGCGCCATTAATTTGACTTTGGGCGCCGGCGCCGTGCCCATGATTTTTACCACTCCTCCCGCAGTCACGCCGGTATCCGGACCCCAGGGGCAGGAAGCGTTCCTATTCCATTACAACTTCGATACGGACGGGCCAAAGATTTACGCGAAAACTGCGGAATATCCGGAAAGCGCGATGGAGTTCATGACCGGAACGCCTTCGGGACCGTCCCCTTCACTGAAGGCATTCCGCAACCGCGGCGGGAAATTGATAATGTACGACTCGGTGAACGACGGAATTTTTTCCGGCGTCGATCTGGTTTCCTATTACAAGTCGCTTGAAAAAAAGACCAAGGATGCGCGGGATTTTGCCCGGCTGTTTATGATCCCAAACATGGCGCATTGCGGCGGAGGGCCGGCAACGACCAGCTTTAACTCCAACCTGCTGAGCGCCATCACCGGTTGGGTGGAACAAGGAACGGCGCCCGAGAAGATTATTGCTGCGAACAAAAACGCTTCCTCGCCATTTCCCGCTGGCGCGCCCTTCGATCCGCGCGTGGCGAAGAATTTTCCCGCCAGCGGCACGCGGCCAATCTGCGCGTTTCCACTGCAAACCCGCTACAGCGGATCGGGAGCCACAAATGACGCGGCGAATTTCGCCTGCGCTTCGCCGCACGCGGAGCGCCGCCACGAGTCCAACGATAAATGAGACCTCAGGAGACGCGGTCTAGGATGGGTTCCCCTGCACCGCATTCTCCTCATGTAGTCCAGTCGGTAGCGGTCGCGGCGGCATATGACCGAAGGGCTCAACGTTTGCCGGCGCGAACGCGATCTATGCACTTGGGGGGGCGGCGACATTTGCTCTTAATCCTCGCATTGCACTTAAGCTTTTCTACGTTTGAAAATTGCGGATTTCTGTAGTTTTATCGCCGGCCACGGGCGCTCCCCTATTTCACCTTGACGTATGATCTAAGGTCATGTACCATGACTTGGGTCGCTTTTGCGGCCCGTGGGAGGTTGCGTATGCAAGGCGCCTGCGATCTTCAGGCGCGTACTTCGCAGCATTTCCCGCCGCGACGAATCTCTGCCGCGCGCTTCCACGCCCTCCCGAGCGCAATTTCTACCCGAGACTGCCGATCGAGTAGAATCAGGTCTAAGTTATTGAAAACAAAGAATCGAGTATGCAACTACCCGAGACTGGGCGCGTCACACTAACATGTCCGACACCCACGAACTCCACGGCGTTCGCGTATTCGAACTCGCGGCGGAAGGGCCACAGATTCGCACCACCCGCGATGCTACATACGTGGTGAGCGAGGCCTTCGCGCAATCCGTCCCATGGCTGGCGATTCCCGTCGCACGGCTGGACGATGATTTCTTCCGGCTCCGCACCGGAGTCGCCGGCGAAGTCGTCTCAAAGTTCGTAGCATACGGCATGCGCACCGCCTTCATCTGCGATATCTCGCAGTGCGTCGCAGGTGGCGATTCCTTTCGAGATTTCGTTCTCGAGGCCAATCGTGGCAAAGACTTCTGGTTCGTCACCAGCCTCGACGAGCTCAGCCAGCGACTCGTTCGGGCGCAGTCGCGTTCCGCAATCCCGCAGGTGCGCCGATGATTGTCCGGGCAACGATTTTGCTCGGGGCTGAAGATTTAGCTTCGCTCGTGGCAATTAGGGTGAAAATTACACACCGCTCGCGCGAACGGGTTGGCGGCAACCTGCCTGTTCAGGTAAGATGTAATAGTTTGCGGAGAAGACCTTGACACTCACGAACATACAGGGATCGAACAACGGAGCGAAGACGCTGGTCCGTGTTCGGCCGCGAGGATTCTGTGCCGGTGTGGTGCGCGCCGTCGACATCGTTGAGCTGGCGCTGGAGACGTTCGGCCGGCCGGTGTACGTGCATCACGAAATCGTCCATAACCGTTACGTCGTGGACCAGTTGCGCCGCCGCGGCGCGATCTTCGTCGAAGCCATCGGAGAAGTCCCGATCGGCTCGGTGCTGGTTTTTAGCGCGCATGGCGTTCCGCCGCGCGTCCGCGCCGAAGCCAAGGATCGTAATCTGAAAGTCATCGACGCCACTTGCCCCTTAGTCACCAAAGTCCATCTCGAGGCGCTGAAATTCGCGCGTGAAGGCCGCACACTGATCTTGATCGGCCATCGCGATCACCAGGAAATCGTCGGCACATCCGGCGAAGCGCCGCAACAGACCGTTGTCGTCGGCAGCGTCGAGGAAGTGGATAAATTGCAGGTTCCCGATCCCAGACGCCTGGCATTTCTCACGCAGACCACCCTTTCGCTCTACGACACGCAGGAAATCGTCGCCCGCTTGCGCCAGCGTTTTCCAGAAATCGTCGGCCCCGCGTCGGACGACATCTGCTACGCCACGCAAAACCGACAGGAAGCCGTCGAAGCGCTGACGCGCGAAGTCGAACTGATTCTCGTTGTTGGCTCTGCGAACAGCTCGAATTCCAACCGGCTTGTCGAAGTAGCACAGCGCGCTGGAGTCGCGGCGCGCCTGATCGAAGATGCCAACGACATAGACGCCACTTCACTCGCCAACGTAAAGACGCTGGGGCTCACCGCCGGGGCATCGGCGCCGGAAATTCTGGTCGAGCAAGTGAGCCAACGGCTTTCGAACTTCGGCTTTACCAATCATCGCGATCTGGACCTGATTCGTGAGGATGTGCGGTTCACTCTTCCGCCGGAGCTGGCCGCGGCGCGCCAGGGAAGGGCCGCAAATTGAACTGCCAATCGTCCGGCGCTGGCGTAACTTACAAAAGGAGCGTGTGAGTGGCGGTCAAAATCGTCCGCCAGCCAAGCAAAATTATCGTCTTAGGATCGCCCACCAGTGCGGCTGCCATGTCGCCGGGCCACGAAGGCGCTCCCGCCGCGCTCCGCTCCGCTGGCCTCCTTGATCGTCTCCGCTCTATTGGCTACGAAGTCGAAGATTTCGGCGACGATCCCGTTCAGCTTTCCAGACCAGATGAAGAAAGTCCTCGCGCGAGAAACATTTCCGGCGTTCTCGCATCTCTCAGTGCGCTAAAACCTCGCGTGGAGCTAGCGGTGAAAGCGGCGGCGCTGCCGTTGATTCTGAGCGGCGATTCTTCCGTCGTGCTTGCCACCATTGCCGGCGTGCGGCGCTACTTTCGCAACGTCGGACTGATCTACATGGATCGTGACGCCGATATGAACACTCCGGCGACCACTTCATCGGGTTCCGTAGACGGAATGGTGATTTCGCACGTTACTGGACGCGGCGCCGCGGAGCTGGTTCGGTTCTGGAGCGAGCCTCCATTGGTCCGCGATCCGGAAGTGGTGCTTTTCGGCGTCGCGCGCCTCGATCCGGCCGAGCAGGAGCTGCTCGAACGCAGCACCTTGCGTCGCTATCTCGCGGCGGACATCCAGCGGACCGGCGCGGCAGCCGCGGCGCGTATCGCGATCGAGCGCATCCACGGAGAGAAGAACGAATTCGTGCTGCATTTCGACGTGAACGTGATCAGCGGATTCGAGGCCACGAATAATCCGGCAGACGACGGGCTGAGTCTCGAAGATGCTCGCGCCGCGCTGGAGGTCTTTGCCACGCAGCCGCATCTGGCCGCGATCGAAGTCTCCGCCTACAATCCGGCCAAAGACCCTGACGGCAGCGGCGCCAAATTAGTGATCGATTTATTGGCGGAAGTGCTGGCAAAGCGCCTCGAGGCGCTGAAATCAGTGTCTGCCCCAGCCGAAGGCAACCCGGCTTCGGTCGCAACAAAGAGTGAACCCACGGCAGAACTGATTGAAGAGCCCGCAATTGCGCCGTCCGCCGCGGAGCCCGAAGCCGGAATCGCGACGAGCACTTCTCCTGACGTGCCTGGAGAAGGATCGTCCTCGGATTCGGGAGATTCCAGCGATGAAGCTGCGCAAAGCCCCGAGCCGGAATCGCCGAATCAACAACCAGGCGATGAATCGGCGAAGAATCCGGACGAATCGAATTCCTGATTTCCAGAGCGCCAATACCAAAGTGCCGCGAAAGAAAAATCTCCAGATGTTTCAGCCCGAAGTGATCATCTTTGATGTGGATGGTGTGCTGGTGGACGTTCGCGGATCGTTCCACCGGACCACGCTCGAGACGGTACGCTTTTTTACGAACAAGCGCGTCACGACGCACGAGCTGCAGAAATGGAAGAACCAATCCGGCTACAACGACGACTGGAAACTTTCGACTGCCTGGGTGCAGTCGCTCGGCGGGAAATTTGAATACGCTGAGGTAAAGCGAAAGTTCGTGGAGCTCTATTGGGGTACGAACGGAAACCGCGGCAACGTGGAGCGCGAAAAGTGGCTCTTGCCGAAACCGCAATTGGGCCGTCTGGCGGCTCGCGCGGAACTCGCGATTTTCACCGGCCGCGTGCGGCAGGAATTGGATCACACGCTTGAATGCTGCGGAGTGCGCGACTTCTTCGGCCATATCGTAACGGCGGAAGACGTTACCAAGCACAAGCCCGACCCTGAAGGCTTGCTGGCAATCCTGAGGGGCCGCGACCCTGCCAAAGCGGTGTACGTGGGAGACAACGTGGACGACGCGCTTGCCGCCCGGTCAGCCGGCATCCCATTCATTGGAATCGTTTCCCGCGAGATCGAACGTAGCCGGGCGCGCGAAGTTCTATTGCGAAATCTGGGCGCAAAAGCGATTCTCGATCACGTCAAGAAGCTCGACTCGCACATTTCCACATCCGCGTCTATCGCTGGCCGCCCCGGTACCAGAACTTCCGGTCTATCAACGCCGTAGGACCCCCCCGGGAGTGCCCAAGAGGACACGAGTACCATTGCCGGTCGTCTACCCGACGTTCATAGTGTGAGTCACAGGCGGGTCTGCCCGCCATCCACTATGGCTGACAACATCCGAGCACGAGCGGCAGCAGCGCGCGGCTTTGTCCGCAGCCTCAACATCTTGCTCAAGTTTGCCCGCATGTACGAGTTTGGGCACCCGCGGACCGCGAAACAGTACGAGACGGCTTGGAGCGAGTTGCGCACCGCGCTGGGCTCGGACGATGAGGCTGGACTGTTGCTGGCTGTTTCGGCCGACCAGCTTCTGGTGGACGGAAGCCCGCTGGAGTCCGGGACTTCCGAGAAGAGCTTCGCGCAGATGCTTTCCTCCTCAGGCATCGCCAGCATTCACTTTTCGCCGAGGGTTACACAGGCCAGCCTGGCGCGTTTCGTTCGAGGATTTCCTTCGGGCTCCGGGTCGAAACCGGCGCAGCTTGCGGAGCAGATGAAAGCCGCGCTGGAAGGCGATCCGCACATTCACGTGAACGAAGTTTGTTTTGTGCCAGCGGATTCAGCAGTGGCCAAGACCACCGTGGCAGCGCAACTGGCGGCGCGCACGCTGGGAATGAACGCAGAACAGACTGACGCACTGCTGAACGATCCCGAAAAACTACTGCAGCTGATTGTGGCGGCCGAAGGCACGAAGGGACGCGGAGTAGCGGGAACCGGGAACGGTGGTCCGGGAAATGGTGGATCGGGTGGCGTCGGCGGTTTCGGACCCGGCGGCGGATCTGGTCACGGCGGGAGATACGGGTACGGCACTGGAGGCGGAAGCGGATTTCCGGCAGGCGGCGGACCGGCAGGCGGCGGCGACGCAGCGGGTGGAGACCGGGGCCGGCAAGGAAGTGGCAACGGTGCGCCCGGAGGAGCAGGGCCGGGGCACGTTGGCTCGGGAGATGGGCAGGGCAACAGCGCGGGCGGGTACACTGGCGCTTACGCCGGAGGCAGTTTAGCGGACGCGCTGGAGGGTCCGCAATTCTCGGGTCCGACCGGGGCTGGCGGTTCGGGAAATCGGCAGACTTCGGGAGCTTCAGGCGGAGCCCAGTCGACCGAGCGGCCGGTCACGGCAGTACAAGGATCGGGTGGCTGGAATATTGTGAACAGCGGCCAAGCGGCCGTGCCGCTGGAACCGAGTTCCGGAGGATTCTGGCTCAAAGGCCATTTTTCGGCAGATCAGCCCGCAAGCGGCGTGGCAGCGGAATCAGTTTCGCGTGGAGGCTGGACGGCAGGTCCAGGTGGCCCACATGCAGGCGCGGGTAACGGTTCCGGAGTTGTAAATGGCGGGGCCGGGACGGGAGACGGTTCGGATGCTGGACAAGCGGGTGGTGCGCATGGCTGGCTCGCAAGCAATGGCCAGGGCGCGGATGCACCGAACGGGCCTCTGAGCCGCTGGGTACACTCGTCTTCGGGCATACGCGTTGCCCGACCAGCGCGGAATGCGGGGAGGGGTTCGCTGGCAGTAGAAACTGGCCTGATGTCGCTGCAACAAGATGAACTGCAGGGCATATTGCAAGTGCTGGCACAAATCGCTCGCACGAACGATGCCGCCAGTGACAAGCTCGATCCGTCAGCATTTCAGTCGCGACTCTCGTCGTTGCCAAGGCGCGCACGATTTACAGTGAGCCAGGCGCTTAGTGCGCTGGCCGCACAAGCTCCTTCGCAGGAGTCTGATCGACCGGTATTGCTGAAGTTGGCGGAGCACATTGCGGTGCGCTTCGCGCTGGAAAGCTTTGAGCGAGGCGACGTGAAGGTGAACGCCGTTCGGCAGGTTCTGGACGAACTGGGCTTGGAGCTGGATGGGCTGCGAAAGATTGTCGGCGTGTACGAAGAAAAGCTGGTGCGAGCCGGAATTCCGGTGCAATCGCATACGGACGTGCTGGCGCGGGAATTCTGGTCGCAGGTTCCAGCAGAGAAGCGCAAGGGAGTGCTGGCGTCTGGTGACGCGTGGTGCGTGCCAGCGGCAAAAGTGCGGGAGTACGTGGAAAGCTTGCTCAAAGAGGGCAAGACGGAAGAGGCTGAAAGCATTCTAAAAAATTACGCGAGCTGCATTCACAACAAGAATGAGGAAGCGCGAAAACAAACGGCCCTGGGACTGGCGGAACTCGCGCCAATGTACGCCGAGAGCGACGAAAAGATATTCTCCGAAACGATTCGCGAGGTTGGATTGCAGCTGGCTGCGGAGCGAAATTCCGAATTGCAAAGCGCGCTGGGAGCGGCGTTCGTCCGCTTCGGGCAGGAGGCGGCGAAAAAGCGGTCTTACGGTGCCATTCAGCGGTCCGTGGAAATGATTGAGTACGTGGAACAAGAGCGGCCGGGCGGCGGAAAGAGCCTGCGGCCGCGCATCGCCGTGGAGGACAAGCTACCGGAGTTCATCGACGAGTCGGTGCGTTCCGGCGAGATTCCGAACGGGTTGAAGGACTTGCTGCGGCGCATGCCGAAGCCATCGGCGGAGCACATTGCCGCGCGCTTCAGCAGAGTGGGCTTCCGGCAGGACTGTGAGCTTCTGGTGTCGATGCAGGAAATATTGGGCGCCGAGGGCTTGGAACATCTGCGCGAGCAGTTGAGCGAAGGACATTCGAACCAGGCAATCGACACGATCGGAATTCTGGCCCGCATGGATATGGAAGAGCTCGAGCGGAGACTGCCGGAGCGAATGAGAGAGTGGAAAAGGGCGGCGCACGATCGCGTGGTGCGGCAGATTGCGTCGAGCGGCGCAGCGGAGCGCGGGCGGCTCTTGCTGATGCTTTTCGATTCGCTGGACTCGCTGATCCGTCCCCTGGCGGTGGACGAAATCGGGATGGCCGGGGAAAAGCTGGCGGAGATGCGCTTGCTGCGAATCGCGGAGGGCGACATTCCGAGAGATTCAACCGAATATTTGCGGTTAAAGGCGATCGAGGCGCTGGGGCGGCTACGAACGGCGGGGAGCGAAACGATTTTGCGCAGGATCGCCGAAACCCGGAAAGCTTGGCGCTGGTCATTTCCGTCGGAACTTCGCGTGGTTTCGGCGCAGGCGATGGATAAGATCGATCCGGACTGGGGGCGCGATTTTCTGCCTCGTAGCGGGCTGAACGTGGCGGAACTTTCCATCGATATTTTGGACAGCGATCCGGAGTCGCCCGCGATTCGGCAGCGGCGATATCCTCGGCTGCGTCTCGAAAAGCCCGTGACCGCGGTGACCATCAACTTGAAAGAGAATTGCCGTCTGGAAATTCCGGAGATGGCGCTGGGCGGAGGAGTGGCCGTGTGCCACCAGAATCTGCATCCCGGCAGCGTGGTTGAGCTGAGAATGAACGGGACGATCAACGCGGTGAAGGCACAGTCGATCGTTCGCGACGCGAATACTCAAGCGCGCGCATTCGAAGTGGTCGAAATCGATCTTGAGGAACGCGCGAAACTACGCAAATTGCTGGTACATTCGGGAAGCATTCAGAAAGAATCTCGCGCGGAAGAGCGCACGCGACGAACTACGCGAGCTTTTATTATCGGAAGCTAGAGAGATGCGCGCGGTTTTGTTTAATACCTGGCCCTTGCAAAGTGGTTGGCGGTTGCTCGGCGCGCAGGCAACCCAATCGGATCGCAGGAATTAGAAGTCCCGCCAGACTTAGACCGGAAAGAACCAAGAATCCACGCAATCCGTACTGCTGACCGAACCAGGCCACCACGGCCAGGGAAGCGGTGATGGCGTACGCCACGAAGACGACGCGGCGCGGAGACCAGCCACGTTCGATCATCAGTAAGTCGTAAATGTGACGCCGATCACCAAGGAGCGGTGAGGCTTTGCGACGCAGGCGGCGGGTAAGGGCGAGCGCTGCGTCCAGTAGTGGCAGTGCCGCGATGAGCAGCGGCGCGAACTGGATAGCTTCGGCGGGGTGGATCGCGTGAGTTGAATTGAGGGCGAGAAATGCGACACAGAATCCGAGGGCAGTGCTTCCTGAGTCGCCGAGGAAAATGGAGGCGCGCGGAGAATTGAAAACCAAAAATGCGACGCATGAGCCGGCAAGGCCGGCCGCCACAGATAAGGTGATTGGAGCGATCGCCATCCCGAACGATATCGCCAGGTAGCTTGCGCCAACGATGGCCGCAACACCCGCGGCAAGACCGTCCGTACCATCCAGGAAATTAAATCCGTTGGCGACAGCGACCACGAGCCCGCAAGCCAGAATCGCGCTCAGACCGCCGAATTTCGGCGACACTATTTCTGGCAAGAATCTCCATCCGCCGAGCCAGAGCAAGACACCCGAAAAGGTTTGAGCCGCGATTCGCGCGAGGGGAGAAATATCGCGCAAATCGTCGGCGAAGCCCGCGATCCAGATGATGCTGAGTGCGGCCAAAAAATATGCGATGGCGCTCGGAGGCTGGCGGCAGCAAAAGAATATGCCCGCAATGATCGACACGACGACGGCAAGGCCGCCAAGACGCGGCACAGGACGAGTGTGGATTTTGAGCGGGCCGGGATTATCGACGGCGCCGAAGCGCAGACACAGCATACGAACCACCGGCACGAGCGCGACGCAGACGGAGAATGAGATAAGGGCGACCGCCGCGAGCGGGGGAATCACGGCATGACCCCGTGAATCAAACGGCGCAAGTGGCGGACGCGGATGCGTCTTGCTTTGCGAGCCAAGCCGATCACGCCAGATTGGCGGAAGGCGGCGCGGAGATCCCGGGCGTACAAGGGAACGACGCTAGGAGAAACGTCCTCGTAGAAGCGACGGCCTGAGGAGCCATTGGAAATTTCGTCGGTGAGATCGAGAAAACGATCAAGGATCGCGCTGGCCTTTTCTGGCGAATGCTCGGCGAAGCCAGGGTGCGCGAGCCACACTGGGCGGACTTCGATGGATGCCAGCGCGCCATCGGCGCGAAATCCTGCAACGATTACCAAACCCTCGCGTTCGAGGTCCGAAGCGATATATCCCGAGACGAGGCTACCGAGGCCATAAAAGCAAAATGCGGGAGTGGAGTCGCCGGCTGAAAGTTTCCGCGAGCCGCTGATCCGATGAGAATGCGACGCGGCGACGAGATCGAAACCACTAGAGGCGATCGCATCAACCAACGCAGCGTCGCTGGGATCTGGGCGGTTGGTTCTCAAACAGCCGCAGTGTAGAAGCGCGACGGAATAAGTTGCGCCTTGGGACTTCAGGGCTGCGGACGCAAAGCGCGCGCGCGTGGTGGTTGCGGGTTCGACGCCCGCGTTGCGGCGCGCGGCTAGGTCGCGGGAGGCTCGAGCCGCAGCCCAAAACCCCACGCGAACATCAGCCGGACCTTGCCAGACGAAGACCTCGGGTTCTTCGCGCAGGGTTCGTCCGGCTCCGAGAGGAATGAAATTGCGGGCGATGAGAGCCGCGCGGGTGCGCTCGACTCCAGGCGGGCCGAAGTCGTAGGAGTGATTGTTCGCGATTCCGATCGCTAGCGAGTGGACCGCCTTGAGATATTCAAGCGAAGAGGAAGGGGAGGAAACAATTTGTCCGATGCCGCCGAGCGGACGGCTGTCGAGGCCTTCCGTATCGAGCGGGCATTCGAGATTTGCGAACGAGATGTCGACGTCGCGAAAGACGCATTCGATGCCGCGCGCGGCTTCCGGCCAGCCGCCCGCGGGAAGAGAGAGCGTTCCTGCGGGCAGAAAATCTCCGGCCACAGCAACGCGAGCGGCAATGTCCGCAGGTTGCGACGACCTCCAGATGACGAGAGATGAGTGGTTCATGGGGCCTCGGCTGGCGCTGCCGTAGTAGCGCGAGCAAATGCCCAGCGAATTAAGCGCTTGCGAAGTGGGTGTCGCCAGACGACCACGAGCAGAACGACGAGACAAGCTGAAACCAGGGGATACGTGGTTGCAATCGATAGCGACCGAAACCTCTCAGAGAAAGCGACAGGAATGAAAATTGCGGCGCAGCATATCGAGCACACAAGAAGGGTGCGGCTTTCGGGCGGAAGCAATGCGGCGAACGCGATGTGATTTTCGACGTGATATGTGGCGAGAATGAAAGTGTAGCCGCAGGCCAATGAAAATGCCGAAGCGGGCACCACGGCAGAGCCGCCAAAGAAGTGTCCGGCGAGGCTGCCGAGACCAGCGTTGAGGATCGCGGTGAAGATGCAACCGATGGTAACAGGGCGAAGAACGCCGGTACCGAGATCAAGAACGTATGCGGGATTGGCGAGAATATTGATGAGCCATCCGATGGCGAGAATGGCGACGAACTCGATGAAGAGTGGCTCGTAGCGCCCGATCCAAATGCGCGAAATGGCTGGGGCGAGAACGGCGAGTGCAGCGAACGTGGGGACGGCGAAGAAGAATACGAGGCGATAGGACTCGCGGTAGATTGCGGGAAGAGAATCGGGGTCTCGTTCCTGCAGGTGCGAGACGGCGGGAACTAGAACTTGATTGGCCTGCACGATGAGTTCGCGAACAGTGACGACGCAGCGAGAGGCGAGGTCGTAAAATCCGGTCATCGCCAAGCCGCCGAATTTCGCGACCAAGGCTTTGGTAACCGGTTCGCGAAGAGATTGGCCTGCGGTGATGATTTGGAAGTGAAGCCCATAGGCGGCGATTTCGCGAAAGATTCCTAGATTCCATCGGCGCGGAAGCAAGGGGAGCGTGGGTATTTTCCGGCGGAGAAGCGACCAGGTGAGCGCAACGAACAATGCTGCTTGGAGCGCTTGAGCGAATGCGAGTCCGAGCAATCCGTGGCTGGGGACGAGGGCGAAGGCGAGCAGAAGATAAGAAAAAGAGCCGGCGAGTTCAACGTAATTGCAAAGCGCGATCCATTGGTGGCCGGCGAGGCCGGCCTGGAGAATGCCTTGCATGATGTTGCACCAAAGCGAAACAAGAGCGAACGGAAGAATCGCCAACGCCTCAATGAGGCTGCCGCGCGGGACGACGAGCGCGAGCGCCCAGCGCGCCATCGGATAGAGCCCGCAGGCGATCAGGGCGACCGAGAGCGCTGCGGACAGCACAGCAGTCTGAATGAGCAAGGAAACCTGGGCGGAGTCGCCTCGGGCGGAATATTTCGCGACGAATTTGATGATGCTAGTCGAGAAGCCTTGATGTGCGAGCGCGACGATCGAAGTGGTGGCGAGGACGAGCGACCAGATGCCGAGGCGCTCCATGCCGATAGCGCGGATCAGAAAACGGTAGAGAAAGAAAAGGATTGCGGCGCTGGCGACAACTTGGACCGAAGTAGTCAGCGCGTTGAGAAACACCTGGCGCTGGTTCATTTGATGGCGCGCGAAGGCGCGACGGAGCGAAAGTTGGGAGCAAGCGAAGGTGTTCTCTCAGGTTTCCATGCGCTGGACGACCGCCGAGTGAGCGCCTTGAAAACGCCAACGTGGGCCGCAAAATTAACTAAGCAGAAAGACATTGGTACGGACAGCGCGAAATGGATGCGACGATTGCCGAAGCAAAAGCCGAACAACGCAATCAAATAAAAAGCCAACTGCAACGCGAATAGCGCGCGAAATGGCAGGCGCGCGAGCAGGAGTGCGTTCGCCGTGAAGATTACGAAAAGAAAATAAGGAACGAGCCAGCGAAGAAGTTTGTGCGACCAAAGCGCGAGTGCTTGAGCGCCGGCCCGAAATGGATTGAGCAGGTCACGATGGGCGACCAAGGCGCGGAAGTCCTTACTGATGACGCGGGATTTCATGCGGAGCATCGCAGTTGGATCGGTTTGCGAAAGGTCCGTGGACACGATCACGCGGGAATCGATGCGATTGAGCATACCGGCGCGGAGCACGCGCAGCGGCAAGACAAAGTCGTCGCCGAAATATGGCGCTAATGGCTGCCAGAGGGAGCGGCGTATGGCGAAAAGCGATCCAGAAGCCATCGCGAGTAAACCGAGATCGCTTTCGCGTCGGCGCAGCCAAGTTTCATAGCGAAGGTAAAGGCTTTCATTTTCGGTGACGGAGGAGTCGGCGGCGTTCCGGAAACACGGACAGGCGCTGACGAGACCAACTCTAGCGTCGGCAAAGTTTTCGACCAGATGCGAGAGAGCGGCGGGCGGGAGAAGACAGTCAGCGTCGGTGAAGGCAAGAATTTCGCCGGTTGCGAGGGCAACGAGGCTATTTTGCATCGCGCTTTTTCCGTGCTGTTGCGGAAACGAGACTAGGCCGACGGCTGCGTCCGAGAACCGGCGCACGATTTCCTCGGTGTAGTCGGAAGAACCATCACTACCAACCAGAATTTCGACGTTTTCGCGCGGGTAGTCCAGTGCGAGGAGGTTGAGAAGCTTTTCCTCGATGCAAGACTCTTCGTTGTGGGCCGCGACGATGATGCTCACGTGCGGATGGATGCGGGCGCGGTTGAAAGGCTCGCGGCGCCCGATAACGCGAAGCCATAGCAACAGCGGGTATCCGAAGTACACAAAGGTTACTAAGGCGAGGTCCGCACAAAGTAACAGGACAAGCGGGTGGACTCCGTTGGTCATGGTAGTGCCGGCTCCCGCTCAGATGCGGGCTCTTCGGCGCAGATGTCGGCCAGGTCACGATACGTGATCAGGTGGATTCCGCTGCGGTCGATTGCCGTACGCAGGTCGGAGCTCGTGAGCCAGTTAAGCTCGCGTTCGCGCTGTGCGTGGATCGCGTCGGTTTCTGAAAAGCCCCGCTGGAAAAACCCGGGATGACAGGTCAGTTCAAAGGTTCCTGGTTGTGGAGTTCTAAGCGCCGCGAGCCACTGATCACCTAAGGCGTCGATATCATGGCGTGCGCGGGACGGAAATGAAAGACGGCTTGCGGGCATGCGGAGGCCGCGAAAGGCTCCCAAATGCAAAGCATTGCGATAGGTGCGCACGGCCACGCACCGAACGAGCGAACCTTCGTGCGGGCCGCCGAGGCGGGCGGCCAGCGAGCTATCGGCGCTACGGTTCCAGACTGTGCAACGGGGCGCGCGCGCGCAGAGCACTCCCTCTGCTTTGAGGGCGCGAACAAACGGCAGCACAGCGGCAGGGTAGAGGTGCATGTGATGATGGGAATCCGCGTGAGTTGGAGGCAAGCCTCGGTCTTTCATCCAGCGAATTTGGGCGCGAAACTCAGCGCAGATTTCACGTCCCAGTGCGCGGCCGGTGCAAAGGCGACGAATCATGACCTGAGGTGAATAAAATTGGCCCGTTGCGTCAACGAGCGAACGGACTTCGGAGGGAGAGAGAATCGGCCGTCCGGCGCAGATGTTCAGATGAACGCCGACGGCCAACCGTGGGAAGTCCATTAGGCGACTGAGTGCATATTCCGCGGCCGGCATATTGGGCATCATCGACGTGCTGGTGAGAAATCCGTAGCGGTAGGCGGTGATGATGCCGTCCGAGATTCCGCGGCACATGCCGAAGTCGTCGGCGTTCACAATTAGTCGCGTAGCTCTCATTGCCGGAACTCGCTGACGATGAGGGGAATTTTTCCGCCTGGGCGCGAAACGGGAGCCGCCGCAAGCTCGACCGTCACGCGGATTTCCTCGCCGAGCAGATGCTGCACGCGCGCGCGGATTTGCATGACCTCCTGCGTGGCGCAGGACTGGATTGAGGTGTCGCCCGCACGCGCGACAGATACGGCGCGCACGACCACGCGATCGGATCGATTGTGAACGAACTGGCAAAAACGCAGATACGTAGCCTCTTTGAGAAGCTGATTCAGGGCGCGCGGAGAAAAAATGCGACCGTCGGGGCAGCGAAGCAGATCGCTTTCGCGCGTGATCGTCGGGACTACCTCCGGAAAAAGGCGGCCGCAAGGGCACGGATCGGCCTCTGCCCAGCGTCCGCGATCACCAATGCGATAGCGGATCAGTGGCATGGCGCGATTCAAAAATCCGGTCCATACGAAGTGGCCTTCTTCACCAGCGGCCACGGGATCACCAGAATTGTCTAGAATTTCAAGAAATCCATACTCGGGAGCGAGATGCATCCGGCCGGCCTCACACTCCTGGATCAGACCGCAATATTCCGTCATGCCATAGGTATCGAAAATACGAGCTCCAAACGCCGACTCGATTTGTGAGCGATGCGAAGGATAAAGAGGTTCGCCGCTGGTGAACACGGCGCGCATGGGAATATGCAAGTCTCGCGCCTGCGCAAAGTCGGCCAGGATTCCCAAGACGGAGGGAAATCCTTCCAGCACTTTTCCGCGATTCCGGCTCAAAAAATCCAAGTACGCGCCAGAAGTGGCTTCGGAAAGATGAAAAATGCTGGCCAGCGTTTGGCGTTCGGGAAAATTGTGCGTCCAATAGGGCGGTTCGCGCCGAGCGGCCGGAACAACGCGCGCGCCTTGAAAAGTTATACGAGGTGAGCGGGGGCTGACTCCAGCCCACCTCCATTGGCGCAGCAAAAAGGCCCAATTTTCGCGGGCAAGCTGCTCGGTGTAAGCGACCTTCAGACTCGCACCAGTGGTCCCGGTGGTCCCGGCGCGAATGCGCTGATGCGGAGGAATATCGCGGGCGAGAAGTTGTTCCTGATTTGCGAGGGCGGATTCGCGCGTAAGAACTGGCAAACGCCGGAGGTCGTCAAACGAACGAATATCCGTTCGAGGATAACCGCCGTAGTAAGGCACCGTACGAACTGCGCGTTCGAGTGATCGGTGTAGAGCGCTGAGTTGAAAGTCGCGTATTTGGTCGGTTGTCCAGCATTCATTGCGGTGCAGCTGACGCAGAAATGAAAATGTTTCCGGTGAGTACCGAATGCGGGTGAGCAACCAGCCTCGCGCGCTGGCGAGCATATGGCGCGCCGGCGAAGGAGCGCCGTCGTAGTAGCGCTGCAGACGCGAAAGATTATTTCTTACGAGAGGTTCGAGCATGGCGCCGCGCGACCTCCTTCGGAGTGGCTAGCAATGCGTTCGAATATCCTGCGCAGCTTGTGGACCTCTCCCGAGTTATTGAACCGCTGAGTAATCAGTTGGCGGCCGCGGCGTCCCATGCGACTGGCGGAGTCAGGGTTGTCGAGAAGCCACTCGATCGCGGCGGCCAGTTCCGTGGCGCTGCCGGGCTGTACAAGCAGACCCGCGTCGCCGTGGCGGAAAAATGGGCGCATGGGTGCAAGATCTGTGGCCACTGCAGGCAGGCCGCAGGCCCAATACTCGAAAATCTTCACCGGAATGTTCTTTTGAAATTTGGGCACTGCCAGTAGAGGACTCAAGCCGATTCGTGCTTCGTCTAGCGCGCCAGCCATTTCTTCGTGGTCGATGCGGCAGCGGATTTCCACGAACGGATCGAGGCCCAGACGGGAAATGCAATCGCGCATCGCTTTTTCGGCGGCGGGATTATCGAAATAGCCGATAAGAAGCAGGCGCGGGGAGCGGCGCTTGACCGCGAGAAGCTGGAGTGCATCGAGCAGAACGAAGGTGCCAGTGCGACTGGAAAGTCCACCTCGATAGATGAGGTCAAACGGCGCGCGCCGAGGGTGGGGAGCCGGAAAGAAATTGAGGTTTGGGAAATTGTAGAAGACCAGCTTCTTGCTGGGTCCCGTGCGGCCGAAGCGCCGCATCGTAATCGGGTCGGCGGTGACGACCGCGTCGAAAATGCGCGCAGCCAAACGCTCAGCAAAAGCCACCGTTGCCGCAGCTACGGGTCGGACAATCTTTGGAATCGACTCTTTCGCGGCCGCTATGGAAGGGAAATCCTCGTACGCGTCGTACACGACGCGCTTGCGAAAAATGAGCTTCAGGACGAATGCGAGCGGCAGAAGTTGAGGATCCTGAAAGTGATAAAGCCCGGCTCTCTGCCGACGTAGTTGCCGGAGAAGCCGCGGCCACCACGTCAAACGGAGTAAGAAGCCTCGTCGCGAGGGAAGATTGATGAATTGAACGGAGCTATTCAGATCAGATTGCTGGATGGGCGCAAGATACCGAACTTCGTATCCCAGTCCGGAGAGCGGTAGAAGTTGGCGATGGAATGAGCGACTTTTGAGCTGCGAATGCGCGACGGTGACGTGGCAAATGACCGCTGGACGTTTGTGCGTCTGCGCTGCCAGCGGATGGGCGATTTGGGCTGTGGCGGCCATTAGCTTTCGACCAGTGCCGAGACGAGGATCTGCGCCCGGGATTTTTGATTCGAGCGAAGGGCACCTGCCGCAAAAACCAGGCTGACGAATAGCCACGTGGAGCGGTCCGAATTGATGTTGCCTGTGTTAACGGCGTTAATCAGCCCCACGAGCAAAAGTGCGGCGGCTATCTGCGACAGCGGCATGTACGGAGCCATGCGATTTTGGAGCTGACGTATTGCTTCGCGAATGGCGCTGCCGAAAATCGCGATTACCACGAGCGCCGCTGGGATACCAAGTTCGCAGGCAATTTCGAGGAAAATGTTGTGCGGCCATTTGTACAGGGTGGGATTGGGAGACAGATAGCGAAAGCCGGCAAGTCCGGCGCCGAAAAGCGGATGATCCTGGAGTAAACTCCAGCCATAACTGAGGAGATCGGAGCGGAAATTTAGAAGTCCGCCAAAACTTTGAGAACGAAGAAGCGTGCTCAGGTACGAGATGGACGGGCCCGGGATGCCGACAACTGGAAATGCGGCGACGCCGATTACGGTGAGGCCGGCTACGTCGAGCAAAAGCCGCCGATTGACGAAGAGACTTATCACGACGACCAGCATGCAAGCGATTACCGATCCACGCGAAGCCGATCCAACCAGGGCTAACGCCGGTATCGCCAGTAGCGGATAGGCGAGCGCGCGACGCGGGAACGAGTATCGGCACACGATTCCCACCCAAACCAGGACGAAGAGAGCACAGGCGATGTGGCCAAGTCCGATGGTGTTGTCGCTGGGCGAGACGAGTCGCTGATTGCCACCCAAGCTCGAGAGCGACCATGCACAAATAGCGAACGTCGCGACGCCAAATCCAATCAGAAAGCGGTTTATGGCCCTGAAAGTGTTCAGTACGAGAAAAGGCGCAACGATGACGATTCCAGTGACTGAGAGAAAACGAGCGAATTTGTCGAGTCCGGCATCGAAAACCGGTGTGTAGTTGAGACTCGCAGCCATCATTGCCAGGAGCACGATGAAGAGGAAGTAAGCCGCCGGGAGGCGCAGGGGTTGGCGGCCGCGCAGCAGGTTCAGCGCGATACCACCGAGCAGTATGGCTCCCATGGCGAGTGTCAAATCGACTGGCAGCAGCGAAGCAACTGACTCATTCCCTTTCACGTCTCCGACAACTACGTAGGCGGCCAGCGCCAGCTCCGGATAGATGAGAAACAGAGCGACGGCCGCGCAACCGAGAGCAGGCATCAGGAACGTGCGGGGCGATGTAATTACGAACGCCAAGGCGCAGCCCGCGGCGAGAGACACAACTAGGATGCACCCGTTAGAAAACACGCGAAAGCTGGCGGAAGCGAGCGAGTCGAATTGGAGATGCGTGTCCACTCAGGAGCCCCTGAGGAAAAGAACGTCGGTGACGTGCTTTAACGCGACGACGTTGACGGGAGTTGTGCCGTCAATAATGTCGCGCGCACGGTAGCCATAACGGGCCATGAGGTCTGAGATATCGGCGGTGGTCCGACCCATGAGCGCATACGCGCGCGGAGCGATTTCGCAGATGATCGCTGGGCGCTGACCGCAATTGAAGTAGCCGCGCAAACCTTCGAGGATGGGAAGCTCGAAGCCTTCAGCGTCGATCTTGATCAGCGCGACGCGCGAGATGCGTTGCGATTCGATATAGGAATCGAGACGGCTTACATATATGTCGAGGGAGGACGTGATCTCCGCGCTGCTCTTGTAGCCTGCTACAAGCGTATTCTGGCCCGGTTCCCGCGTGATGTGGATTTTGGCTGTGCCGTTGGCTCCGCCCGCAGCGCACGGATTCGCGACGATGGTATACGAGGGGTTCAGTTCAACGAGGCGTCGGAGGCTTTGAAAATACCGCGGCACCGGCTCAAAGCTATGGACTTGGCCGTGACGCCCGACGAGAGATGCACCCACTGCTGAGAGATAGCCGACATTCGCGCCCACGTCGATGAACGCATCGCCGGCGGTTAAATAGCGCTTCATTGCGTCAACTACCAGCGGTGAAAAGGAGCCGAAATACATCGCCGCCGCTGCGCGGTTCTTTGCCGCTCCGATCTCAAACACCACGTCACCCATTCGGCGCCGCGCTGGGAACGCGGGGGCTCGCCGCAATGACGTGACTTTGGCAAGCATGGTCCGGCCAAAAAGCGGGGTGTTTTTGGCGAAGAGAGTAAAAGTGCGCGATGCGGATTCTCGAAGGTACATTGCTAGGCTCCCGCGGAACTTCCGGCCGCTAAGGCTGAAGCGCTCGCGTCTTCCACAATCTCTGCGTGCGCAAAAAGACGCTGTAGTTCGTTCATGCGCTCGAAATCGGATCTGAGGATGCGATTTTCTTTTCCGTTGCGCACCATTCCCGATTTGTGGCCGTGAAGGTCGAGGCGGATGGCCGTTCGCGGCCGGTTATTTGGGTCGCCAGGACGCGTCCACGCGGGACCTTTATGAATTCCATTTCCATGGATGGCCGCGATGCTGCCGCGCTGGGTACGAAGCGCCGCCCATTCGCTTCGCGGGTAGACGCGCTCGACTTCCTGGTCGCTCAGGCGGCCGTCGTTTGCGTCGATTCCCAGGTCGCGCGATACGCGAGGACGACAGGAGCGAACGTCGTACCGGTTTGAGCCGGGAATGTAAATCAGCGGGCCGCGGAGGTCGTCGATGTCCACGAGGTAGATGAAGACTTGCAGAGAATCGGATTCGTCGTTGTCTTTGTGGAAGTTGCTGGAGTGCAAAGGGCGGCTATGCGGAAAGTCGCGAACCAAGGTGACGCGATAAAGTGGGGGGATACAACCGAGAAAGCTGGCGGCGATTTTCAGAATGCTTTCGTGAAAAGCCACATCGAGCAGTTCGGGGATGTGCAGCAGAGGATCGCGGAGAGCGATCATCTTCTCGGTGGCAGCAAGCTGCTCGTAGGAAACCCCCTCCAGTGTTTCACGTTGACCATCCTGAACGGAGTAAGCGCGGCGAGTATCAATTTGAAGACTACGAAACATCGCGTCCGCCTGCATGTAGATGCGATCAATCAGTTCGGGCGGAAAATGTGGCGGCGTCAACGCGTAGCCGAGCTCTTGCAGCGACGCGACTTGCTGAGACTCAAACTCGTCCATTCGGAAAAGTGAAAGATTCGAGAGATACTCGCGCCGTGCTGCCGCGCCCGCGATGCGGCGTGAGTAAAACAGACGGGACTTGCAAATAGCGCTGTACAGAAGCGGACGCGCGCGGATGGAGCGCACCAGGAACGGCGAACGCGCGCCGCGCGCCGGCATCTGGCTTTTGCCCGGAGCGTGAGGGGAGCTTAACGCGGCTGGAGTCGACATTGCGCATCACCTCCTTCGAATCTCCCGTCGCAAGCGGATTCGGCCACGGGTGTTTGCGGGACCCGGTACTCCGGTGTTAGTACGATCAGAGATATAAAAAGCCGCTGACCAAGCGCAGCGGTGTAGAGAGCGCGAGCGATTGCAAGAGCGCCTGGAACCTTGGTGGCGATACGTTTGATGGCATTGTGCGAACGGCTTCGGCCAATCTGTTGCCAGCGCGAGAGGCGGAAAAGCTCGTTTTCGAAAGGAACGCGAATGTGGCGCGCGATCGCGAAGCCGTACTTCGCACAGAGATGATTCAGCGTGTTCAAGCCAAGAAAATGCAGATCGTCAGGTACGCCCCAGTGGACCTGATTCCATCGACTGACCCGTCGCGACATTTCGGTGGTTCGCAAAATCACGCGGCCATTGGGCGCTAGAGCGGCGTGCAGCGAGCGAAACATGGCGTCGAAGGATGAAAGATGGGAGAAGACGTTGATCATCGTAATCACGTCGAATTCGCGATCGGCGCGGAAGGTTTCGAATGGCTGCTCCAGAATCTCGCATTGGGCGGCAGTGCGGGCGACTCGCGCGGCGGAGGGATTCAGCTCGATTCCAAGCCGGTGGCAGTTGGGGCGAGAAGCAAAACGTTCCAGCAGATTTCCGGTCCCGCAGCCTACGTCCAGAATCGATGTGGCACCCGCGATTTCCTGTGCGATTAGGTCGAAGTGGCGATCGTAGTAGAGGCACTCACCTTCGTAGCGCCGGGCGCAATCCAAAAGCTCGATTCCGGGACACTCTCCCGACGAAACGCGCTGGTGTTGCTCGAACGCGTGCGGGCGAGGGTGCACGAAGAACAGATCGCAGATGTTGCACACGCGGACATCGCATCCGGAATCGCTGAATGCATGGATCGTGGCTGTGCTCGCGCAGAGCGGGCAAGGCGGTGCGCTGGTCGACCGCACGCGAACGTTTTCGGCGGAGCGATTTGCCAATCCAGCTTGCGCATAGGTGCGGCCCGTAGCGTTCATGAGGCTTGAAATCTTTCAGGATGGGCCATCATTGCGTCATCTCCGCTTGCGCCACGCGACACGGTTGCGCGGTAATACGTGCTGGTGCGTCCGCTGGCCCCAGAATTCCGCCGATTTCTGCGCAGATTTCGTGAACCTGCTCAGCTGTGATTGAGGGAAAGAAGGGAAGCGCCAGACACCGGGCCGCAGCCGATTCGGTATGCGGCAACGCGCCGGGCGAATCTAAGCGTAGCTTCGGAAAATACGGTTGCAGATGTATCGCAGGGAAGTACGGTCGGCAATCAATGCCCTTGGCGTGCAACGCCTTTATCAATTCATCTCGGCGCTCAGATGGCGATGGCCCGAGCAATTGGATCACGTAGGCGAACCAACTGCGTTTCGCATTGGCGAATCGGCTCGTTGGAACTTCTATTCCGGGAACATCGGCCAAGCCCCTCGCGTACAGACGCGCGACGCGTTCTCGGCCAGACAGAAGCTCATCAATTCGCTCCAGCTGGGATATGCCGAGCGCGCAATGTAACTCGCTTAGGCGGTAGTTGAAACCCAGATGCTCGTGAAGGAGCCAAGCACCGTTCTCCGCGCGCCCCTGGTTCCGAAGGCTACGGCACAGGCTCGCAAGTTGCGCATCGTCGGTGACGATCATGCCGCCTTCGGCGGTGGTGAGCTGTTTATTGGGATAGAAGGCGAATACTGCCGCATCACCGAATGAGCCGACCCGTCTATCGCGGCATTCGGCGCCCAAAGCCTCGCAGGCGTCCTCTATCACGCGCAGGTCAAACTCACGGGCAATCTCTATGATTGCGACCATGTCACAGGGAAGCCCGAACACGTGGACGGGCAGGATGGCTCTCAGAGCGCGCCCGGAACTGCGATTGAGCATTTGTCCGGAGCGGTTGTCACGAACGTAGTCGCGACCGATGAGTTTGCGAATTTCGTCCGGCGCAAGGTTGAGAGAGTGGGGATCGATATCGGCGAAAGACGGGCACGCGCGCTCGTATAGCAGGCAATTCGTTGAAGCAACGAAGCTGAATGCCGTGGTGATCGCCTCGTGGTCCGGCCCGATTCCGAGCGCTTTCACGCACAGATGCAGCGCCGCAGTGCCGCTGCTGGTGGCGACGGCGTAGCGCGTTCCGATAAACGCCGCAAACTTTGATTCGAACTCCTCAAGCAATGGACCGAGGCTCAAGCGGCCGGATCGAAGACACTGCGTAACGGCTTCGATATCGCGTTCGTCGACGTCAGGCCTGGATAGAGGAATTCTCATGCTGCCTCGCCCGGGCTTACGACCGCTAGCTTTGGCGCCTGCTGAAAAGTTCCCTGTGGTGGGCGAACTGGATCGCGCGTGGTGCCGAATCTCGGGAATAGGTCACCGAGACATGCCATCAGACCGGACGAATCTTCGCGCGCAAGGCACTGTTCCATCTCGCGAACGGAAGCCAAAATGTTATGAGACCGAGGATCCTTTTCGCGAATTGCGAGAATTCGCCTCGAAGAAGTCGCCGCTGGACGTTCCCAACTATCCCAAAGTTGTTCGTGGAGTTTTTCGCCCTTGCGCAACCCGGTAAATTCGACGGCGATATCGCGCTGGGGCCGCAGGCCGGAGAAAAGAGCCATGGTTTTGGCGAGTTCATAGATGTTGAAGGGCTCGCCCATTTCGAACACGAACGTCTCGCCATCGTTGCCCAGTTCCGCTGCGCCCAGGATCAGATGTACGGCTTCTGAGACAGCCATGAAGTAGCGCGACGCTTGCGGATCGGTGACTCGAATCGGTCCTCCACGCTGGATCTGGTCCCAGAACAGTCGGATCACGCTGCCGGCGCTGCCCGCGACGTTGCCGAAACGAACGTTTGAAAAACGAGTGACGAGGTGCTCGCTCGAGACTTGATGAGCGAACTCTTGGATGCATAGCTCTGTGAGCTTTTTGGAGAGGCCCATGAAATTGTGGGGATCGACGGCTTTGTCGGTGGAGATATTCACGAACGATCCGACGCCGAATTTGATGGCGGCTTCGCCGAGATTACGCGTGCCGATTACGTTGTTGCGTATCGCCTCTTCCGGATGGATCTCCACCATGGACACATGCTTG
>JBOGNC010000025.1:0-26997 GCA_050747045.1 Candidatus Acidiferrales bacterium | reverse complement strand
TTAGGTGGCAGCGGAAATAGCATTGGCGCGGATGGAGTCTGAGCTGGCTGAGCTTTCAGGCCGTTCGCGCAAATCGACTGCTGAGGCGATGACAAGTTGAACTTCCTACTGATGATTGGGACGGCGCAGTACTGGGCGCGATTGGGCGTCGCCGCTATGTCAGCAGCAGCCATGTCACTGGATGCATTTCACCAGCGCATCCGGGCGGCGCGACGCGCCGTTCTCTCCCGCTGAACTCGGGAATCGATCTCTCCAAACAGCACGTCCACGCTGGCAGTTCGTAGAAATCCGATCTTTCGCAACAAACACGAGCGTACAAGTGTGCGAACGCTCTCTCTGCCTGTGTTTAGTGGAATAGGTGTATAATCCGCGACCAAATCAGCGATAAGCGCCAAATTCAGAAGCTGTTGCAGCGCGCAGACGGCGGCCTGAGGCGAAAGTCGGGGCGGTCAAATGCGAAAAGGGGGTGGAAATGGGCAAATTGAAGGTGTTCCTATGTTTGACGGTGGTGGCGGTATTGCTGATGGTTTCCAGACCGGCGGCGGCGCAACAATCGTGCGAAAGCCTGGCTTCGCTGAGTATTCCCAACGTAACCATCACGCTGGCAAAGTCGATCAAGACGCCGCCCGCGTTTGAGGTACCCAGCACGCCCGGACGGTTCGGAACGCCGAAGGGGCTGCTGGTGCACGTGCCGTTCTGCCGCGTTGCGGGATACGCAGCGCCGACCAGCGATTCGCATATTTCTTTCGAAGTTTGGCTGCCGGTGGCGGCGAATTGGTCTGGGCGATACGTGGGAGTGGGGAACCCGGGCTTCATTGGCGCCATCAGCTATGGCGGATTGGTGCGGCAGGTGGAGAAGGGCGATGCCACAGCTTCAACTGATACGGGGCATTCAGATGTGGGCGCGAAGAGCGAAGCGCCTTCGGCCTGGGCGATCGGACATCCAGAAAAGATCGCGGACTGGGGCTATCGTGCCGTTCACGAAACGGCGGTTGCAGCTAATGCGCTGATCCGGGCGTATTACGGGCACCGGGAAAAATATTCGTTTTGGAGTAGTTGCCATGAGGGCGGAAACCAGGCGCTGACGGAAGCGCAGAAGTTTCCGGACGACTACGACGCAATCGCAGCGGGCGATCCGGCGTACGACATCACGCATCTGCAGGCCGTCTCGGAATACATCACGTGGGTTTCGTTGAAAGATGGCGTGAAAGCGCCGGGATACATTCCGCCGAGCAAATACGCGGTGATTCATCGCGCGGCGCTCGACAAGTGCGACGCGCTCGACGGCGCCCGCGACGGAGTGATCGAGGATCCGATGCTCTGCCGCTTTGATCCGGGGACGATCGTCTGTCCGGGCAAGGAGGATTTGCCGTCGTGCCTGACGCCAGCGCAGGTGCACACGGCCAAGCTGATCTACGCGGGGCCGAAATTCGCGGACGGCAAACAGATCTACCCCGGCTTCGATCCGGGGAGCGAGCTGGGATGGGGGCTGATGGCTGCGGGACCCGAGCCGTTGAGCATCAGCACGGGATTTTTTAAGAGCATGGTCTTTGACCATGAAAACTGGGATTTCCGCACGTTCGACGTTTCGCGCGATACCAAGCTGGCGGAAGAGCGGATCGGCAAATATGTAGACTCGACCGATCCGAATTTGGATCCGTTCAAGAAGCACGGCGGCAAGCTGTTGCTCTACGAATCCTGGGACGAAGCGATTATCCCGCCGCGCGGCTTGCTCGATTATTACAACAGCGTGGCGAAGAAGATGGGTGGCTCGAAAGAGACCACGAATTTCGTACGCCTCTTCATGGTACCGGGCATGGGGATGTGCCCGGGATTCGGCATGGGCGCGGGCAGCACGTTCAATGCGCTGGACGTGATCGAGAAATGGCAGAAAACGGGCGTGGCACCCACACGCATCGACAATGCGCACAAGGTGAATGGCGTGGTGGACCGGACACATCCGGCGTGCGCGTGGCCGAAGGTGGCGATTTACAAGGGCAGCGGAAGCCCGTACGACGGAGCGAATTTCACGTGCGGAAATCCTAAATGGTAGTGATCGCCTGAAATTTCCTGAAGTAACTGGAGCAAAAAGCAACTACCCTTGAGCGAATGGCGTCGAAACTCCCAGTGTGATATCAACGGGCCGCCAGTGAGGGCTCATTTGGGAAGGAGTTCGAGATGAAATTCTGGTGGGGACTGATCATTGGACTGATTCTGATCCCGGCGGCTGCGGCCGTGTACTTTGCCGGAGGGTTTGCTCCGGCGGCAGTGAACGATCCACCGTTTCCATTCGAGCGCTTGATTGCCGGCACGGCGCTTCATGCGCGGATTGCGCGCAGCGCGCCGAAGCGCGAGATTTCAAGCTTTACGACGGCGAATATTGTGGACGGCGCAGACGTGTATCGCCATCATTGCGTCGGTTGCCACGGATTGCCGGATATGCAGCGGAACCGGCCCGAGCCGAAGATGTATCCCGATCCGCCGAAACTATTCACTCCCGATGGGTACGTTACGGACGACCCGGTAGGCGTGACCTACTGGAAGGTCAGGAACGGCATACGCATGACCGCGATGCCTAGCTTTCAAAATGTACTAAACGAGCAGCAGACGTGGGACGTTGCGGCGCTGCTGGCTAGCGCGGACAAGCTCCCTCCCGAAGCGATGCAAACGCTGAAGCAGCCGCTCTTTCCGCCGCCCCCGCCGGCGAATGGCCGACCGGCTCCGCCGGCCGGAGCTACGCCGAAGGCGCACTATCCAACTCCTCGACGTTAGCTCGAAGCTTGCCGCCAATGCTCGATGAGTCCCGCTGCTCGATAGTCAGCCCGGCATGGGTGCGTCGACGGTTTGTACAGCAGAGCACAATTCGGTTACGGGTTTATGGACGCGAACGCTGATTAGGAGATCGAGAATACCGGCTTCAAGGCTTTTCCCGAAGCCTGATCGGCAATGGCTTGATTGATTTGAGAAAAATCGTAGCGAGCGAGGAAGCGATCAAAGGGGAAGCGGCCAGCGAGAAACAGATCGACGAGCTGCGGAATAAAACTATGCGGCACGCTGTCACCTTGGACGATACCGCGGACGCTGAGTCCCTGCAGAAATACGGTGTACATGTTTAGCTGCAGCCCGCCGGCGGGAACGGTAACGAATCCAAAATATCCCTTGGGAGCGAGCGCGGAGATCGCGTGCTGGCCGGCTTCCGCGCGGCCGGTGGTATCGAGGGCGTAATTTACACCGCCGGGAAAGTTTCTCCTGATCGCGCTCCCGGTGTTCGTATCCGGCCCCGCGAGCACCGTGTGCGTTGCGCCCAAACGTTTGGCAGTTTCCAGCCGTTGTGGAAGCACGTCCACCGCGATTATGTGCGCGCAGCCGCGGATCACGGCGCCCAACACCGCGCTCAGTCCCACCGGCCCGACCCCGAAGATGGCGATGCTGCTGCCCGGCGGCGGCTGAAGCGAGTTCATCACCGCACCCGCGCCGGTCTGAACTCCGCAGCCCAAGACACCGAGAATTTCGAGTGGCGCGTCCTTGCGCACCACGACGGCATTGCGCGGCTTGGCTACTGCGTAATTCGCAAATGATGATTGTCCGAAGAAGTGGCCGTGAATGCGCTCGGAGCCTTTTGCAAATGTGCCGGGCTCTCCAAAGCGGCCATCGGAGAAATTCAGCGCGGTGGTTTGAGAGCAGTAGGCGGGGTCGCCGCTGATGCAGGCGCGACATGCACCGCATGAATCGAAGGTGAGCACAACGTGATCGCCGGGCTTGATTCCGGTAACGCGCTCACCCACCGATTCGACGATCCCCGCGCCTTCGTGTCCGAGCACGACCGGTTTCGGAACGCCCATTCCCCCGGCGAGAGCTTTAACATCGGTATGGCAGAGGCCGCAGCCAACGATGCGCACCAGAATGTCGTCCGGACCTGGACCGCTGAGATCGAGATCCTCAATCGATAACTGGTCTTGTCCTTCGAAAGCGACGGCCGCGCGGACCTTCATCGCTCGTAGGCCTTCGTATGTCTCGCGTCATAATTCACGAAGCGCAGCCAACATACGCCTGCGAGTGAGCGGATATTCGGGACGTGCGCACCGGGGATGTGCGCGATCAAGCTTTCGTCGAGCGATTTCGCCTTCGTGGCCATCTGGTTCTCCGGCGGAGTTAAAACCCGACATGCGCCAAGCGGTTGCCATTGCGCCGCAAGAATTTCGTGATTTTTTCAATTTGCACCTCTGTTGCGCGCGCGCCGATAGGCAAAAAGTTTTCTTGGAGTGAATCTTCAAAGGGCCAGTGCGAGGCAGTGCCAAACGCCGTTGATCACTTTCAACTGATGGACGCGGCCCTCTTCGGTGCGGAGGAAGTAAAATCCATCCAGGAAAGTCCTGCTTTGCAAGGAATGAATGCGGCACTTCGTCCAACGGGTCGGCTTCGCAGCGCGCCCGTGCTGGGGAGCTGCCGGCGGCGATTTCAGGCCGAACTCAACTGGATACTCAATCCCGGTGGCGATGGCCGGAACCAAACGGCCGCGACCGCTGAGTTCGTGAGTAGACCTCGGAGAGTTATCCGCGTCGGCGGGCGAGCGGAAATTCTCGTCGGGCGCGTCGTCTAGTTCATGCCGGCCTCGCGTCTTTCCAAACGCCACGCTCACCTCTCCGTTTTTCAGCTCAGACTGATGATTGCGCTGCGAATCCTACGCTTCTTCGGACACTTCGTCGGAATCTGTGCCGCCAAACTGAAAACTATCGTCGAACTCGATGGGCGCGCCCGCGCCCGGTTCGGCGGTTTTCTCTTCTTTTCTTTGCGCGCGGCGCTCCGCTTTCATTCGCTGCTTTTCCATGCGCTTCATTTCTTTTTGACGCTTCTGAAAGGTGGTTCTCGCCATAGGCGCTCCTATCGGAATTGTTATTACCAGCGCGGTTCGCGGGGCTGGCGCGCAGCTTCGCCGTAGTCCTCGGTTGAAAATGAGCCTCGCCGTCCGCCTCCGCCGCCCGGTCCGCGACCGGGTCCAGAACTGCGGCCAGCACCAGGGCCACCGCTATACGGCGCAGGCCGGCCGGTTTTCGGACGCGCTTCGTTCACTTTGATGTTGCGGCCGCCTAATTCTTTGCCATCCAGAGCAGCCATGGCATGCTTCGCCTCTTCATCATTGGGCATTTCCACGAACGCGAATCCTCGCGACCGCCCGGTTTCCCGGTCCATGGCCATGTGAACGCGCGAAATTTGACCGAGCGGAGCAAAGAGGTCCCGCACATCGCTTTCGGTCGTCTGAAAACTCAAATTGCCAACAAACAGATTCTTCACGTCTTCCTCGCAATCGGGAGCCGCTTTTCAATCCACCATATACGGAACTCTCGATGACTTCAATTATTGACCCAATTACTTGCAGTTGTCCACAAACTGAATAGCCAGCGCGCGGATCTAGAACTCCTCAACAGGTTTGTGGTACGAGAGCCGGGACGCGGCTCGGGGCGCATGGTCACTGCGATAGCTCTCCAGATCGGCGTCGGTGATCAGATAGTGCGTGCTGGGAGGATGATTGGCGTGGGCGGCCAGCTCCTGCCGGAGCTTCAACGAGCAGACGTCTGGCGCATCCTGGTAGCGGACGCGGCGCTCATTGAAGGCTTGATTCGGTATCGACAGCGTGAACTCGCGGGGATCGGTCGAGGGTTCCCGCACCGTGAAGGTATATTCGCGAACTGATGCCTTGGATTCGAATTTGACAAATTGCACTAGGATTTCGCGGCTCACTTCACACCAGAGGCCGGCAAAACCGCGGCCCCGGAGGCTGCTTTCTTGGATTTTCGCGCGCGCTTGCGCTTCGGCGGCGTTCCCTCGGCCAACTCGACCACCATAATGCTGGTCACGAATTTCTTCATGCCGTGGAGATCGAAGTCGATCGAGGTACGCTCGGAGTCCGACTCCGTAATCACTCCGAGGCCGTATTGAAAATGCTTTATGTAGGTGCCTTCTGCGAGAGCTTTCATGAACCCTCCAGAGTTCGAATGGTTGAAATGAAGCGAGCTCGCGCGTGGCGAGCTCGCTCTTCGAGCTACAGGCTGGTTACGTTCGATGCCTGAAGGCCCTTGGGGCCGCGGGTGACTTCGAATTCAACCGCCTGGCCTTCGTTCAGCGACTTGTACCCTTCTCCCTGAATGGCGGAGAAGTGCACGAAAACGTCTTCGCCGGACTGGCGCTGGATGAATCCAAAGCCCTTGCTGGCATTAAACCACTTCACTGTTCCTTGTTCTCTCAACTGTGTTTCTCATTTCTGTCTTTGAGCTATTTGGTGCTTTTCCACCGCCCTTAGCCCAACAAAAAAGGGGCCGCAAGTGTGGACTTGCAGCCCCTCCATCAAATCTAAAGGTTTTACAAGAGCAACAAACGCAAGCTCAGTGTGCCACAGTTTTGACGCAATGTCTACCTAAAAAGTGCGCTGGAATCGTAAGCTAACTGCCACTATTGCCGTGCGATGCGTAGCCCGTTTCCTCACCGAATCTTTGACGAGACTCTCAATTCGTACGATTCGCTTCGAGCGGTTGGCCGGCCAACTTTGGAGCGTAATCGCGGTAATTGGGGTAGACCATCACGTGGAAGCAAGGCTGCCTGAACTCTTCGACGGCGTAAAGATAGCCGCTCTGTTCCAGTTCGACCAGCTGACGCCGCAGCCACTTTTTCTCCCGCCAACTCATGGAATGCTTGGAAATGTCCAGAGTCGCGCCGGTCAAGTGTGACGAGCGGTCGTCCCCGGTGGCATCCGCGGCGTTGGGATTTCTGCGAACCAGCCGGCGCTGCAGCGCGACGGTTCGGATAAGGCTGCTGACGCGGAGTCGGCGGTGAAAGGTGGAGTAATATTCGCGACTGGTCCGATCGAGAAACTTCTTCGCCCACGGGCGAAGATAGCGATACGCGGGCGGAATGCGATGAAGATAGTACGTTCTGGTTGTCGGCGCTACTTCGACCAAATAACCAGCTTCGGCGAATTGCACGACCATGGCGCGGTTTCGCATCCGTGTCAGGTGATAGGCGTTGGCGCGCGCGTTCTGGATCGTTTGCGACGAATCGTTGGCCGCCAATACCGATCGCGCCCTGCCCCGCATCATCGCGGGGGTGGCGATTAACAACACGGCGACTATAAGTGCAGTGAAAGATGACTTCATCGAGCGGGCCACAGATTAAAACCGGCACGCGGAAAATTTCAATTGAAAATTCGCCTTTCGTCGATTTTTTTCGGACGAGTTTTTCGTAATGGACAACAGCAGCGGGCGATGGGAACCGTCAGTGAATTCGGAAACGAAAATGTTCGGAATCGCAATGAGCCGGCAAGCTGTCACGCTTTGGCGCCGTAGGCTACAATGTCTCGAGCAGATACTGAGGAGCGGTGGCCGAGCGGTTGAAGGCGGCGGTCTTGAAAAATTAAAACGCCATTTTCCTATCTCGTTAAAAATCCAGCTAAATCCCTTTGCCAGCCGTCACATAGCGCGATCCTGCGTTTTTCCTACTTACGTCGTTTTTGATCGTTTTTGGCGGGTTTTAGTGACAATTTGGTGACAGTCGCCGGTTTTCCGGCCTCCTCCACCGCATGACTGTAACAAGCTCATGTGTATCTCGCGGTTTTCTTCGACTTGTGTAATGAAGTAATGGTGCGGCTTATTATTGCCTCTATGATCGGGCGGTTATCGAACCGGGTGGGGAGCTGTTCCGGATTAGATTCAACAGGGCCTGCGAACCAACTAAAAAATTCCTCACTTCTCGTCGGTTCTCTGGATGTATTTGCGCACAGAGATATTCGTAATGATGATTTCGTTTCGGCTCAATCGCTCGATATCCCGCTCGACAAGCTCTAGCCTATTTTCAAACGGTTCCTGCGGCGACGATGGGAACTCTCGCAAATCCTTTCGCAACTCGCTGGTTGTCGCCAGAGCACGTTCCCTCCAATTTCTCTGCATTTCGACGATCTCATACGCGAGCTTCACCTTTTCCAACTGCTCCATTTCGGTGTGAGTTTTGATCTGCTCGACCTCTGCATCTTGCTTCGAAATTTCACCTGGTAAGAGCAAGGCACCCCGGAGAATCCGAAAATAAGTCCAAGCAACCGGAGCGCTAAGTGCAGCCGATGCAATAATGATGTCTGCTAGGAATGGTGATTCCTTGCGAAAAGAGACTAGCCGAAGCTGTTGATTTCCGGGGATAGGCCGCCCGTTTCGACCGTAGAACCAGCTACAGCCGATGTCTTTTCCCACGTACTTTTCGGATGCCATCATCCAGAGGCGGTCGTGTAAAAAAACAAGATCGCGAAGGAAATTGGCAAGATCCTCGACCCTAATTTCCTGTGCTTCAATTCCACGGAGCACGATTTCTGAAGGTATGGCTTCAGGAAGAATCATCAGATCGCCTTTCGAACGGCGCTCTCGCAGGACTCACTCGGCAGGTGCGAGATAGTAGACGGGCTTAAGCGGAAGCAGGCGCTTAGCAGATTCCGCGATCTTGTCGTAGTGCTGCACCCAAAGCTCGAAGAGCCTTTCGAGGTCTATCAACGTCACCTTTCGCTTCTCCTGGATTCGAGCTTCGGACTCAGCATCCCGCGTAAATCCGCCCGTCGAAACAAAAATTCCGACATCTTGATCTCCGAGTACCGCCATGAACGAACGCAATCCGTCTACTTTGATCGTGTCATCACGACGCTTAACTTGGACCTTGATTCTAGGGACGCTTGTGCCCAGCGGGTCCGTATGAGCCAGTATGTCAATCCCTTTATCTGGCCCAGGCGGCGCTATCCACGAAACGTGGTAACCCATTGCGCTTAGCAGCGCTGCGACAAGTTTCTGAAAATCATACGGGTTCATTTCTTTCAAGTGCTGTTGAATCTCCGCCCAGGCTGCCTCTTCCGCTTCCTCGAACGTTCCCGTCGCGGCTGGTTCGTCTTCACTCACTTCTTCAATCGCATCTGGCTGGCTTGCCGCCCATTGCTTGTAGAGCCTCCCCCCTTCCTTGACGAATTTCTCGGGGTCCTGGAATTTCTGATACGCTTCTCTGCCTTCGTCCGTCAGCGTCCACCGGCCCCTGCTCTTTATGAGCCAGCCAGCCTTGACCGGCGCAATCGTGGCGAATCGAACGATTTTTTCAAATCGTCGAACACCTGGGCGGTTGGGGTAGTCGCTGCGCTCGAAATCCGTGGGCGGCACAGTTTTTTCTAGCTGTTCCAAGAGCTCTTTCGCGGGTAGTCCTTCGGGATGATTCAAAAGAATCTTGAAAACGCCACGCTGTAATTCGCCTACACGTTTCCGAGTGATTTCGGCCACTTTCAATCCTCCCGCCGAATGGTCTGAGAAGGTGATGCCTTGTTATAAATGCATCTTGGGCGATATTCAATTGCTAACTCACATGGCAAGTAAACCCTGTAACTTAGGTATAGTATCGCGCGATGGGGCAGGGGCAGACTCCCGAAGAAAAAGCACGCGAGACGATTGACCGGCTTTTGACCGAAGCGGGCTGGAGTGTGCAATCGCGCGCGGAAGCGAACGTGTCGGCGGCTCGGGGCGTCGCTATTTGTGAATTTCCGCTGAAGTCCGGCTACGGGGAAGCGGACTACCTGCTTTACGTTGATGGAATACCGGCGGGAGTTGTCGAAGCCAAAAAAGAGGGCGAGACCCTCACGAGCCACGAAATTCAGACCGAAAAGTACAGCGTCGGCCTACCGGATCAGCTCAAGCCCTACCGCAAGCCGCTTCCCTTCTGCTATCAGAGCACCGGGATTGAGACGCGCTTTACCAATCTCCTAGAGCCGGACGCGCGCAGCCGCCAAGTATTCTCATTCCACCGGCCCGAGACGTTCGCCGCGTGGCTCGAAGAGGAAGCAAAATGCCCTGGGTCAAGCCTCAGAGCCCGCCTCAAGCATCTCCCTCCGCTCGTCACAGAGGGCCTCTGGCCCGCCCAAATCCGCGCCATAGAAGGGTTGGAAAAGTCCCTCGCCCAAGGCCGTCCACGTGCGCTGATTCAAATGGCGAGCGGCGGCGGCAAAACCTTCACCGCCTGTAATTTCAGTTACCGGCTCATCAAACACGCGGGAGCCCAGCGCATTTTATTTCTCGTGGACCGCAGCACGCTTGGCAAACAGGCGAAAAATGAATTCGAGCAATTTACGACGCCGGAAGAGCATCGCAAGTTCACCGAGCTTTACAACGTCCAGCACCTTCAGTCCAACAAGCTCGACCCGGTTGCGAAGGTTTGCGTCACTACGATTCAACGGCTCTATTCCATGCTCAGAGGCGAAACCGAGCTCGACCCTGAAATTGACGAAGAGCCGCTCAGCGAACTCCAAAAACTTATAAAGCAGCCGGTCCCGGTCGCATACAATCCCGCCATTCCAATTGAGTTTTTCGATTTCATCATTGTGGACGAATGCCACCGCTCGATTTACAACCTGTGGCGTCAAGTTCTCGAATATTTCGATGCCTTTCTCATCGGCCTTACCGCGACGCCATCAAAGCAAACGCTAGGCTATTTCAATCAGAATCTCGTCAGCGAATACAGCCACGAGCAAGCCGTGGCCGATTCCGTTAACGTCGGCTTTGATGTCTACCGCATCCGCACCGCTATTTCCGAGCACGGGTCCGTTGTGAACGCTGGAATGTGGGTTGATAAACGCGACCGGCAGAGCCGCAAGGTCCGCTGGCATCAGCTCGACGAGGATTTGCCTTATCCTGCCAGTCGTCTTGACCGCGATGTTGTCGCGCCGGACCAAATCCGCACAGTTATTCGCACGTTCAAGGAAAAGCTTTTTACAGAAATCTTCCCGGGCCGCACGGAAGTTCCCAAAACGCTCATCTTTGCCAAGGACGATAGCCACGCGGAGGACATCGTCAATATCGCTCGCGAGGAATTCGGTAAGGGAAACGATTTCTGCCAGAAGATCACCTACAAAAGCGGAGTGGCCCGCATTCCGGTCAAACGGAAGCTGGAAGACGGCACCGAAGTAGACGATTACGAATACAAAAGCAGCGGCATCACCGCCGAACAGCGCATCACCGACTTTCGCAACGGCTATAATCCGCGAATCGCCGTGACGGTGGATATGATTGCGACCGGCACAGACATACGCCCTCTCGAAGTTGTGCTCTTTCTGCGCGACGTGAAGAGCCGCAACCTCTTCGAGCAAATGAAGGGACGCGGCGCGCGTGTTATCAGGCCGAATGATTTGAAGGGAGTCACGCCGGATGCCAGCGTGAAAGACCATTTCGTTATCGTGGACGCCGTGGGCGTTTGCGAAAGCGAGCTCGTCGATACGTATCCGCTGGACAAAAAGCCGAGCGTCCCGTTCGAAAAGCTCATGGAAGCCGTCGCCTTCGGCAATCGCGAGAAAGACGTGCTTTCCTCGCTCGCTTCGCGATTGGCGCGCCTCGACCGGCAGCTTAGCAAGGAAGAGCACCGGATGATTTCCGACCTCGCCGGAGGTCGCCCGCTCTCTGCGATCGCCGGAGAAATCGTTCGCGCGCTCGATCCAGACGAACAAATTGAAGCGGCGAAGAAAGCGACCGGAGCCCAAGAGCCCAGCGCGGAGGCTATCGGGAAAGCGGCAACGGCTCTATTGACGGAAGCCGCCAAGCCAATTGCCGCGAATCCCGCGCTGCGCAACAAGCTCGTGGAATTGAAAAAGTCCTTCGAGCAAACGATTGATACCGTGAGCAAGGATCAGGTTCTCGAATCCGGCTTTTCCGCCGATGCGAGAGAAAAAGCCAAGTCCATCGTCGAATCGTTCGAGCAATTCATTCGCGAGAACCAGGACGAAATCACCGCCCTGCAAATCCTGTATAGCCGTCCTCAAAAGCAGCGGCTCACCCTGAAAGAAATCAAGCAACTGGCGGACACAATCCAGCGCCCGCCGCGCGCCTGGACGCCCGAGCTGCTTTGGCGCGCGTATGAAGCGCTCGACAAATCAAAAGTTCGCGGCTCAGGAAAGAAAGTCCTCGCGGACATTGTTTCCCTCGTGCGTTACGCTCTCCATCAACAGGGCGAACTCACGCCGTTCAAAGAACAGGTAAACGAGCGCTTCGCTCAGTGGCTCGCCAGTCAACAACAGGACGGGCGCAAATTCACGCCCGAACAAGTCCAATGGCTCGAAGCGATCCGCGATCACATCTCAAGCAGCCTTGCGATAGAGCCGGATGATTTCGAGTACGTTCCGTTTGTCCAGCGCGGTGGCTTAGGCAAAGCCCAACAAATTTTTGGCGATAGTCTCCGCCCGATCCTCAAGGAATTGAACGAGGTCCTAGCAGCGTGAATGAGACAGTCCACTCTCGACCTAACGGCTGGGTGAGGACAACGCTGGGTGAGTTGAACCCGGGCCGCAACGAAACCGTCGATCCTCGAAAAGCGCCCGACGAGATGTTCGAGCTTTACAGTGTCCCGGCCTTCCCAACTGGAAGGTTTGAGGTCCTGGGCGGTGCGGAGATAGGTTCGAGCAAGCAAAAGGTGGAGACCGGAACAGTCTTGCTCTGCGGGATAAATCCTCGAATCAACCGAGTGTGGGTAGTATCTGAATCTGAAGGCAAGCGGCAAATTGCTTCAACGGAATGGATAGCGTTCAAGCCCAAAGCTGGCCTTGTCGCCAAATATCTCTGCTATTTTCTCCGGCAGGACAAGGTACGCGATTATCTTGCAGGATACGCCTCAGGCGTCGGCGGCTCCCTTATGAGGGTAAAGGGTCGCACCTGTGCGGACATTGAGCTTCCCTTAGCACCCTCTAACGAGCAAGCGCGCATCGTTTCGGAAATTGAAAAGCAGTTCACGCGGCTGGATGCGGCGGTCGGCGCGCTTAAGCGCGCGCAAGGAAACCTAAAACGCTACCGCGCCGCCGTTCTCAAAGCCGCCGTCGAGGGACGCCTCGTGCCCACCGAAGCCGAACTCGCCCGCCGCGAAGGACGCCCCTACGAG
Organism: Candidatus Acidiferrales bacterium; assembly: GCA_050747045.1. Lineage (GTDB taxonomy): Bacteria > Acidobacteriota > Terriglobia > Acidiferrales > UBA7541 > Palsa-295. Next base: position 14,076 of record JBOGNC010000025.1, on the reverse strand, counting down.
CCCGCCAGCGAATTGCTCAAGCGTATCCTCGTCGAGCGCCGCGCCCGCTGGGAAGCCGCCCAACTCGCCAAATTCCGAGCCGCCGGCAAACAACCAAAAGATGACACATGGAAGGCTAAGTACGAGGAACTCGAAAGGCTAGATAGCGCCAAATTGCCAACGCTTGCTGAAGGCTGGACATGCTCGCCGCTCGGGTTCGTTGCTGATCTTAAGGGCGGTCTAACAAAAGGGCAAAAGCGCAAGGCGTCCGAAATCTTGCTAGAAGTGCCTTACCTTCGCGTTGCTAACATGCAGAGAGGTATCCTAGACCTTTCAGAAATGAAAACGATACAAGCAACGGAAGAAGAAATTACAGAGCTTCGACTATTCCCCGGAGACGTATTGTTCAACGAAGGCGGAGACCGCGACAAGCTCGGACGCGGTTGGATTTGGGAGTCGCAAATTCAGGAATGTATTCATCAAAACCACGTGTTCAGAGCCCGTCTTATCCCCGATACAATTCTGCCCAAGTTCCTGTCCTGGTTCGGAAATTCGGTTGCCCAACGCTACTTCAACGACGAGGGCAAACAGACCACGAATTTGGCTTCTCTCAACATGACCAAGCTGAGCGCACTTCCGGTGCCGATTCCTCCGTTTGCGGAACAGGGTCGCATCGTTATAGAAGTCGAGCTCCGGCTCTCGATAATTGACGAACTTAAAACGGAAGTTGAAGCTGACCTCAAGCGCGCCGAACGACTGCGCCAAGCAATTCTCAAACGCGCGTTCGAAGGTAAACTCGTGCCGCAAGACCCGGGCGACGAGCCTGCCAGCATTCTCCTCAACCGCATCCGCGCTGAACGCGAGAACGCAGTTCTTTCGGCTCGCAAGACATCATCACGAAGAGAGGCGCTCCATGCGCATTGAAGAACCAAGAGAACTCGTGAATCGTATCGCTGCGGCGACAGCGTGTGAGCCCGAGCAGGTATTTGAAGTCGTCCGCTTAGCTTTTCAAGCGCTGCACAAGACTGCATTCTGCGATGAGAAGAATGTGACTGCCGCTCTCATGCAATGCTGCTGGGCTTTTGGAGATGAAGCTTGTTTCCACTTAAGCGGCCTGCTAGAGGAGGCTCGCGTAGGCACGGACCACGAGTTGCCGTGGTCTGAATTTATGGCTCGATTTCTTCCTGATGCGCAACGTCAGCTCAGCCCAATCATCGACGAGTGGCAAAACGACAAGACTGAGGACCGCAGAGCATTCGATAATATCGGGTAGGGAATGACGAGGAATTGACAAGATGCCGAACGGATCAGCCGCGATTGTTCAAAAGCTTTGGAACTACTGCAATGTTTTGCGCGATGCCGGACTTTCGTACGGGGACTACATCGAGCAACTTACTTTTTTGCTCTTCCTCAAGATGGCCGATGAGCGCAAGCAACTTCAGCCGGAGCGTGCGCCGCATATTCCCGAGGGGGTACGAGTGGTCCGACCTAGTCGGGCTCGAAGGTGACCCGCTGGAAACTCACTACCGCAAAACTCTCGAAACTCTAGGCCGCGAAACCGGAATGCTCGGGACTATCTTTCGCAAGGCGCAAAACAAAATCCAAAATCCCGCCCTTTTGCACCGCTTGATCGCGGACCTAATCGACCGTGAACAGTGGACCACGCTCGACGTGGACGTGAAGGGCGACGCTTACGAGGGCTTGCTCGAAAAGAACGCGGAAGATATCAAGACGGGTGCGGGACAGTATTTCACTCCGCGCGCGTTGATTCGCGCCATCGTGGACGTGATGCACCCGGCCCCTGGGCAAGCGATTCACGATCCGGCTTGCGGTACCGGCGGCTTTTTGCTCGTCGCGCATGAATACTTGAGCGGCAATTACGATCTGGACGCGGATCAGAAGCGTGAATTGCGATTCGAAACGCTGAGCGGTGACGAAATTGTGGATGCGACGGCGCGCATTTGCGCGATGAATTTGTACTTGCACGGAATTGGCGGAGACGAATCGCCGGTTAAAGTCACTGACGCTCTAGCTTCGCCGCCTTCGGATTCCTACGACATCGTAATGACGAACCCGCCGTTCGGGAAGAAATCGAGCATCACGATTGTCAACGAAGAGGGCGAGCAAACGAAGGAAGTAGCGGTCTATTACCGCGACGATTTCTGGGCCACGACGAGCAACAAGCAACTTAATTTCTTGCAGCACGTCAAATCGCTACTGAAAATTCAGGGGCGGGCCGCTATCGTGGTACCGGATAACGTGCTGTTTGAGGGCGGTGCGGGCGAAACGGTGCGCCGCAAGCTTCTGCACGAGTGCGATGTTCACACGCTATTACGCTTGCCGACAGGTGTTTTCTACGCCCAGGGCGTCAAAGCGAACGTCCTGTTTTTCGACCGCAAGCCAGCCAGCGAAACTGCGTGGACAAAGACGCTCTGGATATACGATTTCCGTACGAACGAGCACTTCACGCTAAAAACCAACCCGCTCAAGCGTCCTGATTTGGACGATTTTGTGGCGTGTTTTAATCCCGCGAATCGCCACGACCGCAAGCAGACCGAGCGCTTTCACTCGTTCAATTACGACGAGCTGGTTAAGCGCGACAAAGCCAACCTGGACATTTTCTGGTTGAAAGACGAAAGCCTGGAGGATTCCGCGAATCTGCCAGCTCCCGACGTAATCGCCGCCGAAATCGCCGAAGATTTGCAAGCCGCACTGGATCAGTTCGCGCAGATAGCTGTTGACCTAAAACCATCAACGTAAAACGACAAAAGAAAGCTGAATCATGGCCGCGAAACGAAAACAAAACAGCAAGTCGAAGGTTGCAGTAAGGGCTTTGAGCATCGGCCAGCCCTGGGCCGAACTGATCCTTCGCCATAGAAAACCATTTGAGGTTAGAAGCTGGAAAACGAATTATCGCGGTCCTCTTTTGATGCACGCCTCGCAAAGAGTCAACGTCACAGCCGCTCAAGCACTCGGAATTGACAGGCAAAAGCTAGTCGGTGGAGCCTTTGTCGGATGGGCTAAGCTAGTTGACGTGAGGCCATTTACAAGAGCGGACGCCAAACTACTCAAGAAAAGAAGAGGGGACGACGACGGCGCGTGGGAGCCGCATTTATTTTCCTGGGTTTTGAAGAATGTTCGACGGATCAAGCCGGTCCCCTTCAAAGGGCGACTCGGCCTCTTTACGCCTCCCGCTTCAGTCCTTCGTCGAGTTCGTAAGCGCCGTGCTGGATAGAATCCCCTCTCTAACGTTACGTACGTACGTTACGGAAGACAGCCGGAAAGCTATAAAAATCGGCCCGATCCAAACATTCCGCGGAGCGACGGCGGAATTTCCGCGCCGCATTTTCGGCAAGCGTTATCCAGCGCCGGTCCTTTATATCCGCACGAGCACTCTATATAAAATTCGGTGCGAAGGATTTTGTGCTCATTAGATGTAGCGCGCTGAGCGGCGCGCTCCTCAGCGCAAATGTCGCGGGAACGTCTTGCACTAACGTCCGGACTTCCGGCCAAGGAATCTGCCAGGAAGCCAATTTGCGCCTTGGGTCGTCGCCTGGGGAAATGAGGATCGTGGATCAGTGCGAGTATGTCCTCCGCGAAATGAGGAACGAAATTGTTGGCGTACGATGGGGCGTATTTCTGAAAAGCATCGATGATTTGCTCCGCTGTAGTCGCAGCGAGAAGCGGACCGCTTAGCTCCGCCCACACATATCTAAGCGACCGGCCGAAGTTGGGCGCTCTTCCTATAACTGTGGACCTTGCGATCTTCTGAGGCCGCCCCCTGTGCCGTTTTTCTGAAAACGCGTCAAGAGGCATTACGCCTCCCTGAGTCGGCTTTTGGCGTTTTCCCATTTTTGCGGAAACATTCCAGGCAATCTATCTGAATTATACGTAGAAATATGCCAATAGACGCGTAATTGTGCGTGGTTAATTTTAGGCGCAATCCGTCCGTCCGCGCCCTCTCCCAAGTCATTCCTCCAATGGGGGTTAGTATTCATATCGGAAATGCAAGCGTGAGCCTAGGAGCCATCAAACATGACTGCATTAAGCGGAAAAAGGATGTTTCCGTGCCCTGTATGTACCCATCCGCGCGAACTGCGGATGACGAAGAAGCGGAAGCCATACCTAATCTGCGATCCGTGCGGCATTCAGGTCTTTGTCAGAGGTCCAGCCGGAATCGCCGCTCTTAACGCGTTGCTTGAGCGAGCGGACGTGGAAGACCTCTGGACGCGTCTTGCAGAGATGGAGCGGCGCTTCTATCTCATATGCCAAGCGTGCGGACGCCAATTCTGGATCGAACCGCAGCTCATAAAGACCAGTCTCCTCGACGGAAGCCTGCAAGGCTTCCGCTGCCCTAACAAAGATTGCCGAGAGGTGGTGCGATGGAAGAGGGAAAGCAAATGACGATTGTAGGAATGCTTCTGATTGTCGGGCTTGTCGCTCTGGCAGTGCTTGCTTTTCGGTGGCTGTTCGGCCAACCCGCTAGCGGCTCAGATAATTCGCCCCAAGCCAACCCGGATGCACGTACAGAGGGAAATTGAGTTGGAACGGCATCCCCAAATCGAACGCAACGGACGCGATGAGAATCCTCGACGGCTGTTCACCGTGCAGGAAGCCGCGCAGTATCTCGCGGTGTCCACGTCTACGCTATACGGCTGGGTGTGGCAGCGTCGAATCCCATTCATCAAGATGGGACGCGCTTTGCGCTTCGATCCCAACGACCTTAGCGCATTTGTTGAAGCCAACAAGCAGCTTCCCCGCCAAGAATCTTCCCGCTCGGATAGCCGCCCGGCGCGCTGTTACAATACGCGGGCGGCTGGCAAAGGGTAGAAAGAGGCAAGCCGCAGATGGGTGTCTACAAAAGAGGGATCGTCTACTGGATCGATTATTACGACCCAAGCCGAAAGCGGGTCCAGGAGTCTTCGCAAAGCTCCAATCGGCGTGACGCCGAAGCGTTGCTGCACATTCGCAAGTCCGAAATCTTGCGCGGGGTTTATAAACAACCCGTCAAGATTTCACTCGGGGAGTTCGGCGAACGCTATATGGAACACGCGAAGGCGAACAAGCGGTCGTGGTTGCGGGACGAACAAATGCTGAATCATCTTTGCGAGTTTTTCGGCAAGGACAAACCGCTGACAGAAATAGCTCCGATGCAGATCGAAGCTTATAAAATTCGGCGGCAGAGCAAAATCGCGGATTCCACCGTCAACCGGGAATTGGCATTGCTCAAGCGTATGTTCAATCTCGCGATCACATGGGACTTGTATTCGGGACTAAATCCGGTGCGAAAGGTTAAATTCTTCCGAGAATTTAACAACCGGCTCCGCGTTCTAAGCCCCGAAGAAGAGGGAAAGCTCCTCCGCAACGCCATTCCGTATCTCCAGGATTTAATTCGCTTCGCTCTGAATACGGGATTGCGGACCGGAGAGATTTTCTCTTTGCGCTGGTCCCACGTCGATTTAACGAGGGGAATTCTTTCTGTCTTCGCGTCCAAAACTCAAACGATCCGTGAAATTCCGATCAATGCGGAGGCGCGCGAGGTCCTCGAAGCTTGGAAGCTGAACAAAAAGAATGAAAGTGTTTTCTACAATCCCCAGACCGGCAAACCGTTTGTTGATTTGAAAAATGGATTCGCACTCGCTTGTGAAACTTCGGGAATCTCGGATGTAACGTGGCACACGCTGCGTCACACATTCGCTTCTCGTCTCGTAAACAGTGGCGTTGATATCGTGACGGTGAAAGAGCTGCTCGGACATTCGAGCATCAGCGTCACGATGCGCTACGCACACACAAATATCGAGAGCAAGCGCGCGGCGGTCGAAAAACTCAACGGTTTTGGTGACAATTTGGTGACAGTTGCAAACAAAATGCACCAACGTGGGGCAGTACTGTCACTAAATCGCTTCGCAAGTTACAATGTTTCAAGAGGTTAATTCGGAGGGGTAGGAAAGTGGTTGACTCCGGCGGTCTTGAAAACCGTTAGGCCCGAAAGGGTCTCGTGGGTTCGAATCCCACCCCCTCCGCCACTAAATACACTCTAGCTTTGGAGTTGGAAGGATTGCCCTTTCGCTTAAGGCGGGCGATTGCGCGGCCCTTTATCACAGTTCTATCCCAATCGCTTTACTGTACGGCTTGGCCTGCTAGATTGAGCCCGCTTAACAACTGTTCGACTTGTACCATCGCGTTTGCTGTGACCTCGGGCACGTCTTTGATATAGTGCGCGAGAGTTGTGTTGACGCTAGAATGCCGCAACAGTCCTTCCGCGGCCATCGGATCACGGGTGATCGCGGTTAGCTGCGCTGCGATGCCTCGACGGAGGGAATAGAAAACCCTGCCACTCAGCCGGTTTCGCCTCAGTACCACGATAGTGCTTTGAGTTGCGGAGTGCTGGGCGAATGATTCGTTTAGCCAGCATGTTTAGTTCGAGCAGCCCTCCTTCGCCCCGCGTAGGATCGGCCCGTTCGCTGGCGTCGTCGATGCCGTTCGCGGTACATCGCGCAATGGGAGGTGATCGATGTTCAAAGCCCCTGCCCCCAAGAGTCCCATCGTCCTTTCTTACTTGGCCCTACCGAAGGCAGTTGGTGGCATCGCCCTGGCCCTTCCTTTCTCCGTAGCAATACCATGGGCTGTATTGCATCACGCTGTTCAGACATCGATTAGTGCTTACTACTACACCGGGATGCGAAATTTGTTCGTGGGATCTCTGTGTGCCATTGGAATGTTCATGCTCTCTGCGCGCGGCTACGATACCTTGGATGAGATCGCCGGCATTTTTTCGGCAGCTTGCGCAATCGGGATTGCCTTCTTCCCTACATCCCCGACGCACCAACGGACTCTTGTCGGCGACGTGCATTACGTTTTTGCCGGTGGGCTTTTTCTCACGCTGGCATTTTTCTGTCTCGTGCTCTTCAAAATGACTGCTGAACATCACACGGTGACCCCGCAAAAGATGCAGCACAACCGTGTATACACAGTGTGCGGCATTATCATTCTGGCTTCGCTTGCGTTGCTTCCGACAATGACACTGGTTTTCCATGTAAGGTACGTGTTCGCCGGCATTGCGCCTGGAATATTCTTCGAAACCACCTCACTGTTCGCCTTTGGGGTCGCGTGGCTTGTTAAGGGCGAGACGTTCCTGAGAGACCAAGCGCCGCCATATTCGGCCACGCGAACAAACCGCAACCCCTGAGCAATGTGATCGCGCCAGAAGTTCTAACGTCAATAGCGATGGCCTCGGCACTCCTAGGCGTTGTTCTAAAAACCGCGATTCAACGCTCGGGGCCGCCTGTCATGCCAATTTACGCGTCATTGCTCGCTCCGCGGACTGCGTGGGACGCGATAGGAGCAGCTGTGACCGCCTTAGTCTATTTCAATGTGTATGAGTTCACGGCGTTTTCGGAGAGGTTCAAAATGTTTGTGGGATGGAGGAGCGCATTGCTGATCGGTTTCTTGAGTGGCCTTGCGGGTGATCGGATTCCGGCCGCGCTCAAAGCATTCGTGGGCACCTGACCGTTTCACGTGCATACAGACATCCACTCGCCTGGACGCTTGGGACTGCCAATTAGCGCCGCGCCCATCTTTCTCCGACCGAGGCTATGTTAGAGTCTTAGCACTCCGATGGACGTTACCGCCGTCTCCACCGAAAATCTAACGCGTCGCTTCGGCCAATTGCTCGCGGTCGATGACGTCAATCTCCGCGTCACCGCCGGGCAGTTTTTCGGTTTCCTTGGCCCAAACGGCGCGGGCAAATCCACCACCATTAAAATGCTCACGGGCCTGCTCGCGCCCACCTCCGGACGCATCGAAATCCTCGGCCAAGATCTCCTGGCCAAATCGGTGGAAGTGAAACGGCAGATTGGAGTGGTTCCCGAAGGTATGGCGCTTTTCGGACGCCTGACCGGTGCGGAATATCTGAACTTCGTGGCACGCATGTACGGTCTCGGCCGTGCCGTTGCTTCGCAGCGCACCACTGAGTTGCTGGAATTCATGCAGCTCGCCGATCAACCCAAGGCGCTCGTGGCGGACTATTCCCACGGAATGCAAAAGAAACTCGCGCTCGCAGCCGCGGTGATCCACGGCCCGCGCATACTTTTTCTCGACGAGCCTTTCGAAGGTGTTGACGCCATCGCTTCCGGTACTTTGAAAGCCATGTTGCAACGCATGATCGCGCGCGGCGCTACTATTTTCCTCACCTCGCACGTGCTCGAAATCGTGGAGCGTCTCTGCAGCCACGTGGCCATCATCCATCGCGGCCGACTGGTGGCGCAGGGTTCGCTGGAGGAGTTGCGCGCCGGAGTGCAGGCGCAAGCGGCTGTCGCATCGCCCAACAGCGATTCGCCCAGTTCAGCCATTACTCCCGGCGAAAAGCTAACACTGGAGGAACTTTTCCTCCGAATCGTTGGCGGGGCGCGCATCTCCGAAAGCGAACTTTCATGGCTCGGCTGAACGGGGGCCTTTCGTCCGCAGCGTGGCCGGAAATCCGCGATCAATTCGCCGCCGTTGCGCGCCTGCGCTGGTGTATTTTCCTCAACTCCGCGCGCACGCTTCGCGGCCGCCTCGAAATTGTTTCCTGGGCGCTGATGGGCTTCGGCCTCGCGGTTCTTGCCCTCGGAGGCATGTTCGGCTTCGGCGCGGCCGCATGGTATTTCGTATCGCACGGCAAAACCGAATGGCTGGCAGTGTTGCTTTGGGTCATCTTTGTTTACTGGCAGCTTTTCCCGGTGATGGCCACAGCCTTCGCGGAAAGTTTCGACTCCGCGAATTTCCTGCGCTTCCCGCTGCGTTACCGTTCCTATTTTTTTATCCGCATGGCGTACGGCGCTCTCGATCCCGTCACGCTAGTGGCTTTGGTTTGGGTGTTGGGGCTGCTCGTTGGCATCGGCATCGGATCGCCGATATTGCTGCCCTGGGCCGTGGTGGTGCTCGTGGCGTTCGCGGCGTTCAACATCCTTCTCAACCGCGCGATCTTCGCATGGATTGAACGCTGGCTGGCCCGTCGCAAGAGCCGCGAAATTCTCGGCATCGTCTTTTTTCTTCTGATCATCAGCTTTCAGTTCATCGGACCGCTGATGGCCCGCTTCGGCCATGGCGCGCACCGTGAACTGTCTTCTTACGCCGCGTCCTTGCTCTTCGCCGAACGCTTTTTCCCACCCGGCTTGGCTGGTGCCGCTCTGGCGCGTGCAACGCAGCACTATTTCTTCCAGGCCGTCGCCGCCTTCGTCATCTTGTACGCTTATGCGATCGCGTGCCTCTGGATCCTCGATCTTCGTTTGCGCGCGCAATTTCACGGCGAAACGATCAGCGAAGCTGCGGCGCCCACCGCAACGCGCGCGAAAAACAAGCCCGCGCGCCTCGGTTGGGACCTGCCGGGAATTTCAGGCCCGGTCGCCGCCGTGTTCGAAAAGGAGTTTCGTTATCTTTCGCGCAGCAGCCCTATGTTTTTCACTCTGGCGATGCCCATCGTGATCCTTTTCATAATCCGCCTGGATCGCGCCGCCACGGGAGCCGCGCGCGCCCATCCCTCGGCCCACTACCACCCGATCCCGTTCTCGTTGTCGGCGTACGCCTTCCCCGCCGGCGTGGCTTACGCGATGCTGATCCTCACGAATTTGATTTACAACTCGCTGGGCGCGGATGGCGGCGGCGTGCAGATGTATTACGTGGCCCCGGTTCGTTTTCGCGACGTGCTGCTGGGGAAAAACCTGGCGCATGCGGCGATCATGGCGTTCGAAACCGTCGTGCTGTGGATCGCGGCGCGCTTGATGTTCGGTCCGACGCCACTCGGCATCGTGCTGGCCACGCTCGCGGCGCTGCTGTTCGCCATGTCGGTGAATTTCGCGGTCGGCGATTGTCTTTCGCTACTTACGCCTAAAAAAATCGATTTCGGAAGGTTTGGAAAGCAACGCGCCGCCGGAACCACGGTCCTTGTTGGATTAGTGGCGCAGGGGCTGGTGTACAGTTTGATTGCGATATCGTTTTTCGCGACGCGTTACTTCGGCGGATTTTCGATCGCGATAGTGATCAATCTGGCCTTTGCGGCCTTCGCGCTCGCTGGCTACGCCATTCTGCTCGGCCGCATCGATGGCCTAGCCCTCCACCGCCGCGAAGCGATCATCACCGAACTGCTCCGCGCCTGAAAAGCCGCCGGTGCGATCCGTCAGGCAATCGCGGATGGCTTTGTTGAACGCGGACGTCGGGTCCCAGCGTCGCCTGAAATCCGCACCCAGCTCGCCGCCATTGCCCGCTTGCGCTGGACAGTTTTGAAAGTCCGCCCCGCGTTTTGCAACTGCGTGTGCCAGGAGCCGTTGTGAAGCTTCACAGGTTAATCCTGCGGTCTCCCCCATGCAGGCCAAAAGCTCGCGGACGCCAGTTATCCGCCGGCGATGGCGCCGATGACAAAGAAAGGCTCCGCGCCGTTGACGACAGCTTCCGGCATCGGCACATCGGGAGATTCGAGAGACCAATCTTCGGCGCAAACGAAAAAGCGCAGGAACGGGCGGCGCTTCTGCGTAACATGATCGCGAATCGTGCCGCGCAGCACCGGGTAGCGGGCTTCGAGCGCGTCGAGGACCGAGCGCGTGGTGACCGGAGCCGCAACATCGACTTGTACTTCGCTATCGACTTTCGCTAGCGTGCGGAGATGCGCCGGAAGCACTACTCGAATCATGGCAGCGTCTGCACCTCGACGGAGAAAACAGCCGGGAGATTCTCGACGATGGGTGCCCAGCTGTCGCCAGCGTCCGGGGAACAGTATACCTGGCCTCCGGTGGTGCCGAAGTAGATGCCGCAGGAATCGAGCGAGTCCACGGCTAAGGCGTCGCGCAGGACGTTGACGTAACAATCGTGCTGAGGAAGACCCTTGGTGAGCGGCTCCCATTCGTTACCGCCGGTGCGGCTGCGATAGACCTGTAACTTTCCATCGATGGGGAAATGCTCGGAGTCGCTTTTGATGGGCACAACGTAGATGGTTTCCGGTTCGTGCGCGTGCACGTCGATCACAAATCCGAAATCGGTGGGCAGGTTGCCGCTGACTTCCCGCCACTGATCGCCGGCGTTATCGGTGCGCATCACGTCCCAGTGTTTCTGCATGAAGACGACATCAGGGCGCGATTTGTGCAGAGCGATGCGATGAACGCAGTGACCGATCTCCGCTTCGGGATTCGGGATGTAGTTTGATTTCAGGCCTTTGGTGATGGTCTTCCAGGTCTTGCCGCCATCGTCAGTGCGAAACGCGCCGGCCGAGGAGATGGCGACGTACATCCGCTGCGGATTTTGGGGATCAATCAGAATTGTGTGCAGGCCCATGCCGCCGGCTCCGGGAGACCATTTCGGCCCCGTGCCATTGCCGCGGAGGCCGGACAACTCCTGCCAGGATTGCGCGCCGTCGGAGGATTTGAAGAGCGCGGCGTCTTCGACCCCGGCGTAGACGGTGTCCGGATCGTTGAGCGAGGGCTCAAGATGCCAGACGCGCTTGAATTCCCAGGGATGCTGGGTGCCGTCGTACCACTGATGCGTGGTGAGCGGCGTGCCGGTTCCCGCCGAGGTGTCATATGCAAATTTGTTGCTGGCACCGGCGGGAAATTCGCCGGGCTGCGGCATTTTTTCGCCACCGGGAGTTTCCCAGGTCTTGCCGCCGTCGCTCGAGCGCTGAATGATTTGGCCGAACCAGCCGCTGGTTTGCGAGGCGTAAATGCGATTGGGATCGGCTGGCGAGCCTTTCATGTGATAAATCTCCCAACCGGCGAAGAAGGGGCCGCTCACATCCCAGTTTTTCCTTTTTCCGTCCGACGACAAAACGAACGCGCCTTTATGGGTTCCGACCAACACGCGCACTTTGCTCATAGTTTCTCCTCTTTTGTTTCTTTTACCGGCTCTTGGCTCCGATGAAGTCATTTGTTGGCGCTTTGCGCCAGACGCTCCGATCCGGCTTGCAGACGGGCGTGCTGTTCCACAGTTTCTTTACCCACCGAGGCATAATCTTCAGCCCCGTGGCACTGGCGAATTTCGATTTCCACGCGTCCATCGAATGGAGCGCGCTTGAGCCAGCCGGCCGCTTCGTCTATGGAATTCGCTTTCCATATCCAAAATCGGAAATGAGTTCCTTGGTTTCGGCGAGTGGGCCATCGGGTGACGACGCGCTGATCGCCATAAAATTTCACGCGCTTGCCCTTGGACCTGAGCCGCAGGTCGCCGACGGCAAGCACGATGCCGACCTTGGCAGGTTCTTCATTGTACTTGGCCATGGCGGCGAGGAGTTTCGGATCAGGCAGCGCGCCTGCCTCGGATTCCTTGCTGGCCTTCACAGCCACCATTACTCGCATCTGATATCTCCTCAGTGCGTTAATGTTTTTCGCTGGATTGAAACATCCACCGCACGCCAAACTTGTCGTTGAGTGCGCCGTAGGCGCCAAAGAATAGCTGCTTCAAAGGGTCGGTGACTTCCGCCCCGTTGGAAAGCTTTTCAAACTGGGCTTTCAGCTCTTGATACGTGCCGCCGCTAAGATAAAGACAAACGGTGTTGCCAGGAACCGGAGCACGGTCGGGCCGCAGCCAATCCGACGCAGAAATGCTCAACGCGCCGCTGCTAAGGTGCGCGTTGATGATCTTGTCTTGCTGGGATGTCGGCATTTGGTCTTTTGCCGGAGAATCCTTGACTCTCATCAGAGTGAGCTCGCCGCCGAAGCAGGATTTGTAAAACTCCATCGCCTGACGGCAAGCACCGTCAAATAAGAGATATGGCGTTAACGTTGTCACCCTGAACTCCTGAGCTCCGTATGGAGCCACTTATCGAGGTCGGGTCCCAACTGGCTTCTGCTATTAGTCGAATCAGGTCGCGCAGGATCGACAGCCGGCCAAACTTTTCTCATGGCCAGATCCATTGTCCATTAACCTGCAGCGGCCTGTCATCGCGAGCTGCCCAGCGGCGGCGCACTTCGCCGAGGATGGCCGCACGATTTTGCGTTATCGCGTCGATCACCGCACAGGCCGCTTCGGTTTCCTGATGCCGCGCGCCCCAGATAAGCAATTCCAGCACAACGGGAGCAAGGTCGATTCCCTTTTCAGTCAAGCGATAGATGACGCGCCTGCGATCGGCTGAATCGTGTTCGGCTGCGATAATTCCGCCGTCTTCGAGCTTTCGGAGACGATCCGCCAAGATGTTGGTGGCGATTCCCTCACCCGATCCCTCGAACTGCTTGAAGGTGCGGAAACCGCGCACCATAAGGTCGCGAACAATTAGCAAGGACCAGCGGTCGCCGAGAACTTCGAGCGAAACGCTTACCGGACATCCGGAACGAGCGGTTTTGGCCCTCCTCGGCACTTCCCAGAAAATAGCAATGTCACTTTCCCTTTGCAAGCAAAATGGCTGTTCGCGCGAAACTCGCAGCCAGCGACAGAGAAGCTCCTACGGGAGCAGTTGAACGCGCCGAGACACGACGGTGACATCGCCGTCTTGCGAAGGCGTAGCGGTGAGCGGAAGCGCGTTAGAAAGAAATGCGCCAACGGAGGGCAGGCCGAAGGAGCGGTCGATGGCGGCCACTTCCACGGTTTTGCCGACCGGCAACGTGAAACTGAGCTTGATCCCAGCGGCGGGCATGGTGGGACATGAGTATACGGTCCAGCCGTTTAAGTACCGAGTCAGCCGAGGCACGATCGTTTGCAGGGGCTGGCCTTCGATGCGCACGGACTCGACCCTCGCTCCCGGCGGGAATAGCACCGCAGCATTGGGCGCGCCACGCTCAGAACGAAGCAAAGCAGTGTAGTGGCGCCGAGGACCGGCAAGCGATGAATCGAGGATCGTGAATGTGGGCGCGGCGAGGTCGAGATGCGGAGCGTCGGCTATGAAGCTAGCATGATCGTCCCAGGGAAAAGCTCCGTATAGCGTCCGCCGGAACGCGCCCGCGAGCTGAATCGGGGCCTGCAATCGCCCGGAATCGGGATAGACAATCCAGCGAGCCATGCCGGAGTCAGCGTCCAATGCGTAGTCGAAATTCACGCGCTCGGGTGATTTAGCCGAATAGACTGGCACGACTACAGCAGCAAACGCGGCAATACCGACGGCCAGCAGCGGAGACCAACGCAGCGCAAGACCTCCAATAC
>JBOGNC010000024.1:0-27159 GCA_050747045.1 Candidatus Acidiferrales bacterium | reverse complement strand
TGGGCCTGGTCGAGTTCATCAAGCCGCAGCGCGTCACCAAAGCGATGACCGGCCATTTCAAAAAGGCCGGCGTGGCTCCGATGCGCTATCTCGGCGAAGTGCGCATCGAGGATTCGAAGGACGAAACCAAGCCCGGCGATCGCGTCCTGGTCGATGGTTTCAAAGTTGGCGAGTACGTGGACGTAAGCGGCGTCAGCAAGGGTAAAGGCTTTCAGGGCGGCGTGAAGCGCTGGCACTATCGTGGCGGCGACGCTTCCCACGGATCCATGTTCCACCGCGCGCCAGGCGGTATTGGTGCCAGTTCATTTCCTTCGCGTGTGTGGCCGGGGCAGCATTTCCCGGGGCACATGGGCGCGGAGCGCAAGACGTCGAAAAATTTGCGTGTCGTGAAAATTGACGCGGAAGAAAATTTGTTGCTGGTGCGCGGCGCGGTTCCGGGCCCGGCTGGCAGTTACATCTATATTCGCAAGGCAAAGACCGGCAAGTAGGCGGCCGGTCCGAAAAGAAGAGACGACGATCATGCCCGTTGTGGACGTGAAGAACTTGGAAGGTAAGACGGTCGACCAGATCACTCTGGCGGACGATGTGTTCGCCGCCGAAGTGAACCAGAACCTGCTGCACGAAGCGGTGCGGCACTTCCTGGCTGGCGAACGCGCCGGCACGCACAAGACCAAGGACAAGAGCGAGGTCAGCGGCTCGGGCAAGAAACTCTGGCGGCAGAAGGGAACCGGCCGCGCACGCATCGGCTCGATTCGCTCGCCGCTTTGGCGCCATGGCGGTACGGTGCACGGTCCAGTGCCACGCAGCTATGCCTACGCGCTGCCAAAAAAAATGATTTTGGGAGCGCTGCGTTCTGCGCTGACCACAAAATTGTCCCAGCAGAAGCTGATCGTGGTCGATGGCTGGCAACTCGAAACGCACAAGACCAAGGCGTTCCGCGCCGCGCTCACGAAGCTCGATGGCGAAGCGAAGTCGATTCTGCTGGTTGACGCGGGCGAAAACATTAATTTGGAGCGCGCCAGCCGCAACCTCGAAGGCGTCACTCTCGTGCAGCCCACGCGTCTGGGTCCTTACGATCTATTGCGGCACGACCGCTTGATGCTGTCTCGCGAAGCGGCGACGCGATTGAGCGGCGCGCTTTCGGCAAACAAATCTGAGAACGGCTCGGCCCAGGCCTCAGCTGAACCGGAATCGTCGGCTGAAACCAAGCCCGCGAAGGCTGTGCCAGCGAAGCCGGCGAAGCGCTCCACGAAAGCGGCGCCGAAAGCAGGGCGAGCGCCGGCCAAGAAACCGGCCGCGAAAAAGGCTGTAAAGCACAAGGCGAAAAAGGACTAAGCCATGGCCACCAGGCTCTATCAGGTTATCCGGCGCCCGATCATTACCGAGAAGGGGCTGGGCGTGAAGGAATTGCAACACACGGTGGTCTTCGAAGTGGCCCACGACGCCACCAAGACGGAGATTAAGGAAGCGGTGCAGCGTATCTTCAAAGTAAAAGTGGATCATGTGCGCACGGCAATCTATCACGGCAAAATGCGCCGCCGCGGGCGAGCCGAAGGCTTTCGCAGCGATTGGAAGAAGGCTTACGTGAAGCTGGCGCCCGGAGAGAAAATGATTGAGTATGCGGAGAATCTGTAGTTAGTCGGCAAAGTTAGAGGCAAAGATGGCACTGAAAACATTTCGGCCGTACACACCGTCCCGGCGCTTCCTCACCATGCTCGATAAGAGCGAGGTGACCAAGGACACGCCGGAAAAGTCGCTCACCGAGGCGAAAAAGCGCACCGGCGGACGCAACTCGCACGGCGAAGTCACCTCCTGGCATCGCGGCGGCGGGCACGCGCGGCGCTACCGCTCGATCGACTTCCGCCGTGATAAGACTGGAATCCCGGCGAAGGTTGCGGCCATCGAATACGATCCGAACCGCTCGGCGCGCATTGCCTTGTTGCACTACGCGGACGGCGAAAAGCGCTACATCCTGCATCCGGTGGGCCTGGAAGTGGGCATGACGGTGCAGAACGGCGAAGGCGCGGACATTCTTCCTGGCAATGCCTTGACCATCCGTCACATTCCGCCCGGCACCATGGTGCACAACCTCGAGCTGCACCCGGGCAAAGGGGCGCAGGTGGTGCGCTCCGCAGGTGGCGCAGCGCAGTTGCTCAGCAAGGATGGCGACGTCGCATTGGTGAAGCTTCCTTCAGGCGAGGTTCGGCGGTTCAGCGTGGATTGCATGGCCACCGTCGGCCAGCTCGGGAATTTGGATCATGAGAACGTAACTTACGGGAAAGCGGGCCGCACGCGGTGGCACGGAAAGCGTCCCACGGTGCGCGGCGTGGCTATGAACCCGGTGGACCACCCGCACGGCGGCGGTGAAGGCCGCGTGAAGGGAAACCACCCGCAGACTCCCTGGGGATTTCCAACGCTGGGCGCCAAGACGCGGAAAAAGCGTCCCAGCGACCGGATGATTGTAGAACGGCGCAAGCCGTAGTTGGGAGCAGCAGTAAAAACATGAACCCGGCGCGGCGGGGAATCGAGAGTGTCGTCATGAGTGCCACACGTACGTCGAGACGCGCGTCCCGGCGGCTGGCGCGCAAAGCAACCCCGCGCCGGACTGCCAAGCCAGCGGCTAAATCCGCCGGGAAATCCGCGGCCCGCCCCGCGGCGAAGTTAGTTCAAAGGGCGATTTCTAGGCTGGCGCCTCCGCCTCAGGTCCTGTACCGGTTTTGCAAGGGCGGATGGGCGGTGATCGTGGAAAAGATTCCCAACGCGCAGGGAACGCGGTTCGTATGCCCGTTCTGCCCGTTGTCCCACCGCGTGCCGGGTCCGGTGCGCGGGTTTCGCAAGGTGCGCCGCGCGCAGTGGGTGAAAATGCGCCGCGTCGAAGAGTAGAACGAGTACAGGAATAGGAGAAAGATGCCGCGTTCGCTTAAAAAGGGTCCGTTTATCGATGACCATCTGCAGGAAAAAGTGGCCGCGCTGAACGCCCGCAACGAAAAGAAGGTTGTGAAGACCTGGTCCCGCCGGTCCACGATCCTCCCGGAAATGGTGGGCCACACCATCGCCGTGCACAATGGCAGGAAGTTCATCCCCGTGTACATCACCGAGCAGATGGTGGGACACAAACTGGGCGAGTTCGCGCCCACGCGCAGTTTTAAAGGCCACGGCGTGAAGGCAGCGCTCGAAAGGGCCGCAGCGGTCGCTCCTGGAGCGCCTGCGGCGGCGCCGGCGGGAAGAGCGTAAGTTAAAGGCACGTACGCAGAAGCACGACGCAAGCTGAAGATCAAGGGCAACAGGGGAAACGATGGCGACGGCTACGCAGGAACAAATCGAGGGGCAGGCGACTACGCGGTTCCTGCGCGTCTCGCCGCAAAAGGCGCGTCTGGTGATCGATCTGATACGCGGGCATCGCGCGGAAGATGCGCTGCAGACGCTGCGCTTCACCAAAAAACGCGTGGCCAAGGACGTGGAAAAGACTCTGCGCAGCGCCATCGCCAATGCCGAGCGCAAGGCGGACGATGCCGGCGAATCGCTCGACGTGGATGCGCTCTACGTTACCAGCTGCTGCGTCAATGAAGGCCCGCGTTGGAAACGCATGCGTCCCGCGCCCATGGGCCGCGGTTTCCGCTATCAGAAGCGCACCAGCCACATCGTCGTCTGCGTGGCGGAGCATCATCGCGCGGCGGCGGATCGCGCCGCGGCCGTAGCGGCGGAAGCGGAAGCCTCGAGGGGCGTGCGCGGAGCGGTGCGCAAGGCTCGCAAAGCAATCGAAAAACGCGCGAAAGATGCGCAAAAGCAGCAGCAAAAGCAGCGCAAAAAGCAGTAGGAGGGCGGTTTGGGGCAGAAAACACATCCGTACGGATTTCGGCTGGGCTACAACAAGGGCTGGCGCTCGCGCTGGTTCGCAAAGAAAGAGTACGCCGATCTGCTGCATGAAGACGTGGTGCTGCGGCGGCAATTGAAAGAGCGGCTGAAGTCCGCGGGCGTCGATGGCATCGACGTGGAGCGCGCCGCCAACAAGCTGGTCGTCCGGATTTACACCGCGCGGCCCGGAATCATCATCGGCCGCAAGGGCTCGGAAATCGACAAGCTGAAGAACGAAGTGCAGAAGCGCACCAAGCGCGAAGTGCACATCGACATTCAGGAAGTGCACCGGCCGGAAATGGCTGCCCAACTAGTAGCCGAATCGATCGCGCTCCAACTCGAAAAACGCGTGGCTTTCCGCCGCGCCATGCGCAAAGCAGTAGACTCGGCGCTGCGCTTTGGGTGCAAAGGAATCAAAGTCCGCGTGGCGGGTCGGTTGAATGGCGCGGAAATCGCGCGCAAGGAATGGTATCTCCAGGGCCGGCTTCCGCTACAGACCTTGCGGGCCAACATCGATTTCGGCACCGCCGAGGCGCATACAACCTATGGCGTGATTGGCGTGAAGTGCTGGATTTATCAAGGCGAAAAAATTCCTGAGCGTTCGCGGCCCGGTGCTGCGGCGGCCGCTCCACAAGTTTAGGGGATAGGTTACACAGCAATGTTGATGCCCAAGAAGGTGAAGTATAGGAAACAGCAGCGCGGCCGGCGCACCGGCAAAGCCTGGCGCGGCGGTTCGCTCGCGTTCGGCGAGTACGGGTTAAAAGCGCTCGAACCCGCGTGGATTACCGACCGGCAGATCGAAGCCGCACGCGTGGCCATCACCCGCTTCATCAAGCGCGGCGGAAAGTTGTGGATTCGCGTCTTTCCGGATAAGCCGTTCACCAAGAAGCCGGCCGAAACTCGCATGGGCAAGGGCAAAGGCCCACCGGAACGATGGGTGGCTGTGGTGAAGCCGGGCCGCGTCATGTTCGAAATGTCCGGGGTCGATCTGGCGACGGCCACTGAAGCGATGGAGCTGGCGGCTCACAAGTTGCCGATAAAGACGAAGTTCGTTACCCGGGCGGAGGCGCTCTAATGGCCAACCGGGTTGAAAAATATCGCGAGATGAACGCGAACGAGCTGGACATCCAGCAGCGCGAGTTGAGCGAGCAGATTTTCCGGCTGCGCTTTCAGATCGCGTCTGGTCAGGCCGAAGGATTGAAAAAAATGCGCGAAGCCCGCAAAGATCTGGCTCGCGTGAAGACGCTGCTGCG
Organism: Candidatus Acidiferrales bacterium; assembly: GCA_050747045.1. Classification (GTDB taxonomy): domain Bacteria; phylum Acidobacteriota; class Terriglobia; order Acidiferrales; family UBA7541; genus Palsa-295. Next base: position 22,051 of record JBOGNC010000024.1, on the reverse strand, counting down.
CCAGAGGCAGCTGCAAGGCGAAGCGAGGAAAGCGTAATGGCGAACGAAGCAGGGGCAACCGCGGCGCCGGAAGGCGTCCGCGAGCGCGGGGCGCGGCAGGAGTTGGTGGGCGTGGTCACCAGCGCTAAAATGGATAAAACCATCGTAGTGCAAGTCACGCGCACATCTCAGCACCCGCTGTATCGCCGGGTGGTTCGCTCGGCGAAAAAATACTACGCGCACGATGAGGCGCGCGATGCGCGTATGGGCGATACGGTGCGGATTGTTTCCACGCGTCCGCTTTCGAAATTGAAACGCTGGCGGCTCAAGGAAATTCTGACCCGTTCGACGCGGGTTGCCTGAGCCAGAGAATAGGGGAGCAAGACGATGGTTCAGATGCGCACGTGGCTGACGGTAGCCGATAATTCCGGCGCCCGCCAGTTGACCTGCATCTTGCCGGTGGGCGGCGATGCGGGATTGACAGCCGGACTCGGCGAGGTAATCACCGCGGCGGTGAAGGAAGCCGCTCCGGACAGCCAGATTAAGAAGGGCAAAGTGGTCAAGGCGGTGGTGGTACGCACGAGAAAAGAGCACCGGCGCAAGGATGGTACCTATATTCGCTTCGACGACAACGCCGCTGTGCTGATCAACGATGCAGGCGAGCCGGTTGGCACGCGCGTGTTCGGGCCGGTGGCCCGCGAGCTGCGCGACAAGAAATTCACCAAGATTGTCTCGCTGGCTCCGGAAGTGTGGTAGCGATGAGAGAACAACAAAAACCCGCGCCGATCGGCATTCGCCACGGCGATACCGTGAAAGTGATGAGCGGACGCTCGAAGGGCAAGACCGGTAAAGTGCTCAGCGTCAATCCGGTCAAGGGCACGGTCACCGTTGAGCGTGCCAACATCATCAAGAGGCATACGCGCGCCAATCCGTCGAAAAACGTGCGCGGAGGCATTCTCGATAAGGAAGGCCCCATTCACGTTTCCAACGTGATGCTGGTTTGCCCTGGATGTGGGAAGCACACTCGCGCGGGGCATACCACTCTGCCGGACGGCACCAAAGTGCGCGTCTGCCGCCGGTGCAATCAGACGTTCGAGAATTAGCATTCGAGGCTGAAGAAAAAACCATGAGCCGTTTGCAAGATCGATACCGAAAAGACGTGGTTCCGGCGCTCACCAAGCGCTTCGGATACACCAACACCATGGCCGTGCCGCGCGTCTCCAAAGTGACGCTCAACATCGGCCTCGGTGAGGCTAGCGCCAACGTGAAGCTTCTCGATACCGCCGCGGCGGAGCTTGGGCAGATTGCCGGACAGAAGCCGGTGATCACTCGCGCCAAGAAGTCCATCGCCAATTTTAAACTGCGCAAGGGCATGCCTATCGGCTGCATGGTCACGCTGCGCGGCGAGCAGATGTACGAATTTCTCGACCGCATGACTTCCGTCGTGCTGCCTCGCGTTCGCGACTTCAAGGGCTTGCCGCCGAATTCTTTCGACGGCCGCGGCAACTACACCCTGGGCCTGCGCGACCAGTTGGTGTTTCCGGAAATCGATTACACGCGTGTGGACAAGATAAAGGGCATGAATATCACCATCACCACCACGGCACGTAATGATGAGGAAGGGCGCGAGCTGCTCAAGCTGCTCGGCGTGCCCTTTCGAGCGTAGGCTTGGCATAAGGAGATCGAACTCGCATGGCTCGAACCAGTCAATTCGCGAAAATGCGGCGCAAGCTGAAATACAAGATCCGCCAGCGCAACCGCTGCCGCGTGTGTGGCCGCGCGCGCGGTTTCTTGCGCAAATTTGAGATGTGCCGCATCTGCTTCCGCGGCATGGCCCTGAAGGGCGAAATTCCCGGCGTTGTGAAAGCCAGTTGGTAAGGACGAAAGCCATAAGGACTGATGAATGACCACTGATCCCATCGCAGATTTTCTCACGCGCATCCGCAATGGCGCTCGCGCGCGGCATCCGCGCGTCGATGTGCCCTCCTCGAACCTCAAGGTCGAGATCGCGCGCATCTTGAAAGATGAAGGCTACCTCGCGAATTTCAAGGTCGTCGAAGAAAAGGGCAAGCGCACGCTGCGTGTGTTCCTCCGCTACACCTCCGACCGCCGCAGCGTGATCACTGATCTGCGCCGCATCTCGAAACCCGGCGCGCGCCGCTACACCGGCAAGTTCGGCATTCGCCAAGTCATGGGCGGCATGGGTATCTCCATCCTCTCCACGCCGCGCGGCCTGATGACGGGCCAGGGCGCGCGCAAAGAAGGCATCGGCGGCGAACTGCTTTGCGAAGTTTGGTAAGGGCGAAGTTCGGCAAGCGTGAGGTTTGGAAAGAGCTCCGTGAGCGAAAGGTTTTAGGCTAATGTCGCGAATTGGAAACAAAATTATTCCCGTGCCCTCGGCGGTAAAGATCCAGATCAAAGACGGCGCCGTGGACGTCCAAGGCCCCAAGGGCAAGCTCTCGATCGCGTTGCCGCGCGGAATCAGCTTCGAACAGAAGGACGGCACGCTCGTAGCCAAGCGCGAAAATGACGATCAGCGCGCTTTGCATGGCCTCGCACGCGCCCTGGTAGCCAACGCCGTTACCGGCGTCACTCAGGGATTCAAGAAGGATCTCGACATCGTCGGCGTCGGCTACCGCGCCGAAGTGAAGGGCAAAAATGTCGTTCTCGCGCTCGGATACTCGCATCCCATCGAGTTTCCGATTCCTGAGGGGATTCAGATTGCCGTCGAAAAGCAGACCCATATGACGGTCACTGGCGCGAACAAGAATCAGGTGGGCCAGATTGCCGCGAATCTTCGCGCGCTACGCCCGCCCGACCCGTACAAGCAGAAGGGCGTCCGCATCACCGGCGAACGCCTTAAGAAGAAAGCCGGAAAAGCAGGCGCCAAGGCGGCTGCCGGCTAACCCGGCTGTTGAGATTCAAGGAGGACCAGCGTGGCTATCTCGGTTCGAAGACTTTCGCGCGAGGCGCATCGCCGGCGCGTGCATGTGCGCATGCGCAAGCGCATCGCCGGCTCGGCGGAGCGCCCGCGTCTTTGCGTGCATCGTTCGTCGCGCCACATTCGCGCGCAGGTGATCGACGATGCATCGGCGCGCACCATCGTCTCGGCCAGCTCGCTCGATAAGGATGTACGTTCCCAGATTCGCGGTGGCGGCAATATCGCCGCTTCTAAAGTCGTCGGAAAAATTATTGCCGAGCGTGCTCGCGCTAAGGGCGTCGAAAACGTTGTGTTCGATCGCGGTGGCTACCAGTATCACGGCCGCGTGCAAGCGCTCGCCGAAGCGGCCCGGGAGGCGGGCTTGAAGTTCTGAAAACTATGCCGAAACAAGAGCTCAAAGACACGTTGTCGGTTCGTCGGCCGGTGGAAGCGAATCAGGCCAGCTTGAAAGACCAGGTGGTCTCCATCAACCGCGTCACCAAAGTAGTGAAGGGCGGCAAAAACCTTAGCTTCTCCGCGCTGGTCGTCGTCGGCGACCAGCGCGGCCACGCTGGATTCGGCATGGGTAAGGCCCGCGAAGTGCCCATGGCCATTCGTAAGGCCATCGAGCAGGCCAAGAAGAACATGGTCAAGCTCAACCTGCGTGGCACCACCATCCCGCATCAGGTCACGGGTTTCTACGGTTCGGGACAAGTTCTTCTGAAGCCCGCGCCCGAGGGAACGGGAGTCATCGCTGGCGGTCCGGTGCGCGCCGTGATGGAAGTCGCTGGGATTCAGAATGTGCTCACCAAGTCGTTGGGCACGTCGAATCCGCACAACGTCATTAAAGCCACGTTCGACGCGCTGTTGCATCTCAAAAATGCCGCCGCCGTGGCGGAATCGCGCGGGAAGGTTGCCGTGGAGGAGCCTGCGGCGTCGTAGCCGAAGGCTGAGGATTTATGGCCACTTCGAAAAAGCAATCGGGCACGTTGAAACTCAAGTGGGTGCGCAGCTTTATTGGCTGCCCTCGCGACATGCGCCAGACCATTCGCGGGTTGGGCTTCCGCCGCATGCAGCAGGTGGTCGAGCGGCAGGATACTCCCGCGATTCGCGGCATGATCGCCAAGGTCCACCACCTCGTTGAAATTCAGAAGTAGCTGGGGAATCCAATGGAACCGACACTTTCTAATTTGAAACCGCCGCGCGGCTCGCGACACCGCAAAGTGCGCGTGGGGCGCGGCATGGGCTCGAAGCTGGGCAAGACGTCCGGCGCCGGAAATAAGGGCCAGCAGTCCCGCCGCGGTTATTCGCGCCGCGCCGGATTCGAAGGAGGCCAGATGCCCCTTCACCGCCGTTTGCCCAAGCGCGGCTTTTCCAGCCCGTTTCCGAAAAGCTTCGCCGTCGTCAACGTCGATAGCCTCAATGCCTTCGGCGCAGGCGAGACGGTGACTCCGGAATCTCTCGCGGGCCATGGTCTGATTCGTGCCACCCGCGACGGCATCAAGATCCTTGGTGATGGGGAGTTGAAAGTCGCATTGACCGTGCGCGCGCACGCCTTCAGCAAATCCGCTGAAGAAAAAATCGCCCGTGCCGGTGGGAGAGTCGAAGTAATCGCATGAGGAAGTTAGTCGACGCTATTCGCAATATTTTTATCACGCCGGATCTGCGCAACCGCGTGTTGTTCACGCTTGCCATTCTGGCCGTATACCGCGTCGGCGCGTTTATTCCTACACCCGGAATCAATACCGCGCTGCTCGGCGAGCTCTTTGAAAAGAGCCGCGGCTCGGTGCTTGGCCTGATCGATCTCTTTAGCGGCGGCAACTTGCGCCGCTTAACTATCTTCGCGCTGGGTATCATGCCCTACATTACCGCGGCCATCATTTTCGAGTTGTTGGTGGTCGTTTGGCCCTACCTTGAACGCCTGCAGAAAGAGGGCGAACTCGGCCGCCGCAAGATCACCCAATACACGCGTTATCTGACCATCGTGCTCAGCTTGTTCCAGTCCTTCACTATCGCGCTCACCCTCCAGCGCCAGAGCATGAACGGAGCATCGCTGGTATATCATCCGGGCGTTCACTTCATTTTGATGACCATGCTGACGCTGACCACCGGCTCCGCGTTCATCATGTGGCTCGGAGAGCAGATCAGCGACCGCGGCATCGGCAACGGCATGTCGTTGATCATCTTTGCCGGAATCGTGGTGGGCCTGCCCAACGCGGTCGGCGATCTCTTCAGCAAGGCGGAAACGCGCCAGTGGGGCTCGTTCACACCTGTGGCCCTGCTCGGTTTATTTATTCTCATGGCCGCGGTGGTGGCTTTCATCGTCTTCGTCGAAAGTGGACAGCGGCGCATCCCCGTGCAGTACGCCAAGCGCGTGATGGGACGCAAGGTGATGGGCGGCCAGATGACCTATCTTCCGCTGCGCGTCAACGCCGGCGGTGTGATTCCACCGATTTTCGCGAGTTCTTTGCTCACCTTTCCGCAGACGGCGGCTCTGCTGTTTAAGTCCAAGTCTCCAATTTTCCAGAGGCTGGCCAGCGCCATCACCTGGGGTGAGCCGCTCTACACGCTCCTGTACGTGGTGCTGATCATCTTTTTCGCCTTCTTTTATGTGGGCATCATTTTCAATCCCACGGATCTGGCGGACAACATGCGGAAATACGGTGGGTTCATCCCCGGCATTCGTCCCGGGCGGAACACCTCCGAATACATCAACCGCATCTTGACGCGCCTGACCTTCGTGGGCGGCGTCTACTTGGCTGTGGTCTGTTTGCTCCCGGAATGGATGATTTCCGGCATTCACTTGCAGCATCTCTGGCTGGTGGGCAATTGGTTTGACACGCATATGTGGCGCTTCGTGCTGGATGGTTTGGGTGTGCAGTTTTATTTTGGCGGCACGTCGCTGTTGATCGTTGTTGGGGTGGCCATGGACACGGTTCAGCAGCTCGAAGCGCAGCTGGTAATGCGTAATTATGAAGGGTTTGTCCGGAAGGGCCGCGCTCGTAGTCGTCGTGCTTGAAAATGATCGTCGTAGTTGAACCGTTGCATAGCAGTTGCAATTAAAAAAACGATTCGGCGGAGACGATGGCTCTCAATCGGGCTCTGATTTTTTTGGGACCTCCCGGCGCGGGGAAGGGGACCCAGGCGAAACTGGCTGCGCGAAAGTGCGGGTTGCCGCATCTTTCCACGGGCGATATGCTTCGCGACGCAATTCGCCGCGAATCGCCGCTGGGAAAGAAAGTGCAGCCCATTCTCGCCAGCGGTGCGTTGGTGCCGGACGATCTGGTGATCGGCATGGTGGAAGAGCGGCTTTCGCACCGCGATTGCGAACGCGGTTTTATTTTCGATGGCTTTCCGCGCACCCTGCCGCAGGCGGAGCAATTGGACGCGCTACTCGAAGCCAAGGGATTCGGCAAGCCGTTGGTTGTCGATTTTTGCGTCAGCCGCGATCAGTTGCTGCGGCGGCTGGCCGGGCGCTGGACGTGTACTATGGGCGGCGAGATTTACAACGAGTTTGACGCGCCTCCCAAGGTGCCGGGCGTCTGCGATCGCGATGGAGGCAAGCTCGTGCAGCGCCCCGACGATCGCCCGGAAGTCGTCGCGGAGCGCTTGGCGGCATACGAACGCCAAACCAGGCCGCTGGCGGAGTATTACCGGCGGCACGGCGTGTTTGAGACAGTGGATGCCGCGAAAAGCGTCGAAGAGGTCAGCCGCGCGTTGAGCTCAATTTTGGATTGCGCGGGAAACTCGAATGGTCGCTCCGATGGTCGTTTGTAAGTCGGCCGCCGAACTCGAGAAAATGCATCGCTCGGGTTTGATCGTATGGGACGCGCTGGAAAAAATGCGCGCCATGGTCCAGCCGGGGGTTTCGACCAAGGAGTTGGACCGGTTCGCGGAAGCGTATACCGTCGAGCATCACGCGAAGCCGGCGTTCAAAGGCTATCGCGGATATCCGGGTTCGGTCTGCACCTCGATCAACCAGGAAGTGGTGCACGGTATTCCGTCGGCCTCGCGCAAACTCCGCGAGGGCGACATTTTGTCGATGGATTTTGGCGTCGAGCTCGATGGATATTTTGGCGATGCGGCACTGACGGTTCCGGTGGGAAAAATTTCACCGGAGCGCGAGATGCTCCTGCGCGTCACCCGCGAATCGCTTGAACGCGCCATCGATAAAGTCCGGCCGGGCAACCGGTTGGGCGATGTTTCCGCCGCCGTGCAACAATGGGTTGAAAAGCACGGTTTTTCGGTGGTTCGAGAGTTTGTGGGCCACGGCATTGGCACCAAAATGCATGAGGAGCCGCAAGTACCAAATTACGGCCCGTCTGGACAGGGCCCGAAGCTGCAGGAGGGTCTGGTGATTGCCATCGAGCCGATGGTCAACGCCGGGGCGCCGGCCGTTCGGGTGCTGGGCGACGATTGGACCGCGGTCACTGCTGATGGCAGCGACTCTGCGCATTTCGAGCACACCGTGGCCGTAACGAAAGATGGCCCATGGATTTTGACGCGGCCTCGCGAAGCAACCGGGCCGTGCTGGTAAGCGCGTTTTCTAGAGTGAAGTGGACGGGAGTCTATGGCGAAAAGGCCTGAGCGGGACAAAAAGAAGCCCAGCGAGGAAAGCGGCAAGGAAGATGCCATCGAAGTGATGGCCACCGTCATCGAACCGCTGCCCAACGCCATGTTTCGCGTTCAGCTGGACAACAAGCATCAGGTGCTCGCGCACATTTCTGGCAAGATGCGCAAGAACTTCATCCGCATTTTGTCGGGAGATCGCGTAGCCGTGGAGCTTTCGCCCTACGACCTCACGCGCGGTCGAATCGTCTATCGCTATAAATAGCGGCGCCACATCTGGAAGGGCACAGCAGGCCGTGCCCTCGCTTAGCAGGGAACGGACGGATCTGGGAGAGTGAAGGTCAAGGCGTAAGTTAAGAAGTGAACGTAGCGCCGGGCTTCAGCCCGGCATCTTCCGCGTCAGGCTGAAACGGAAGAAATGGAGTCAGAAAGTATGAAAGTTCGGGCATCGGTTAAGAAAATTTGCATGAAGTGCAAAGTCATTCACCGGCGCGGAGTGGTGCGCGTGATTTGCGTCAACCCCAAGCACCGCCAGCGCCAAGGCTAGTTTTGGATCGTTTCGGGAATCGCGGGAGGATTTAGATGGCACGCATCGCAGGAGTGGATTTGCCGCCCAACAAGCGGCTGTGGGTCGGGCTCACCGCCATTTACGGTATCGGGCAGCATCGCGCGCGCTCGCTGGCCGCCAAGGCTGGCGTCGATCATACGAAAAAGATCAAGGACCTCACGGAAGATGAAGTTACCCATCTGCGCTCCGCCATCGAGGCCGAAGGCGGCGTCGAAGGCGACCTCCGCAAGGAACAGCAGATGAATGTCCGTCGGCTGATCGAAATTCAGTGCTATCGCGGGCTGCGCCACCGCCGCAATCTGCCGGTGCACGGCCAGCGCACGCACACCAACGCGCGGACTCGTAAAGGTCCCCGCAAGGGTGCGGTCGCGGCCAAGAAGAAAACGATGGCTCGCAAGTAGTGGTGGTAGGGCAGATCCCTGGCCCTGCCGTAAGGAATTAGCCGGTCAGGGGTTTTAACCCCGGAAGTCTCGAATTACGAAGAGAGGAACGAGCGTGGCAAAAGAAACAGACGCAGCAGCTCCGGCAGCGGCAAAACCTGCCAGACGCAAAAAGGAATTTCGCAAGAAGCGAGAAAAGCGCGTTGTGCCGCACGGCGTCGTCTGCATTCAGGCGACTTTCAACAACACCATCGTCACGCTCACCGATCCCGATGGGCGCGCGGTCAGCTGGGCTTCCGCCGGCTCCGTTGGCTTTAAAGGCTCGCGCAAGGGCACACCGTACGCCGCACAGCAGGCAGCCATGTCCGCCGCGGGTGTGGCGCGGGATCAGTACGGCATGAAGTCGGTTGAAGTTCGCGTGAAGGGGCCTGGTGCGGGACGCGAATCCGCAATTCGCGCGCTGGCATCCTCCGGGTTGCACATCAACGCGATCAAAGACGTCACGCCCGTGCCGCACAACGGCTGCCGTCCACCGAAGCGCCGCCGCGTATAGGAAATCGTTAGCGGGCGCGTCCGTATCAGCGCCCGGCTGGTTGGATAAAGGAGGAGAAGCACTTGGCAAGACATCGTGAAGCAGTTTGCAGATTGTGCCGCCGGGAAGGGCAGAAGCTCTTCTTGAAGGGCCTCCGTTGTTTTACGGAAAAATGCGCCATCGAGAAGCGCAACTTCGTCCCAGGACAGCACGGCCAGTCGCGCCGTCCTAAAATGGTCGGCTACGGCGTTCAGTTGCGCGAAAAGCAAAAAGTAAAGCGCACCTACGGCCTCCTCGAACGGCAGTTCCGCAACTATTTCGAGGAAGCGGAGCGCGTCAAGGGTCCTACTGGCTCGAACCTGATGGTCATGCTCGAGCGCCGCTTGGACAACGTCGTCTATCGCATGGGGTTAGCCGGTTCGCGCGCGCAGGCGCGCCAGCTCGTCCTCCACGGTCACATCCGCGTGAAGGATCGCAAGGTCAATATTCCCAGCTACCTCGTGAAGGTCGGTGAGGAAATCGCGCTGAAGGACAACATGCACCAGAACGCCATGGTCCTCGAAGCGCGCAATCTCGCCCAAAGCCAGGGCGTCGCTCCGTGGCTTGATATCGACCGCGAAAACTTCAAGGCGCGCGTGGTGGCTCTGCCGCGTCGCGAGGACGTCCAAACGCCGCCAATGAACGAACAGCTTATCGTCGAACTGTACTCGAAATAACGCGCATCCCCGATTTTCAGCAATCGTACGTTTGCAGGTCCGCCGTGGGCGGGCCGGAAGGAAGGCAAAGATGTGGAAAGGTTTTCAGAAACCGAAGCGTTTGGCTGCCGAACCCGAGTCGCTCACTGATAAGTTCGGAAAGTTTACCGCGCAGCCGTTCGAGCGCGGCTGGGGAACCACCGTGGGTAACGCGCTGCGGCGCGCCCTCCTGAGCTCCATCGAAGGCGCTGCCATCACCGCCGTCAGAATCGAAGGCGTGCTTCACGAATTCTCGCCCATTCCCGGCGTGGTTGAGGACGCAACTGACATCATCCTCAACCTCAAGCAGATTCCCCTCAAGCTCAATACCGATCAGCCTAAGACCATCACGCTCAACGTGCAGACGCCTGGCCCGGTCACTTCCGCGCAGATCGAGGAAGATGCTGATATTGCCGTGCTCGACAAAAGCATCTACATCGCCACCGTAAGCGAAGGCGGCAAGCTCGAACTCGAATTGCGCATCAAGAACGGCCGCGGCTACGTGGCCGCAGACCGTAACTTCGACGAGGATCTTTCCATCGGCTACATTCCCATCGACTCGGTTCACTCGCCGGTGCGCAAAGTGAATTACGCCGTCGAGGCCGCGCGTCTTGGACAGATGACCGATTACGAAAAGCTTACGCTCGAGGTCTGGACCAACGCCGCGATCACTCCGCAGGATTCCATCGGCTTGGCCGCCAAGCTGGTCAAGGACCACATGAGCATCTTCATCAACTTCGAGGAGCAGCCGGAGTTGCCCGAGGAAGCCGTCGAAAACTACGCCGATCCGCGTCTCGAATACCTTGACCGCTCGGTGGAAGAGCTTGAGCTTTCCGTGCGCTCCTACAATTGCCTGAAGAACGCCAACATCCAGAATCTCCGTGAACTCGTGCAGAAGACCGAATCCGAAATGCTCAAGACCAAGAATTTCGGACGCAAGTCGCTCAACGAGATCAAGGACATCCTCACCAAGATGGGCCTCAGCCTCGGCATGAAGTTCGACGAGCACGGCCGCATTATCTGGCCGCCGCTGCCCAGCCAAACCTCCATGTCGTCGTCGGAGGAAACCGCCGCCGTTTAGTTTCGCGCGGCTAGGGAAAACCGGACATGAGACACCTTGTATCGGGCCACAAATTAGGACGCAACCCGGCGCATCGCCGCGCCACGCTCCGCAACCTCGTCACCAACCTCGTCGAGAAGGAGCGTATCCAGACCACCTTGCTGCGCGCCAAGGCGGCGCGTCCGCTCGCCGAGCGCATGATCACTCTCGGCAAGCGCGACTCGCTACATTCGCGCCGCCAGGCCGCCGCGTTCCTTATGACGCCCGGTGCCACCAAAAAACTTTTCTCCGATCTCGCGCCGCGCTTTGCCGACCGCAACGGCGGCTACACCCGCATCGTTCGCGTCGGCTGGCGCATCGGCGACGGCGCGGAACTCGCCATTCTCGAATTCATCGGCTCCGAGTTGAAAAAGAAAGAAAAGAAGTCTCGGAGAGGCGCGGCGGAAGAAGCCCCCAAGGAAGAAAAGGAAAAAGAAGCAGCGGTCGGCGCGGAAAAGTAGTCGCGCTTCCGGTCGCAAATTACAACGGCCCGCTCGATGTCGCCGCAAGGCGTTTCGACCGGGCCGTTTGGTTTTTATCGTTCTGTCATTCTAAAGGGCGCGTTGCGACCCGAAAAAATTCCCCCACAGTCGCCGCAAAAATCAGCCCAGGTTTTTAGGGCGTCGGAGCTTTAACTCCGACAAGACGCTCGGCCCACACGGGGCTTTAGCCCCTGAGGAACGTGTCCTCCTGGGTCTGTTTACTCCAATCGGTAGTTGGGCGCTTCGCGCGTGATGATCACGTCGTGGACGTGGCTCTCGCGCAAGCCAGCCTGCGAAATTCGTATGAACTTGGCGCGCTCCTGCAGTTCGCGAATATTCTCCACGCCCACGTAGCCCATGCCGCTGCGCAGCCCGCCCACCAACTGCTCCACCAATCCCGAAAGCGGCCCTTTGTACGGCACCTGCCCCTCGATCCCTTCTGGCACCGTTTTCCCGCGTTCCGCGCCTTCTTGCGCGTAGCGGTCCGCCGATCCCGCTTCCATCGCGCCCAGGGACCCCATCCCGCGGTACGACTTAAAAGTTCGCCCCTGATATAAAATCGTCTCGCCCGGGGATTCCTCCGTCCCGGCGAAAAGGCTTCCGATCATCACGGACGAAGCCCCGGCCGCAATCGCCTTCGTAATGTCGCCCGAAAATTTAATGCCGCCGTCGGCGATCACCGGCACTCCGGTTCCCGCAGCCGCGCGCGCCGCTTCGCTAATCGCCGTAATCTGCGGGACGCCCGCTCCGGTCACCACCCGCGTGGTGCAAATCGACCCCGGCCCGATGCCCACCTTCAGCCCATCCACGCCCAGCGCGATCAGGTCGCGCGTGCCCTCCGCCGTCGCCACGTTTCCCGCCAGCAGTTGCATCTCCGGCAGCTTGTGCTTTACCGCCTTGATCGCTTCCATCACCCGACTGGTGTGCCCGTGCGCCGTATCGATCGCCAGCGCGTCCGCGCCCCGCCGCGCCATTTCCTGCGCGCGCTCCAGGTAATCGCCCGTCGCGCCGATGGCCGCGCCCACGCGCAGCCTTCCGTGCTCATCCTTGGTGGCGCTGGGGAATTCGATTTTTTTCTGGATGTCTTTCACGGTGATCAGGCCCTTGAGGTTGAAATCCTGGTCCACCACCAGCAATTTTTCGATGCGATGCTGCTGCAGGATTTTTTCCGCCTGCTCCAGCGTGGTTCCCACCGGGACGGTGATCAGATGTTCCTTGGTCATCACCGCGTTCACCGGCTGGTCCAGGTTGCGCTCGAATCGCAGGTCGCGATTGGTCAGGATGCCCACTAGTTTTGGCCCGCGCGTCACCGGCAGGCCAGACACTTTGTACTTGTTCATGATCTCCAGCGCCTGGCGCACGGAAATTTCCGGCGCGATGGTCACCGGGTCCACGATCATGCCGCTTTCCGATCGCTTCACGCGGTCGATCTCTTCCGATTGCCGCTCGATGGTCATGTTACGGTGGACGAATCCCAGCCCGCCCTGCCGCGCGATGGCCATGGCCAGCCGCGAATCCGTCACCGTATCCATCGCCGCCGCCACGATGGGAATGTTCAGCGCGATCTTGCGCGAAAGGCACGTGCGCGTGTCCGCCTGCGTCGGTATCACCGACGATTTCCCCGGCAGCAGCAGCACGTCGTCAAACGTCAGCCCTTCCGGTATGGCCCCGTCAATCATTGCGTCTCCTCGCCCTGAGCGAAGTTCGCGAAGGGCTGGCCGGCTTCGCCCCCGGCCTGCGAAACAGTGCGAATCGTGATGTAGCGCCGGCCGCTGGCCGGCGATTTTGCTTTGGTTGTCGGGCGTAATGAAGCGAACGATCTTTGGCGGCGCTTCGGCTCGCTTAGGGGCGCCAATCCCGGAAGCCACCCGTCAGTGCCCATAAACAGCAAAGCCCAGCGCGCCGCGCCGGGCTTGGATATAGTTCTGGTTTCGCCGGTGAACTTCATGAATGCGCTTATTTTAGGCGCAGCCTCGCGCGAATGCAAGCAGTGCAGGCCGGCAGAAAACGCCGCCGGGTTTTCGGGAGCAGAGCGAGAAAGGACGCTTCCATTCTGCTCAGGATACGAAGCGGAATGTTTCATTCTTCGATTCGTCGAGCGGGAATTGCGCTTTTCGGTTTGCACCGCGACGTTCCGCCCTTGCGGGTGCGCGACCGTTTGTTTTGTATGAGTTAGGCGTGTTGAAGGCCGATTGACCGTTCCGCCCTTGCGCGTGCGTTCTATACCAAGCAAAGGCGAAGAACGCGCACTAGCCGGTCGAGAGCTGCATCGTTCGAAGCATGCCGCTTGCATCGTCTTCGCCTCCTTTGGCGGCCCCGGGGGCCCGCCTTCGCCAAATTACAGCTTCGGCGCGGCAAGCACACGGGCTGTCCGGCCTCCGCCTACGCGACTTACGTCGCTCCGGCGCGACAAGTGCCCACCGCCATTCCCAAAATGGTCTTGCCTGCTCTCGGCTGCTTCGGAGCAGGCAATAAAACCGACCCATGTTAGCACAGTGGTAAACAGAGTTCAATACAAAAATTATTATGCTACTGAGGGATGACTGCGCTGTTGAAGGCCGTGAAGGAGTTGGTCGGCTATTCCGGCGTGCGTTACGACGGTATGTGCCCTCGGGTTACTTCTAGCTTTCCACGCGACGGGTTATGATGTTTTAAGGAGTCTCGGTTTGCCAGCGCCATGACGTGCTCTGGCTCGAGCTTCAGGGCTCTTTCAAAGCAAGCCAGCGCCTCGACATTTCTGCCGGCGGCGCAGAGCGTTGCGCCTTTGTCGTTCCAAGCCGTAGCGTCACCTGGATGGAGTTTGAGGATCTGATCGTGGTATTCGAGGGCTTTGTCCGGTTCGCCGAGCTCCCTGAGCGCGATGCTCTTGGCCTTCAGCGCGTCCTCATATCGGGGCGTGAGTGTTAAGGCCCGATCGTAACACTCTAGTGCCTCTTGAAGTTTTCCGAGGTCGTGAAGGGCAACCCCTTTTGAGTACCACGCGTTTGGAAAATCAGGGAAAAGAGCCAGGCATTGGCTAAAGCACTCCAGTTCCTGGTCGGCTGGTGCCTTCATCGAGCTGAGAGCGACGCCCTTGTTCCACCAGAAGGACCAGACATCGGGCCTGATGGAAATTGCTGAGTCGAGCAGCGAAATCGCTTCCTGATGCCTTCCGCGGCGGATGAGGATATCGGCCTTCTCACCGAGTGCAATCGCGTTGTCGCTGTTGATTTGGATTGCGCGGTCGAGGCATTCACACGCCTCATCGAATCTACTTAATCCCTGTAGCGCTTTGCCCTTCTCGGTCCACGCGATTTCGGCGCCGGGGTAGATCTGAAGGGTCTTATCCGCCGCCTCGATGGCTTGTTCGTAGCTGCGGGAGGTATTCAAAACGGTGGCCTTAATTTGCCATAGCGTCCAGTCGCCCGGGTCGAGGGAAATTGCCTTTTCGGCATTTTCGAGGCTTTCGGTGAGGTTGCCGTCTTCCAGCTGGTGTACGGCTCGGCTGCCCCAAGCTTTTCCGCTATTCGGATCGAGTTCGATCGCGCGGTTCGTGCACTGCAGCGATTCGTTTCTGCGTCCGAGCCGCGACAGTGCGATTGCTTTGCACTGCCAGGTGGCGGAATCGAGAGGGTCACAATCGAGCGACTCCTCGAAACAGGCGAGCGCCTCTTGAATCTGGCCAAGGTCAGCGAGGCCAATAGCTTTCCGTCGCCATTGGGCTGAATCCATGCTTACTGCTGAGGGCCGTGGTGGCGCTGCCGTGCCTGTCAGGTTCTGAAAAGCCTGCGAAAGTACGTCGCGGATCTCGCCGAAATCGGAAAACCTGTCTCCGGGCTTCTTGGAGGTGCAGCGCTGTATCACCTCGTCTAATTCTCGGGCCTCCGGAATCGATAGCCGAGGCACCTGGGCATTCGTGTGCAACTGCGCCCACTCAAGATTGTTCCGACCGTAGAAAGGGAGGTGCGCTGTTACGAGTTCGTACAGCGTCACACCAAAAGCGTACACATCCGCGTGTGGACCGGCGGCCCGCGCGTCGAAGAATTGCTCCGGTGGCATGTACGCCGGAGTCCCGAGTCCCGCGCCCGTGGGGGTCAGCCCCGGTGGCGCGCCTTGGGCGTCGCCTAGCCTGGATTATTCGCTGAATTTGGTGGCGAAAAAAGAAAGGATGCTCTAAAAGGTGCATGAACACTGGGTTTTCCACGAACCCAGCACATCATTTTGGAGCATCCCAAAGGTGACAACTCGTCGTATATCACAGTTCCGCTTCTCCTTCTACCGCAACCGTCCCGTCCAGTGCGATTTTTCCGGCGGCCAGATCACCAGCGACGCCGGTCTGTTGCCGCTGCGGGCTTTTGATCAGTGCCATCATCTGACCCGCGACTGGGCTGCACTCCTCAACGATCTGCGAGAGGACGAACGGGTGCGTCATGATTCATTGGAGCTATTGCGGCAACGCATTTATCAGATCGTCGCCGGATACGAAGATGCGAACGATGCTGACCGCCTGCGTCATGACCCCACCTTGCAAATCGTTGCCGATCAGAAGCTGGGAGAAGCGCTCGGCTCCCAGCCCACGCTCAGCCGTTGGGAAAATGCACCTTGCGCTCGGGACCTGGTGCGGTTGAACGACGCCCTGCTCGACCAGTTCATTCACCTCTGTGGCGAGCAGGTTCGCCAGCGTGGTGAGATCCTGCTCGATATCGACTCCACGGACGATCCCACCCATGGCCAGCAGCAACTCGGTTTCTTCAACGCGGCTTACGGGCAGCACATGTATCACCCCATGCTGATCTTTGAGCGCCACACCGGATGCCTGCTGTCGTTGCGTCTGAGGCCCGGCAATGCTTCCTCCCATGCGCGCATCGTGTCCATGCTCGTGCGCCTGGTCCCGCGACTGGAGGCCGCGTTTCCCGGTGTGAAGATCAAGCTGCGCGGCGACGCCGGTTTCGCTCTGCCGCTGCTCTATGAGTTCTGCGAGTTCTTCGGAATCCAGTATGTATTGGGCATTCCCGCCAATGTGGTGTTCCAGCGCCGTGCCGAACACCTGCAGAAGCGGCTGGCGCGCCGCTATCGCCGCACTCAGGTTCCCCAGCGCCGCTTCTCCAGCTTCCGTCATCGGGCGGGCCGTTGGTCGCATCAGCGCCGTATCTGTTACAAGGCCGAGCACACCGCCGTGGGCACCAACCTGCGCTGCCTCATCACCAACTGTTCGGGCCGCGCTGCGGAGATCTTCGCTTTTTACAACGACCGCGGCGAATGCGAGAATCGCATCGAAGAGTTCAAGAACGGCTTCCGCGCCGACCGGCTCAGCTGTCACCGCTTTCTGGCCAACGGCTTCCGTCTGCTCCTGCACGGCTTTGCCTATAACCTGGTCAACCTGTTTCGTCTGCTGCAGCTTCCGCAGCCCTGGCGCTCGGCGCAAATCGAGACTCTGCGTGCACGCCTATTCAAAGTGGGCGCTCGCGTCCGACAGACTGCCCGCTGCATTCGCGTGCACCTCGCCAGCGGTTGGCCGTGGCAATCCCTGTTCCGCGAACTCGCTTGGGCCTTCAACACAAGCTAGCCTGCTCCTGCCGTATCCGAATCCGTTCGCCCCGGCAAGTTCGTGGAGGAGCATTCTCCGAAAAACTGTTTCCTTCCTTCGCGAAGGAAACTTCCGCCCCTCAGGCAGGCTCCCCGTGCCCTCGCCAAAACCCGAACGCCAAAAATCCAAAAGGTGAATGACAGCGTTAGCTCTCATGAATTAAGCAGGCTAGGGCACGGTTTCCGCGGGAGGCTGTGGCTCGCATTTCGTTCCAAACCGATGCCAGCCCGAAATCGGTGATTTTCAATACGCCGGTGGAACTAACGAGGCAGTTCGCAGGCTTTACATCTCGGTGTGCTCTGATGCCTTTTCCGTATGCATGCGTCATCCCATCGCAGAACTGAATGGCAAAGCGGACAGCCTGGGGCAGGTTGTTTCTCAGGCGCCCGGATGCTAGCCAGGCCGCTAAGTCGCTCTCGACGAATTCGAGGAATATGAGGGGGCTGCCGTGGACTTCTTTCACGAGCACGGCCTGCGCGATATTGGGGTGCAGATCTAGATCAATCCATATCCGCGCTTCGTGGTTGAATCTGGCCGCGACTGCGGGATTGGCAGTAAAGACCGATTGCTGAAAGGTCTTGGCAGCGAGTTTTATACGCCACTCGTGATCGTAGACGATATAAACGAGCCCCATTCCCCCAAACCGCACTCCGAGTATTTCCCACCTGTTTTCGATCCGATCACCAACTTGCAAGTAGTTGGGCAATGATCACCGTCCACGCATAGTATACCACTGGTTAATCTAATGCCGCGGCCCGGCGGGCGCAGAGCTGGGCAGTGGCGCGGCGCTATATTAAAGCCTTATCGCCGCGACTGCGGCTTTCGGCCCGAAAATTAGCCTCTGGCGCAATCCGCGGTTGGTAGGCTCGGCATAGAAGCGGACGAATAGCCAGCGCGCAACTCCAGAATAGGCAAACGGGCGGATGAGGTTGTAGCATCCTCGCCACGGAGCCGTTCCCAAGGAGGGAAACCCATGCGCGCTTCCAGCCGATTTGTGATCTTGTGTGTCGCTACTCTGATTGCAGTTGCATTGCTGCAACCCGCGGTTTCGAAGGCTCAGCAGCCGCGGCGAAGTGCCGTTCCGCAGCAAGTGGCGCAGACCACTCAAGCGGACCGACAGACCCAGCCGACACCGCCTCTGGGCGCTCCCGTCGTGATTGACGGCAAGACGCTCTTCACCGTGCGGGAGCAGCTCTTCACGTTTTCACCCCAGCAGCGCGCGCAGACCACCGTCGAGCGAGTGGACTGGCTCTCCAAACAGCCCAAGAACCAAATCCAAAGCACGCATCCGGAGGACGAGGGCGCCTATACGGAGATCGTCTCCGGCGATACCGTGCTCGCCACTGTCTCGGACGCCGACGCCCGCGCCGCCGGGAAATCGCGGCAGGAGTTGGCCGAAGCATATACCGGCCAGATTCGCGCGGCGGCGGAGGCGCTGCAAAAAAAGTACGGACTGCAATCGATCCTGCTTTCCGTGCTGTACGCACTGCTGGCCACGGCAGTCCTGTTCTTGCTTTTGAAGTTCCTGGCCGTGATTTTCCCGAAGGTCTACGCCAAGCTCGCAGCCTGGCACGGCGTCTATATCCGCTCCCTGCGCATTCAGAAGTTGGAGCTTGTGCCCGCCGAACGCATCACCGCCCTGCTCCGCGGTTTGGCGCGTTTCGCGCGGCTGTTGTTGAGCGTTCTGCTGCTCTACACCTATGCCACCGTCATGCTCGGCTTCTTCCCCTGGACGCAGGGCTTTTCCAACAGCCTGTTGCATTACGTGTTGTGGCCCGTGCGCGTGGTCGGACAGGCCGCGCTGAGTTACGCGCCCAACGTCCTTTTCATGGTGGTGATCCTGGCAGTCGCCTATTACATGATTAAGTTCGTAAAACTGTTCTTCACCGCCATCGCTCGCAGAAAGATCACGCTGCCGGACTTCTATCCCGAGTGGGCCATGCCCACGTACCGCATTACGCGATTTCTGCTGATCGCCTTCACCGGCGTGGTGATATTCCCGTATTTGCCGGGTTCCAACTCGCCGGCGTTTCGCGGCGTCTCGATTTTTCTCGGCCTGCTCTTTTCGCTCGGTTCCAGTTCCGCCATCGCCAACGTGGTAGCCGGCAGCGTGCTCACCTACACCCGGGCGTTTCAGATTGGCGATCGAGTGAAAATCGCGGACGCCACTGGCGACGTGATCGAGAAAACCCTGCTGACCACGCGCATCCGCACCATCAAAAACGAGGAAATCTCCATCCCCAATGCGCTGGTGCTGGGAAACCATGTGACCAATTACAGCGCGGGCTCGCGCGACAAGGGCTTGATTCTGCACACCGGCGTGACCATCGGCTACGACGCGCCGTGGAGAACCGTGCATCAGCTTTTGATCGACGCCGCGCTGGCCACCGAAAATATCAGCAAGGAACCCCAGCCCTTCGTCTTGCAAACCGCGCTGGACGACTTTTACGTCCGCTACCAAATCAACGCTTATACCGACCGGCCCACGGTCATGGCCAATACCTACTCCGAGCTGCACCAGAATATTCAGGACAAGTTCAACGAAGCTGGCGTGGAGATCATGTCCCAGCACTTCACCGGAGTGCGCGACGGAAACGAGACCACCATCCCGGAACAGTACCGGCCCAAGGGCTACGTCGCGCCAACCTTCCGAATTCCCGTGGGAACCATCGCGCAGGCAACCAAGAATGGAGACCCGATCGGAGTGTAGGTGAGCGCCTCATGCGCGTTCTCAGGTTCAAGACGAGCGTAGTGTTCCCGCACGACAGATCTCATAATAAAGGGGTTCCTTCTTGAAGAACGGTGGTGGCGCCGCCACGAGTGATCGTTCGACCGCGCTGCGCAACCCGAATACTTCGCGACGCACTCCCAAAACGGGAAAGTGGTACTGCCGCCAGATTGAACCTCGACCGTAGTCTGTAGCCATGCTACCGTAAGGCGTTTTTGCTACCCCCGCCAAAGCAGTTGAGGCGCCGGGGCCCCCAGCGCGGTCTGCCGCGATGGGGTGGGAAGGCGGGCAGGATAAGTTGAAACACGAACCGGCGGGGCAGACGGCCTGTGTGCCTATCCCGCCGGGACAAAAGGAGCGCTCGCCGCGCCGAAGCTCCTATCGGGAGCGAAGGCGGAATCTAGGCGGCGAACAAAATGGCTCGGAATCCGGCTACCGCAAGCAGCCACGCCACCCCGACGCCACGGACGCGCGCCTTTCCCGTCCCAACTTTCCTGACTCGCCTCGCCTCATCTTCACGCTTCCGCAGATCGGTACAGTGTCGAATAGAACGAACCGCAAGTCATTGCAAACAAACGCCACGCACCTCGCCAGATCGCTACAGTCCCGGTGCAAATTCGCAGTCACCCAAAACCGCATCTGGCAAACAAATATCGAAGGTTAATCACGAACCGGTGTCGAGTAGCACAGCGCGTAAGTATTGGAAATTTAGTAGCTTAGCTATTTCTAATAGCGAACTACTCGAGAATTGTGCCGACCGCGAGCTGACGAGCAGCGCGCGCAGGCGCCCAAGCTATCGGTCGTTGCTCGGGGTTGGCGCAGGCAGCGGCGCGGCAGTGGTGACCACGAAAATGTCGGCGATCGGGTTGACGTGCATTTCGATCACGTGTCCGCCCTTGGTGCTGCCGTCCGAAAACGCCACCACGCCGTGCAGGTGCACGTATGGATGTTGCCCGCGCCAGGAAATATTGCCGATCAGCGAGACGAGCTCGCACTTCTGCGTCACGTCGATTTCCTTCATCCCCGGAATGGTGGCCGAGCCCCAGCCAAGTTTTGCGGAACTGAGCCCTCCAATGCCGGTAATGTGCGCGGAGACGATGTGGTGCTGCTCGGCAAATTGCGTCAGCCCGGAAATGATTTCGTCGCCGGTGCCGAAGCTGACTTCGTAGGTGTGTGAATCGGCCGTGGGCAATTCTTCGACGTGCATCTTCGGCGCGAGGCCGGTCTTCACCACCATTGGCGGACGGATGTAGCCCGGCGGCAGCGGCGGCAATTGACGGTGCTGGGGCCGCGTCTGCTGTTGCCCTACTTGTGCTGCGCTCGTTCGCACTGAGAGCGACGCGGTGGCTGCGAGAATCACGAGCACGATTGCTGTTGCGATTGTGCCGGGGAGAAATGCGCTGCCATTCCTGTGAGACATGAGGACCTCCTGTATGCGAGGCGAATCGTACACCAAGACAACGCTGCCCGGTTGCGCGGCCACGGACGAATCCCTACCATTAACGGCATGAAAGAATTCGAGCCGCATCCGTGGCTGCGCAACGCGCACCTGATGACCATTGCAGGAGCGTTCTGGCGGCGCAAGTTTCCACGATTGCCAGCGGGAGAATCGCGCCTGTTCGACGTGGAGCCGGGGACGCAGACGCGCGGCGATTGCCACTGGCAAAAAAATCCGCGTGAGCACGCGACGCTGATTTTGGTGCATGGTCTCGAAGGATCGAGCGATTCGGGATACATCGTGGGCACGGCGGAGAAGGCGTTTGTGGCGGGATTCAACGTGGTGCGGCTGAACCAGCGCAATTGCGGCGGTACCGAGCACCTCACTCCCGATCTTTATCATTCGGGGCGCAGCCACGACGTGCGCGCGGTGGTCGAGGAACTGATCGAGCGCCACCGTCTGCCGGAAATTTTCGCCGCGGGATTTTCGATGGGCGGAAACCTGGTGCTGAAGATGGCGGGCGAATACGGCGCGGCGGCGCCGCCGGAAATGCGCGGATTTGTGGGCGTGGCGCCGTCGTTTGTGCTGGCGGCGTGCGCGGACGCGCTAGACGAACCGAGGAATTTTATTTACGAGCGGCATTTCGTCGGGCGATTGAAGAAACGCATGCGGCGCAAAGCGGAACTGTTTCCGAGCCAGTACGCGGCGAGAGTGAGAAACGGCGTGCTGCGGTCGATTGGCAGCGTGCGCGAGTTCGACGAATTGATCACCGCCCCGTGCAGCGGCTTCGCGGGCGCAGAGGATTACTACGCGCAGGCCAGCGCAGTGAACGTGCTCGGCGCCATCGCGCGGCCGACGCTGATTTTGACGGCCAAGGATGATCCATTCGTGCCGTACGCGACCTTCGAGCGGCGCGAGGTACTCGAGAATCCGAATATTCGATTGGTTGCGCCGCGCCATGGAGGGCACTGCTCGTTCATCGCGCGCGAGCGCGGCGACGAGCGGTTCTGGTGCGAGGCGCGCATTGTCGAGTTTTGCCGCGAGCATTCCGCGCTG
>JBOGNC010000023.1:0-27984 GCA_050747045.1 Candidatus Acidiferrales bacterium | reverse complement strand
TGAACCGTAATCCGATCACGGCGGAAGACGAAAAGACACTGGACGAACTGGGCATTTAGCTTTTGAGCGTTTTGCATACGCCCGTGCTGGCGGCGGAAGTGGTGGAATGGCTGCGCATCCAGCCGGAAGGGACGTATGTGGATGCGACGGCCGGGACGGGCGGGCACGCCGTGGAAATCGCGCGGCGGCTGACCAAGGGACGGCTGGTGGTGCTGGATCGCGATCCGCAGGCGCTGGAGATCGCGAGAGAGAGATTGAAGCAGTACGGCGACAAGGTGGCTTTGGTGCACGCGGAATTTTCGAACATCGGGGAAGTGGCGAGCGGCGCGCTGGCGGGGCCAGAGGGCGCCGGTCCTTACGACGGAGTGCTCGCCGATCTGGGCGTATCTAGTCTGGAGCTGGACAGTCCTGAGCGCGGATTCTCGTTCCGCTGGGCTGCGCCGCTGGATATGCGCATGAATCCCGATTCGCCGCTGACGGCGGATGAAATTGTGAATCGCTGGTCGGAAAAAGAGCTAGCCGACCTGCTGTATCAGAAAGCCGAAGAGCACGATTCACGCAGAATCGCCAGGGCCATCGTTCGAGCGCGTCCTATTCGCGACACCGAACACCTGGCAACGGTTGTGGCAGGGATCCGCAAAGCAAGGGGAAGGCAGAGACTGCATCCCGCGACAAAAACGTTTCTGGCGCTGCGGATAGCGGTGAATCGAGAAGAGGAGGAACTCGAGCAGTTTCTTTCGGGGACCCCTGCCACTTTGAATTCGGGGGGACGATGGATCGTCCTGAGCTATCACTCCCTCGAGGATCGCCGGGCAAAGCGCGCGTTTCAGCGCCTGGCCCAAGAGGGAAGCGTTCGAGTGCTTACGAAGCGGGTCATCCAGCCCACGGAGCAGGAAATCGAAAGCAATCCGCGCGCACGCAGCGCAAAGATGCGCGTGGCTGAAAAAATAGCGCCGGCGGAAGACGCGCTGGCGGGGAGCTGGCGATGACTGAGTACCACACAATTAAGCGCATCGATAATTCGCGGCTGGTGCGATTCGCGCCACCTGCGGAACTGAAAGAGTTCTGGCGAAAAGTGGCGGTGGGCGCGGCGATCGCCGCCTGCCTGCTGTTTTACGCCTGGCAACACTTTGAGTGCATTCAGCTTCGCTACCACATCGAGCAACTGGACGCGCAGCAGACACAAAGCGCGGAGCTCAACGAACAGTTGCACCTGGAAGTAGCCACGCTGCGGTCACCGATGCGCGTGGACGCTATCGCGCGCAACCAACTGGGATTGACGGTTCCAGTGCCCGGCCAGGTGGCGCCTGCCGAGGCGCCCAGCAGCGCGATGCTGGCGGATGCGCGCATGCTCGAGCAGGTCCCCCAGCCCTGACGGCGGCTGGCACTCGACGAAACGATCTCAACCGACTTAGGCGATTTGGGCGGGC
This sequence comes from Candidatus Acidiferrales bacterium, assembly GCA_050747045.1. Taxonomy (GTDB): domain Bacteria; phylum Acidobacteriota; class Terriglobia; order Acidiferrales; family UBA7541; genus Palsa-295. The sequence goes on along the minus strand of JBOGNC010000023.1, from coordinate 26,554 downwards.
GCGATTTTGCGATCCGTGTGCAAGGTCTTTCCGCGCGAGCATCGGCGAACGCAGCGGAAGGCGGGTTTGGATAGGGTAGGCCGGATTCCATGGAGCAGCGCAACCGGCGTCTCCGCTGGCTGGTCGTCTGGGTGCTGGCGGTGGTATGGATGGGCGCAGTTGTGTCCCGCTTGAGCTACCTGCAGCTTTTCCGCTACAGCGAATACCTCGCTAAAGCCGATCGCCAACAAGAAAGAATCTTCGAGATCAGCCCGATGCGCGGCACGATCTACGACTCGAAGGGGCGCGAGCTAGCCGTTAGCCTTCCGATGGATTCGGTGTTCGCAGATCCAGCTGAAATCACGGACGTGGACATGGTGGCGCATCTGCTGTCGCGCGTGCTGAAGGCGCCCGCTGACGATTTAGCGAATCGCATTCGTGAAGCGCACACGCCTGTGCGGCTGGCGCGGAAACTTTCTCCCGCAACGGTGCAGCGCATTTCGGACATGAACCTGCGTGGCGTGTTTTTCCAGAAAGAGAACCGGCGCGTCTATCCGCAACGGGATTTAGCGGCGTCAGTGATCGGTTACGTAGACGTGGACGAGAAGGGCATCGGGGGAATTGAGCAGTCGCTCGACAAGGAGATTCGCGGGCGGCCGGGACGCATGATGGTGATGGCCGACGGCCACCGGCGTTGGTACGACCGCACCGAATCGGCTGCCGATCCTGGCGACAGCGTCACCCTCACAATCGACGAAACCATCCAATACATCGCCGAAAAAGAGCTGGCGCGGGCGATTCAGGATACGCACGCGAAACATGGAATCGTAGTGGTGCAGAACCCTAACAACGGCAATCTGCTGGCGGCGGCCAGTTGGCCGAGTTTCGATCCGAACGATCCCGGCGCGTATCCGGCTGATTCGCGGGAGGACCGTGCCGTTACGGCCGCGTACGAGCCGGGCTCGATCTTCAAGCCGCTCACGATGACCGGCGCAATCGAACACGGAGTCGTCACCCCGGGCGAACTCATCGACTGCCAAATGGGCAAAATTCTGGTGGCGGGGCGCGTAGTCCACGACTGGCACCCCTTCGGGATGCTCACAGTGCGGCAAGTGCTGGCGCATTCGAGCGAGGTGGGCACAATCAAAGTGGCGCTGCGGCTGGGAGCGCCGAAATTCTATGATGTGATACGAGCGTTCGGTATCGGACAACTGACCGGCATCCATTTACCCGGCGAAAATCCCGGGCTTTTGAGGCCGCTCGATGACTGGTCAGCCACGTCGATCGCCTCCATTGCCACCGGACAGGAAGTGGGCGTCACGCCGGTGCAGATTATCTCGGCGATTTCAGCGATCGCCAACGGCGGAATTCTTTACCGGCCGCGCATCGTAAAAGAAATTCGCGGGGCGAAGGGTCCATTCGAGCTGAAGGGCGGACGGGCGCCGCGGCGAGTGACCGACGAGCGCACCGCCGCCGAGGTGCGCGGGATGATGGAAGATGTCATGATAGAGGGCACCGGCAAACACGTTCAGCTCGACGGCTATACCTCAGGCGGCAAAACCGGCACAGCCCAGAAGATCGATCCAGCTACAGGACGCTACTCGAGAACCGATTACATCGCATCGTTCGTGGGTTTTGCCCCGGTGAACGGTCCGGCGGTGACGATTTTGGTTTCCCTGGATTCCCCGGTCGGACAGTATTACGGCGACGAGGTGGCTGGCCCGGTTTTCAAGCGAATCATGGAGCAAGTGCTGGCATATCTCGATGTGCCGCACGATGTGGTGACGCCATCGGATTTGGAAACGGCTAAGAACAGCCGGCTGAGACGGTCGGAAAAGCCAAGCGTGCGTGCGAATGCGAGCGTGTCGCGATATGAAGCAGCGCTTGCCAGGAATAAAGGAGAGAGCGGGCCGGTGTCAACCGCTGCTTTCGGCGATTCCGTCGGAGTGACGGTCCCGGATTTGTCCGGTCAGACGATTCGCGGCGTGATGGAATCGTGCTCGCGGCTGGGGCTGGTTCCGGCGGTTATTGGTGACGGAATTGCGTTGAAACAGTTTCCCGACGCGGGATCGACGGTGCCGCGCGGCAGCCGATTGACGGTGCTGCTAGGCGCGCCGGGAATACTGGTGCCGACATCGGCGCGGCAGGATTTGAATTGAGCGCGGTCGCGAAATCAGCGCCGCGAAGCAATCGGGTGCGGCGCGCGGTTGGAATGAAGGCTTGGGGGATGAAACTCCAGCAACTTTTAGCGGGGACAGAGCTAGCGGCGATCGCCGAGCCAGGGGCGGTGGAGATCACGTCCATCGAATGCGATAGCCGCAAAGTTACGCCCGGAGGCATTTTCTTTGCGCTGCATGGCGCGAAGTTGGAAGGCGCACAGTTCCTGCGCGATGCGCTAACGCGCGGCGCGGTCGCGGTGGCAAGCGAGGCTCAAAAGCCAGCAGATTTTCCGGCGGAATCCGTCTGGATTCAGCTCGCGTCTGGAACGGACCGGCGAGGATTGGCGCGCGCGGCGGCAAATTTTTACGGGCATCCGGCGGATGCGCTGAAGCTCGTCGGAGTGACAGGAACTAACGGCAAAACAACCACGACGTACCTGGTTGATTCGATTTTACAAGCCACCGGCTGCAGCACGGGCCTGATCGGCACCACCGGATACCGGACGCCGAAGGGAAAGCGCGACGCCGCCAACACGACGCCGGAGTCGCTCGAGTTGCAGCGGATTTTCGCGGAGATTCGCGATGCGGGTGGGACGAACGCAACAATGGAAGCAAGCTCCCATGCGCTCGCCATGGACCGGCTGTGGGGTTGCCACTTTGCCGTGGCGATTTTCACCAATCTGACCCGCGATCATTTGGATTACCACCAGACATTCGAAGCGTACTTCGCGGCCAAGCGGCGGCTTTTTGAGGGAACAGGCGCAGGGGCTCCGGACACAGCGGTGGTCAACGCGGACGATTCCTACGGAGCGGAATTGAAGGGATTGGCGCACAGCACGTTGACTTATGGACTGAAAGCCTCGGCCGATCTAGCACCAAAGAAGTTTGCGCTGAGCCCCGCTGGACTGGACTTCACGGCGCAGACGCCCAACGGCGACGTGAACGTGCGTTCGCCGCTTGTTGGACGAATGAATGCGTACAACATTCTGGCGGCGATCGGTGCGGGGATTGGGCTCGGGATCCCGATCGAGCAGATCGAGCGAGGGGTGTCGCAGCTTGCCGCGGTGCCAGGGCGATTTGAACGTATCGATGAGGGCCAGCCATTCTTGGTGGTCGTCGATTACGCACATACAGATGACGCGCTTCGGAATGTGATTTCGACGGCGCGCGATGTGAGCCCGTCGGCGCGAATTATCACGCTTTTCGGCGCAGGAGGAGAGCGCGACCGCGCCAAGCGTCCACTGATGGGCGAAGCGGCCGGATCGTTGAGCGATCTGGTGGTGCTGACGAGCGATAACCCTCGGAGCGAGGATCCGCTGCGCATCATTAATGACGTGGTTGTGGGCCTGCAGAAAGTCAGCGCCAATTACCGGATCGAACCGGACCGCGAGCAGGCGATTGCCGTCGCGCTTGATGCCGGGCAGCCGGGCGACATCGTGATTTTGGCGGGCAAGGGCCACGAAACGTATCAGGTGCTGCGCAACGACTCAATCGAGTTCGACGACCGCGAAAAGGCGCGGTCGATTCTGCGTCGCAAGGGTTATGGCAAGTAAAATCGCCGGTCGCGCGGGTTCGAGTTGGCAAGGGGACTGCAACGGTCAACGCAGAAGCAGGCTAAAGCGGCGGACATAATGCGATGGACGATAGCTCAATTGGCGGATGCGCTGGGGGTTGCGCGGCCTAGCGGGCTGGATGGGTCTGCGCAGGCGACCGGCGTTTCCATCGACTCGCGGACCATTCGGCCCGGGGAACTGTTTATCGCCATACGCGGTCCGCGTCATGACGGACACGGTTTCGTGGCTGCGGTACTAGCGTCCGGGGCCACGGCAGCAGTGGTGGAGCGCGAAAAATTCGCGGAGTTTCCAAAGGAAATGCAGGGCAAGCTGCTCGCCGTAGACGATACGCTGGCAGCGCTGCAGCGCCTGGGTTCGCGAGCGTGCGAGATTTGGCGAAAGCAGCGGCGCGGCAGAGTGGTGGGCGCGGTGGCCGGGTCTGTGGGCAAAACGACCACCAAGGAAATTTTGGCGGCGCTGCTTGGTGCGCGTTACCGCGTCCTGAAGACGCAGGGAAATTTGAACAACGAGTACGGGCTGCCGTTGACGCTGCTGAAGCTGGACGACCAGCATGAGGCGGCGGTGATCGAGCTGGGCATGTCGCACCGCGGCGAATTGGCGGTTTTGACGCAGCTTGCTTCGCCGGATGTGGGCGTGATCACGCGCGTGGCGGTGGAGCACCTGGAGTTTTTCGATTCGCTGGATGAAATTGCGCTGGCCGAGCGCGAGTTAATCGAGAATCTGCCGCCGAGCGCGAGGGCGGTGCTGAATGCTGATGATGAGCGAGTAGTGGAGTTCGCCGAAGTTGCGCGGGGGCCGGTACTTCGCTTCGGCTCCGAGGCGCAGGCGGAGTTTCGCGCCGAGTCGATTGAAGACCGCGGGCTTGCCGGTTCGGCGTTCGACTTCGTTAGTCCCGGCGGAAGCGTGCGGCTGGAATTGCCGTTGATTGGCCGCCACAACGTGATGAATGCGCTGGGGGCGCTGGCGGCCGCGAGCGTCTGGGGAATTGGCGGAGCGGAGGCGCAGCTCGTGTTTCCTACCCTGAAGCCGGCGGAAAAGCGCGGCGAAGTTGTGAGCTATGGCGAGAGATTCTCGGTCATCAACGACTGCTATAATTCAAGTCCCGAAGCACTCAACTCCATGGCCCAATTGCTCGCCACGACGCCGGGATACGAGCGGCGAATTCTGGCCGCCGGCGAGATGCTCGAACTAGGACCCAGTTCCGCTGGACTGCATCGCGAATGCGGCCGGCGCGCCGCGATTCTGCGCAAGATCGACTGGATCTTCGGCGTGCGGGGCTGCGCGGCGGATTTTTTGCAAGGTGCGGTGGAGGCGGGACAACCCAAGGAACGAACGCGCTATTTCGAAGACTCACAGGAGGCCGCGAAGTTTATCGAGCAATTCATCCGGCCGGGCGATTTGCTGCTGCTGAAAGGTTCGCGCGGAGTAAGGATGGAACGGATTTTAGAAGCGATTGACGGCGGGCACCGGCGCGTGGGCGCGAAGACCGCCGAATCACTGGAAGCTCTTCCCGAGAGACCGCGCTGAAATGCTCTACTACCTTTTCTTTTTTGGGCTAAAGCCCCATTTCAGTCCGCTTAACGTTTTTCGATACATCACGGTCCGCACGGCGGTTGCCGGATTGACGGCGCTATTGCTTTCGCTTCTTCTGGGGCCATGGATGATCGAGCGACTGCGCGAAATGCAGGTCAAGCAGTACATTCGCGAGGAGGGACCTCAGGCACATCAGAAAAAATCGGGCACTCCGACGATGGGAGGGCTGCTGATCGTCGCGGCCATCGTGGTGCCCACGCTGCTGTGGGCGGATTTGCGCAACGCGTACGTGCTGACCGCGCTGGGTGCGACGTTGGCGTTCGGTACGATCGGTTTTCTGGACGATTACAACAAAGTGGTGCGCAAGCACAACCAGGGGCTTTCGGCGAAAGGGAAGTTTTTGCTGCAAGTGCTGGTCTGCGTGGGAGTGGCAGCGGTGCTGATCGGATTGCAAGCCAAGGGCGTTTATTCGACGAGGCTGAGCGTGCCCTTCCTGAAGCGCGTGCATCCGGACTTGGTGATCGAATCGCTGCTGCTGCGGCCGCACATTTGGCTACTGGCTTACATTCCGTTCGTGTTGTTTTTAGTGCTGGTGATTGCCGGCCTTTCGAACGGCGTGAATTTGACGGACGGGCTGGACGGTCTGGCGATTGGCTGCGTGATCATTTCCGCCGCCGCGCTGACCGCGTTGACGTATCTTTCGAGCAACGCGCGTTTCGCCGATTACCTCGAAATCGAAAAAATTCCCCAAGCCGCTGAGTTGACGGTGTTTTGCGGCTCAGTGGTGGGCGCCTCGCTGGGGTTTCTCTGGTACAACGCGCATCCAGCGGAAATGTTCATGGGCGACGTGGGCTCGCTAGCGTTAGGCGGCGCGATTGGCACGGTGGCGGTGATCATCAAGCAGGAAATTCTGCTGGTGTCGATCGGCGGCATCTTTATCATCGAGCTGCTGTCGGTGATTTTGCAGGTTGGCTCGTTCAAGTTGACGGGCAAACGCATTTTTCGCATGGCCCCGCTGCACCACCACTTCGAACTGATCGGCTGGAGCGAGTCAAAGGTGATCGTGCGTTTTTGGATCGCGGCGCTTATTTTTTCGCTGTTCGCGTTGACGACGTTGAAATTGAGGTAAATGCAGGTGAGACCCGGAATCGATCTCTCGGGAAAGAGGTTACTGGTTGTGGGACTGGCACGTACTGGAGTCGTGGCGTCGCTTTTTGCCGCCGGCTACGGCGCAGTGGTCACCGCCACCGACGAAAAGCCGGAAACCGAACTGCGGGAAACGGCCGAACGCTTGCGCGCCACGGGCGTAAAGCTGGAACTCGGCACGCGCAATGCTGACGCGTACTTGCAGCAGGATCTAATCGTAGTTAGCCCCGGCGTACCATTCAAATTGCCGCACCTGCAACTGGCGCGCTCGCGCGGCATTCCGGTGTGGGGCGAAATCGAGCTGGCCTGGCGATTCTTGCGCGGCAAGCTCATAGCAGTCACCGGGTCAAACGGCAAAACCACTACCACCGCGCTGATCGCGCACATCCTGAAGACGGCGTCGATTCCGATGCTGGTCGGCGGAAACATCGGCACGCCGCTTCTAGCGCTGGTGGAAACTTCCACGGATTCAACGGTGACGGTTGCGGAAGTCAGCAGCTTTCAGCTGGAGGCCGTCGAAGCGTTTCGCCCCGAAATTGGCGTGCTGCTGAATCTCACGCCGGATCACCTCGACCGTCACGCGTCCTTTGAGGAATATGCCACGGCGAAGATGCGCCTGTTCGACCGTCAGCTGGATCGCGACGCAGCCGTCTTGAACGCGGACGACCCTGAGGTAGCTCGACGCATGCCTGCGCGCCCGCAGGTTTATTGGTTCAGCCGCCAAAAGCGCGTGGCGCAAGGAACTTTTCTGCGCGATGGGCAAATCTTTTTCCGCGATCGCGGTAGCGAATTCGCTCTGGCGCGCCGCGATCAAATTTCTCTGCGCGGCGAACACAACATCGAAAATGCACTGGCCGCTTGCGCCGCAGCCTATCTCGCGGGAGCCGAACCCGCGGCCATTGCTGCCGGCGTGAAATCCTTTCGCGCCGTCGAGCACCGACTGGAGTTTGTGGCAGAGATCGGTGGCGTCACGTATTACAACGACTCGAAAGCGACCAACGTCGATGCCGCGCTGAAAGCCATCGAAGCTTTTCCGGGCTCGCTCTTCGTGATTCTCGGCGGCAAGGACAAAGGCAGCCCCTACACGCCTCTGCGCGAGCCTTTGCATGCTCGGGCCAAGGCTGCATTGCTCATCGGCGCCGCCGCGGAAAAAATCGCCACCGATCTCTCTGATGCGGTCCCGTGCGCGCAGGCCGGAACGCTCCAACGTGCAGTTGAATTGGCCGCCGAACGCGCGCAACCGGGCGATATCGTGTTGTTGGCGCCGGCTTGCTCCAGCTTCGATCAATTTGAAAATTACGAGCATCGCGGCCGCGTGTTTAAGGAAATAGTCGCCAGGCTAGAAAACCAATCCGTTGCGGACGCCGGCCCGCGGAAAGGCTGATATGCCGCGAGCTCTGCAGCCCGACCGCCGCTTATTTGGCGTCACCCTTGCGCTCTGCCTGATCGGCGCGGTGATGGTATTCAGCGCCTCGGCCATGACGGCGCGCGATCAATACGGCGACGCCTACTACTTCCTGATTCGCCAGCTTCTGTGGGCGGCGCTGGGCATTCTCGGCATGTTTTGGCTGATGCGTACCGATTACCACAAGCTGCGCCAGCCCAGCGTGATTTTCAGCGGCCTGTCGCTCACGCTGGTGCTGCTGGTCGCCGTCTATTTTCTGGATAGGTCGCATGCCACGCACCGGTGGATTAAGTTTGGACCGCTCAGCTTTCAGCCGTCCGAACTGGCGAAGCTGATGGTCATTTTTTACCTCGCCTGGTTTTTGGAGATTCGCTGTGCCCCGCGTGCGCCGGGCGTCAACAATCTGCCGCGAACGCTTCTTCCAATCCTCGGCACCGTGACGCTGATCATGGCGCTGATCTACAAAGAGCCGGACATGGGCACCGCCTGCATGATTTTCTTCATTGCCGCGGTGATGCTGTTCGTGGCTGGCTTGTCGTACCGCTACATCGCCGTTGCCGTACTAGCTGCCGCGCCCGTCGTCTACATCGCTATCGCCAGCGTGCCGTACCGGTTGCAGCGCGTTCAGACGTTCTTTTCGCCGGGCTCCGACCCGCAGGGTCACGGCTTCCAGTTGCTGCAGTCGCTGATCGCCGTAGGTTCAGGTGGCTTCAGCGGCGTCGGCCTGATGGAAAGTCGCCAGAAGCTCTTCTTCCTGCCGGAGGCGCACACGGACTTCATCTTTTCGGTCATTTGCGAAGAGCTTGGCTTTATCGGAGCAATCGTGATTCTGACGCTCTTTGCCGTATACGGCTGGCGCGGGTTCGTTGCCGCCATGAAAGCGCCCGACGACTTCGGCCGGTTCCTCGGCATCGGCGTCACTGCGATGGTCGTGGGTCAGGCGCTCATCAATCTGAGCGTCGTCCTCGGGCTGCTGCCGACCAAGGGCATTCCGCTGCCGTTCATCAGTTATGGCGGGTCAAGCTTACTGGGAATGCTGCTGGCCACAGGTGTGCTCCTAAACATCAGCCAGCAAGCCGATGCGGATGTGACGTGACGTGACCGCGGATGGCAAGAGTCTGTTGATTGCCGGCGGGGGCACGGGAGGCCACGTCTTCCCAGCGATTGCCGTGGCGAAAGAGTGGCTGCGGCGCGGCGAAGGAAGTCGCAAGGTCGTGTTTGTGGGAACCGAGCGCGGACTGGAAACTAAGCTGGTGCCCCAGGCAGGCATGCCGCTCGAACTGATTCGCGCGGCCGGCCTGAAGGGCATCGGCGGCGTCCGCCTATTGAAGAATCTCGCGTTGCTTCCCGCCGGGGTGTGGGACTCGCACCGGATCCTTTCCCGCAACGGTTTCAATGTGGCATTCGGTGTCGGCGGCTATGCGTCCGGGCCGATGATAATGATGGCCGCGCTGCACAGGATTCCGACGGTCATCTTCGAACCCAATGTCGAGCCGGGTTTCACCAACCGCGTTCTAGCGCGCATTGCCACGCGCATTGCAGTGGCTCACCAGCCGACCGCCGACCGCTTCGGCGGCCGTGCCGTGGTCACCGGATGCCCTGTGCGTCCCGAATTTTTCGCCATTCCATCGAAGCAACATGCGGAACCGTTCACGGTTCTTATTACCGGGGGCAGCCGCGGCGCTCTTCCCATCAATCGCGCCGTGATTTCCTCGCTCGACCTGCTGGAAAAAAGAAAAAATCAGCTTTTCATCGTGCATCAAACTGGAGAACGTGACTATAATGCGGTGCGCGTGGCCTATGAAAAACGCGAACTCGAAGCGGAGGTTCTGCCCTTCATCGAGAATATGGCGGAAAGGTTTGCCCAGGCAGACCTGATCGTCTGCCGCTCCGGCGCCATCACGGTCGCGGAGGTAACGGCCTCCGGACGTGCCGCCATCTTCATCCCTTTTGGAGCTTCCACAGACGCGCATCAGACGAGCAATGCAGCAGCCGTGCAGGATGCCGGCGCCGCCCGGCTGCTTCCTCAGGAAGAATTGACGCCGGAGCGATTGACGGCCGAAATTTTCACCCTCCTGGACCAGCCCCGGAGAATTCGAGAAATGGAAGATCGCGCACGCGGCTTGGCACGTCCACACGCCGTGGAAGATATTGTCGATCTTCTGGAAAGTCTTGTGTCCGCCGAAACGGCGCCGGTTGCTGCCGGGGATGGAAGGCGATGAATCTCAGCTTCCGGAACTTTCAACGCGTCCATCTGGTGGGTATTGGCGGCAGCGGCATGAGCGGCATCGCCGAAGTGTTGCTGTCGATCGGCTACGCCGTTTCCGGCTCGGACTTGCGAACGTCTCCTGTCGTCGAGCGCCTGCGCAAACTCGGTGCGACTGTGTATGAGGGCCATCGCGGCGAAAACGTTCAGGGCGCGCATGTCGTGGTCATTTCTTCCGCCGTCTCCGCGGACAACGTCGAAATCGTCGAAGCGCACCGCCTGAAGATCCCCGTTATCCCGCGTGCGGAAATGCTGGCGGAGTTGATGCGCCTGAAATTCGGCATCGCGGTAGCAGGCGCGCACGGCAAGACCACCACAACTTCGATGGTCGCATCGGTTCTTGGCGCGGCGGGACTCGATCCCACGTTTGTGGTGGGCGGCCGGGTGAATCATGCTGGCTCGAACGCCCGCGTCGGCCAAGGCGAATACATGGTTGTGGAAGCAGACGAAAGCGACCGCACGTTTCTCTTACTCGCTCCAGTGATCGCTGTGGTCACCACCATCGACCGCGAGCACCTCGATCAATACAAATCGCTCGACGAAATCCAGGACGCCTTCTTGCAATTCGCGAATCGCGTGCCCTTCTATGGAGAAGTGGTTTTGTGCCTCGACGAGCCGAACGTACAGGCCATTCTCCCTCGCGTTCGTCGTCCGGTGATCGCGTACGGAACTTCCAGCCAGGCCGATCTGCAAATTTCAGACGTGCAACTCCAAGGTCTTTCCAGCGAATTCCGGCTGCACTATCGCGGCGAGGATTTGGGCATTTTTCATCTGCCTTCGCCGCCGGGAATTCACAACGTGCGCAACGCCGCTGCGGCTGCGGCGGTTGCCCTCGCCCTGAACGTGCCGGCCGAGCTTATTTGCTCGGGATTGGCACACTTTGCTGGAGTTGGCCGGCGCTTCGAGATTAAAGGCTCCTACAACGGCGTGGCCTTGATCGACGATTACGGCCATCATCCGGCGGAAATTCGCGCCACGCTCGAGGCTGCGCGTGGCTGCGGTTACAAACGCCTGCTGGTGCTCTTTCAGCCGCACCGTTACACGCGTACCCAGCAGCTCTGGGACGATTTCTGCCAATCGTTCAATCAGGCCGAGGTTTTGGTCGTCACCGATATTTACGCGGCTGGCGAAGCGCCTATCGAAGGCATCACTGCCGAGCGCCTGGCCGCCGGGATCAGTTCTGCCGGGCACAAGAGCGTCGTTTACTCCAGCACGCTCCAGGGCGGCATCGAGTTCATGCTGCGCGAAGCGCGCCCGGGCGACGCGGTGCTGACCATTGGCGCGGGCAGCGTGGGCCGCGTGACAGATGAATTGGCCATGCTGCTTGGATCGAGGATTTCGACGCATGCGCGTTAGCGATCAGCTCGCCGCGAAGCTAAAAGATCTTGGCGCGGAGGTGCAGCACGGCGTGTCGCTTGCCACGCGCACCTCGCTTGAAATTGGCGGCACTACGGACGAGCTGATGGTGCACCGCTACGAACGCTTCGCCGAAGTGATGAGCTTGCTGGCGAACGAGCGGGTTCCGTGGCGCTTTCTGGGAGGTGGGACGAACGTGTTGATCGGCGATGGCGAGCTTTCCTGGGTCGCGTTGCATCTGGCCGCTGCGAAACCTGGAATGCGAGTTGAAGGCAATCTTGCCTACGTCGAAGCCTCAGCTGACCTGGGCGGAACGGTCACTTTTTGCGCTAAGCAAGATCTCGGCGGCATGGAAGGACTCATCGGTGTGCCCGGCAGCGTAGGCGGGGCTCTGCGCATGAATGCGGGAGCTTACGGTACCCAAATCGGGCCGCACGTTCGCGAAGTAGATCTCTATCGCGCAGCAACGGGCAAAGTGGAAACGCTGCGTGGCGCCGAAATTCGCTTCGATTACCGGCACACTTCTTTCGCGCCCAACGACGTGATGCTTCGCGTAAAGCTCGAGCTGCCGTCGAAGCCCTACAAGGAAATTGTGGCGGGGATTCGCATGTGCAATGAAAAGCGCCGAGCCAGCCAGCCGCTCAATCAGAAAAGCGCCGGCTGCATTTTCAAGAATCCGGCGGGCAGTTCGGCGGGGCGAATGATTGACGAGCTGGGCCTGAAGGGATTTCGCGTGGGCGACGCCATGGTGAGCGACCGCCACGCCAACTTTTTTGTGAACGCCGGCCACGCTTCGTCTGCGAACATGATGGGATTGATCGGGGCTGTGCGCGAGCGCGTGCGCGCAGCATACGGCGTGGAGCTTGAGAACGAGGTGATCATCTGGCAAAACTGAAGATCGTCGAGCCGGACGCTTTCCCGCAAGAAGTGCTCGCGGACGAAGAGCCGAAGTATCTTCGCCGCCAGAAGCCGCTGGAAATCCGGCGGCGTAAGTTTGGCCGCAAGGCTTGGAAGACGTATTTGCGAGCCACCATGTGGGCCGCGGTGGGCCTGGCAGGCGCGTGGGCAGCGTTCGAATGCGGACAATTCCTCCTGGCCTCGCCCGCGATGGCGCTGATTCATCCCGGTCAGGTGGAGATTTCAGGCACTCATTTCACGCAGCGCCGAAGCGTGCTGGAAATTTTTGCCGCCGATCGCGGCGAAAGCATTTTGCGCGTTCCGATTGACGAGCGCCGCAACGAAATCGAAGCGATTCCATGGGTGGAAAGCGCCGTGGTGCGGCGCGTGTTGCCCAACCACATCGCCGTCACGATCACGGAGCGCACACCGGTAGCATTCTTGCGCGAAGGTTCAAACATGGCCCTGGTGGACGTTCACGGCGTGATTCTCGACCGCCCGCTCGAAGGAAACTTCGATTTCCCGGTGGTCACCGGCATCGGTCCGGAAATGACTCTCGAAGACCGCGCGCAACGCATGCAGCTTTTTTCCGGGTTCATGCAACAAATTGAATCGGTCGGCGCATCGGCGGCCAGCAGTATTAGCGAAGTCGATCTTTCGGACATGGAAGACGTGCGCGCGTCGGTCAGCGGGCTCAGCGGCTCGGCCGTAGAGATAGCCGATGGCAACGGAGCTGCGGACGCTTCAAGCCAGAACTCGAACCCAGTTCTCGTCCATTTCGGTGACGGAGATTTCGCCTCGAAATATCAGACGCTGGTGCAGGACATTGGCCAGTGGCGCGCTAAAGCCGGCAGCGTGCAATCCGTCGATCTGCGGTTCAATGGCGAGGCCGTTGTGAATCCCGATGCGACCGTAGCTGGAGGTGCGGCGGGCGCGAATCGCGCCGGGGCGCGGGCAAAAAAATATTCGCGGTAATGCTGTAGAGCAAGGAGCAGGGAATTGACCAGGAAAGAACGCCATATCGTGGCGCTGGATATCGGCAGCACAAAAACGTGCGCGCTGATCGGAGAGCAGGCCGACGACGGGAGCGTGAAATTCGCGGCGCTCGGTGCGGCCGAATCCAAAGGGTGGCGCAAGGGTCAAATCGTCAATCTCGATCTAGCGGTCAGCTCCATTCGCCGCGCAGTGGAGGAAGCCGAAGCGATTGTGGGCGTCCCTGTGGAATCGGCGCTCGTGGGCGTCGCGGGCATGCATGTGCGCGGCGTGAATAGCCGCGGGGGAATCACTGTAGGCGCGAAGCCGCGCGACGTTCAGCGGGAGGACGTGCGGCGTGCAATCGAAGCGGCACGCGGCGTCACGCTGCCGGAAGACCGCGAAATCCTGCACGTCTTGCCACAGGAATTTTTTCTCGATGGCCAGGACAATATTCGCGACGCGATCGGCATGCTCGGGCAGCGGCTGGAAGCCAACGTCCACATCGTTACGTCGTCCGGCTCGGCCACCCAGAATATCGTTACCGCAGTGAATCGCGCCGGTGTGCGCGTGGACGATACCGTTCTTGAGCCGCTCGCGTCCGCGGAAGCGTGTCTCACGCAAGACGAGCGCGAGTTGGGTTCTTGCCTTCTCGATATCGGCGGTGGCACCACGGAAATGATCGCTTTCGCGGGCGGCGTCGTCCGCCACACGGCTGCGGTTCCAGTCGGAGGAGATCACTTCACCAATGATTTGGCGGTGGGCTTGCGCACGCCGATCCCAGAGGCGGAGAAAATCAAGCGCGAACACGCCAGCGCTGTGCGCGAACTCGCGGTGCAGGACCTGGCGATAGAAATTGCCAGCGTCGGTGATCGGCCGCCGCGCACCGTCTTCGCGCGCATGTTGGCGGATATCGTTGAGCCGCGCGGCCAAGAATTACTGATGCTGATTCGCGACGAGCTGCGCCGCGGCGGCATGGAATCGCAAATTCCTGCCGGAATTATTCTCACCGGTGGCGGCGCTCGCCTGCGCGGCTTTACGGAGCTGACCGAACGCGTCTTTAATCTGCCCGTTCGCGTCGCTTCGCCGCGAGGTTTGGCGGAAATGAGCGAAGACGTTTCCCGGCCCGAGTATTCCACGGCCGTGGGTCTGGTGCTGTACGGGGCGCGCACGCGGCGCCTCATCGGCGCTCGTCCTGCAGGGTTTATCGGAAAATTGAAAGGGATGTTTGCAGGCGCGTAGAAAAGCGGGGCGCGGTCGATTTTGTGGCGGATGGCACGGAAACAGGGCGGCGGATTCTTGAATATTCAGGCGTGAGATTCTGGGGGAGGAAGCATGGCAAAAGAAGCGAATCTTCGAGTTTCGTTTAACGAAGAGCAGCAGGACGGCGCAAAGATCAAAGTGATCGGCGTGGGCGGCGGCGGTTCGAACGCCGTGAATCGCATGATTCGCGCCAAGGTCGAGGGCGTCGAATTCATTGCGGCGAATACTGACTTGCAGGCGCTGAAACTTTCGCAGGCGCCGGTGAAATTGCAACTTGGCGCGAAGCTGACGAAGGGCCTGGGCGCGGGCGCGAATCCCGAGGTCGGCCGCAAAGCCGCTCTTGAGGATACGGAGAAAATTCTCGAGGCGCTGGATGGCTCGGACATGGTGTTCGTCACCGCCGGCCTCGGCGGCGGCACCGGCAGCGGAGCAGCGCCCGTGGTCGCGAATCTCGCCACGGAACTCGGCGCGCTGACGGTCGCGGTGGTTACGAAGCCTTTTGCCTTCGAAGGCAAGCGCCGCATGCAGCAGGCGGAGCAGGCCCTCGCGGAACTGATCGGCTGCGTCGACACGGTAATCGTGATCCCCAACGAGCGGCTGATGGAATGCGTCGAGCAGGGCACCAGTTTCTTCGAGGCATTCCGCATCGCCGACGATATTTTGCGGCAGGCGGTGCAGGGAATCAGCGACATCATCACGATTCCTGGCATCATCAATCGCGACTTTGCCGACGTGAAGACGATCATGTCTGGACAAGGATACGCAGTGATGGGCACCGCCGTAGCGTCCGGATCGAATCGCGCCACAGATGCGGCGACCCGCGCCATCAATAGCCCGCTGCTTGAAGACAACTGCATCAATGGCGCACAGGGAATCTTGATCAACATCACCGGATCGTCGTCGCTCTCGCTGCACGAGGTGCACGAAGCCTCGTCCGTGATTCAGAAGGCAGCGCATGAAAACGCCAACATCATCTTTGGCGCGGTGATGGACGATGCCATGAAGGACTCGGTCAAAATTACAGTGATCGCCGCGGGATTCCGCGAAGTAGCCGGCAAAAAGACGCACACGCGGCCGTCGTACTTGCCGAAGACGTGGAAAGCCGCGCGCGAGCAAGCTCCCGTAAACGTCGCGCCTCCGCCTCCCGCGAACGTGGTGCAACAAGTGGTGCACAACGTGCGGGAGATGGAGGAAGTGCCGGCAGACGATCTAGACGTACCGACGTTTCTGCGCCGCCAGGCTCAGAAAGCTTAGGCAGCTTATCGATCGGGTTAGTAAGCGCGTGGGGGAAAACGGCGCGGCGATTCTAGCCGCGCCGTTCCATTTTATAAGCCGGATGCGAGAGCTGCGGCAATGCCGTTCCGCCGCTCCTCGTCTCGATATACACTCTCGCCGTGAAATCTCCGTTCGTTCGCGTGCCGAAGGACATCGTCGAAGCAATGCTTGCGCATGCGCGGCGCGAACGGGGCGTCGAATGCTGTGGACTGCTCGCCGGACGCAACGGCGCGATCACCCGAATCTTTCCAGCCGCGAATGCGGCGGCCAATCCAGCCACATCGTATGAGATTGCGCCAAAAGAAATCTTTGCGCTGATGCGCGAGATGCGCAGCGAAGGAACCGAAATGCTCGGAATCTACCACTCGCATCCCAACGGACAAAACGAGCCGTCGCCGCGTGATATCGAGCAGGCGTATTACTCGGAGGCTGCGTATTTCATCATTTCTCCGCGCGACGATGCCCAGAATCCAGTGCGCGCGTTTTCGATTCGCGACAGCCGCGCAACCGAACTCGAAATTCAAATGATTTGAATTTCGCCTCGTCTTGTATTCCTTATCTATTGCGGTGTTTTAGCCGGCGGGACGCGACGTTACCGCCGATTGGGTTGCTTCCAAGCGGCGCGCGTAGAGCGGGAAGCGTTCAGTGAACGCGGCGATTTCCTGGCGGACTTTTTTCGCTTTGGCCCCGTCGTCCACGTGTTCAAGTACTTCGGAAATCCACGCGGCAATTTTTTGCATTTCCGGCTCGCGCATGCCGCGCGTGGTGACGGCTGGCGTGCCCATGCGGATGCCGCTCGCTTTCAGCGGCGGAAGCGGATCGAAGGGAATTGAATTTTTATTGACGGTAATCCCGGCGCAATCGAGCGCCGGCTGCGCCACGCTACCAGTGAGTCCGCGAGCGTAAATGTCCACGAGGAACAGATGATTGTCCGTGCCGCCGCTGACGATGCGGAATCCGTGCGAGGTCATTGCGGCGGCGAGCGCTTTCGCGTTCGCGACTACTTGCTGTTGATATTCGCGGAAGCCCGGCTCGAAAGCCTCCTTCAAGCACACAGCCTTGGCGGCGATGATGTGCATCAGCGGGCCGCCCTGAATGCCAGGGAACGCGGAGCGGTCTAGATTTTTGGCGTATTTTTCGCGACATAGGACTAAGCCACCGCGCGGGCCGCGCAACGTCTTGTGCGTGGTGGTGGAAACGAAATCGGCGTGCGGGATGGGGCTGGGATGCACGCCCGCGGCGATCAGTCCGGCAATGTGCGCCATGTCCACGAACAGAACAGCGCCGACGGACTGGGCGGTGCGGGCCATGCGCGCGAAGTCGATCACTCGCGAATAAGCGCTTGCGCCCGCGACGATCATCTTTGGCTTGTGCTCTTGAGCCAGGCGATCGAGCTCGTCGTAATCGATGGTTTCCGTTTCCTTGCTCACGCCGTAGGGAACGAATTTGTAAGTGATTCCGGAAAAGTTCAGCGGATGGCCGTGCGTCAGATGGCCTCCGTGCGCCAGGTTCATCCCGAGGACCACGTCGCCAGGCTGCAGCACGCTCATATACACGGCGATATTGGCTTGTGTTCCGGAGTGGGGCTGGACGTTGGCGTGCTCCGCGCCGAAAAGCTCCTTGGCGCGGTCGATGGCGAGTTGCTCGATGCGGTCGGCGAATTCGCATCCGCCGTAATAGCGCTTGCCGGGATAGCCTTCGGCGTACTTGTTGGTGAAAACGGAGCCCATCGCTTCAAGCACCGCTTCGGAAACGAAATTTTCGGAGGGGATTAATTCGAGTCCGGTGGCCTGGCGGCGCGTCTCGTCGGCGATCGCTTGAGCGATCTCGGGGTCGGTCTGCTCGAGCGAGCGGTTCATGCGGCGGCTATCGGGCGTTTCGGGGCTCATCGGGTGCTCATCGTACCAGAAACCGGGCGGAGCGGCAGTGCGATAATGCCGTGAAAATCGGAACTGCGACACGAGCAGATAGGGCGACTTCCCCCGCTCCGCACGGAGCAGGGGGGCGCGCTCGAATTTTCAGTCAAGCTAGAAGATGTACTTCAGGCCGAATTGCAGGATGCGGCCGGGAACGGAGCTGGAGGTGATCAGTCCGAACGTCGGCGAGCCGAGGCTGTTGCCAGGCTCATTGAATTGCGCGTGGTTGAACAGATTGAAGAACTCCGCGCGGAACTCCAGGCTGGCGTTTTCGCTGAGCCCGCCCACGGTGGTGTTCTTCACGATGGCCATATCAAAGTTGAGCTGCGTGCAACAGCGCATGATGCCCACGCCGGAATTGCCAAAGCCGGTGCCGCAACCGACGAACTGCGGATTTGCTCCAGTGCAGGCGCCCGTATACGGGCCCGGATTGGGGCTCGCCGTCCCGCCGAAGAGCGGCGCGGGCGCGAAGGCGCCTGCATTGAAAAGGCCGATGTTGCCGTCACTGAGCGGCGTGTTGGTCAGGCCGCTGACCACGCGCTGGTGCAAGCTGCCGACAGAGGCCAGCGGTACTCCGGACTTGCAATTGCCGAGCGAATTGCAATTGACCGGATCGGCGAGTTCGACGCGGGAGTACGGGCCGGTGGCAGGAATCGAGCTGCCGTAGAGCAAGGTGGCCTCGTTTCCGTTCACGCCGTCCGTGACGCTGAACGGAAGACCGTCTTGGATGGTGGTCACGCCGGAAACGCCCCAGCCGCCCAGGACTTTTCCGTGCCAGCCTTCGCCCTTGTAGGGCAGGTCGTAGTTGTAAGTCAGGACGAAACGCTGCGGGCGATTGAATGCCGCAGGGCCGTACTGCTGGCGCACACTCAGCGGATCGTTGGAGGAAGCGCTGCCGGAAAGGACGTTGCCGGGGGTGGCGATACCGGCGCCTGCCTCGCTGGCGTTGATGTCGGTCTTCAGGCTGCTCCATGTGTATGCCGCTTGTACCAACAATCCGTTGGCGAAGTTGTGCCGAATCATGACTTGCAAGCTGTTGTAGAGGCTGGCCCCGTCCGTCATTACCTGCTGCAGGTTCCCCGGATTCACGCCGAGATAGGCCACACGGCCCAGATAATTGCCGGAGGTGTTGTAGAGAACCTGCGTCGCGGGATTGCTGTTTTGCGAGTCGTTCATCGGGAACGAGCTGGCGGGCCGCTCCAGCAGTTGATTCACTCTGTCTGTCGGTGGATTGCAGGTGGCGGACGCGGGGCCGCAATCCACGAGATAGGCTAGGTTCGGGTCGCGATTCCAATCGTAGAGATGAATACCGTGGGTGCCGACATAACCGATATCGGCCACCCAGCCATGCGCGAACTCGTACTGAACGTCCAGATTGTACTGCTGGACTTTGGGAGTTTTCATCGACGGATTATCACCGGAATTGAGCAGACCCGAGGCATTGCCGCCGAAGTTGTCCGTGATTACCGTCGCGCCCGTTGCAGCGCCGCCTTGCGCGACGAACAGCGTTCGCGGAATGAATCCTAGGAACTGCGGGCAGCTGCTGCCGGAACCAGCCGGCGTGCAGAACGGGTCCTGCAGAGTTTGACCGGGAGTGATGCCGACGCCGGTGGCGTAGGGCGGCATATTGCCGAGGATGTTATCGCCGACCAGGTTGCCGTACACACGGTCAAAGAACATGCCGTAACCGGCGCGGACGACAAGCTTATCCATTGCCTGCCAAGCAAGACCGATGCGCGGCGAGAAGTTGTCGAGAGGCGACTGCGGCAGCAGCGTTTTATTGTTATTGATCGCAATTCCCGTGGAGCCGTTTTGCCCGCTAAGGTTTCCATAGATCGAGCGATTGTAGTTCGACTGGATTACATAGCCTGCGAGCGTGCCAACTTGATTCGAGACGCTGCCCAGAACTGGCCCAGTTGAGACTTCGGGGCCGAGAAAGAAAGAGCCGGTATTAACCAAGGCGGCTGCTTGCGGAGTGAAGTTGGTGAAAACGCCGCCCGCGTCGCTAGGCCATCCGTCATATTCCCAACGAACTCCGAGGTTGACGGTGAGATCGCGCGTCATCTTATAGTCGTCCTGGGCGTAGGTGGAAAATTCGTTGACGCGCCAGTGGTGCGGATTGGGAGAGCCATTGGGCAACAGGCGCCAAGTGCTGTTAATGACCCAATTCATCGGAACGACCGTTGACCCAGTGCCATCCACGGTTCCGCTGCTGCTGGTTAGGATATCAGCGGTGTTTCCGGCGATGATCCATCCGCGCTCGCGATTGGGCTGCGCCCAGTTCCACTGGATGCGCTGGGTATTGACGCCGAAACGAAACGAATGCTTTCCGTGGTTCCAGGAAAGCTGGTCACCGGTGATGAAGTTGTTCTGGATGCTGGTGGTGGCGGAGAAGAAGTTGCCGCCGGCGCTCCAGGCGCCCCATGGTGATCCGGGGAATCCGAGAACGCCGATAACGGGAACCAGCGAGTCCTCACGGTTCTTGGCGGCGGCCGAGCTGAGCGGGCAGGGAGTGCCGTCATTCACGGCCGGCGTAATATTCAGAGCGGTCGTGCCGTCGCCCGCGCAGGATTGCACCGTCACGCCATCGGTCACGTTCAGAAAGAGCCGGTTGAAAGACCCGAAGACTTCGTTAACCACATTGCTGCTGATGACAGACGTGAGGCGAACCGTGGCCAGTTGCGCTCCGTAATGGGCGTCTTCCGGGGCACCGGGGTAGCAGCCGGTGACGATGCAACTGAAGCTTTGGGTCTGCGGATCTTTCGAGAAGAAATATTTCTCTGACACTGTGTTATGTGGTGTCAGAACGTAGTCAGTGTTGATCATGAACTGATCTTCGTTGGCGATCGTGGGTTGCGAGACGGTGGTCGGAGCTGAGCAGCCTCCGCCGGCGACGTTGCAGAACGGAAGGCCGCTGGAGTTATATAACAAGCTGGGAATGTAGTAGCCATTGTTGAATCCACCTTGCGCTTGCGGAATCTTTTCCGTTTGACGCAAAAGGTTGATGGCTGTATTGCCGATGTTCGAGCCGTCTGAAAGGACGGTCTGGCCAGTGCCACCGAACGCATCGGTTTCGCCCGCGAACGCGCAACCCAAGTATTGTCGATACGTCGCGTAGTTGCACATCGTTGGCCCAATGTAGCCGAGGGGGATGCTGCCCACATTTCCGTCAGAACGCGCCTTGGCGAAGGGGACGCCGGGCTCGTTAAATGGGAGCAGGCTGACCTGAGTGATCGCGGTGGCGAAGCCATTGCTGCCGATGCCGTTGAGCTGGCGCGTGCCCTGATAAGACCCAAAGAAGAAAATCTTGTCTTTCTTGATTGGCCCGCCAATCGTGCCGCCGTACTGATTTTGTTTCACCGTAGGCGGCTTGTTTGGCAGCTTCGATTGCAGCTCGGAATTTTTATAGAAAAAGTCGTTGGCGTTGAATAGGTTGTTGCGATTGAACTCCCATGCCGAGCCGTGCAGGTTATTGGTGCCACTCTTGGTGACGACGTTGACGTTGGCGCCGGGGTTCTGGCCGTACGCGGCATCGTACTGCGAAGTTTGGACTTTGAATTCCTGAATGGAGTCAGGATTGGGAATGGGGATGCCCGCGTAGCTGCCGGACTGCGCGCCGCCGCCGCTGCCGTAGTTGGTGACGGTCACGCCATCCATTAAATAAGTGTTTTGGTCGGAGCCGGAGCCGTTGACGTTGATATCTTGCGTGCCGTTGCCGACAGCGGTGGCGGTGGCGACGTTGGCGACCACGCCAGGCGAGAGGTCAATGATCTGCGTAAAGTTGCGGGTGCTGAGCGGAATGGCGGTGACGGTCTCAGCGGAAACGAGGCTGCCTACCGTGGCGTTTTGCGTCTGAATAGTTTCGGCATTCGCTTCGACGGTGACCTGCTGCGATTGCGAGCCAAGAGCAAGACGGCGGTTCAGGACGGACGTAGCGGTAACGTCGATGGTGATCGACGGCACTTCGGCGGTCGTGAAGCCCGATGCTGAGAAACTGACGCGATAGTTGCCGGGAGGCAAGAGCGAAAGCATGTATGAGCCATTGGCGTCCGTGGCGGCGGTTCGCGGCTGGCCGGTGCCGAGGTTCGTGGCGGTCACGGTAGCGTTGGTGATGACGCCGCCCGAAGGATCGGTGACGGTGCCCGTAAGGGCGCCGGTGGTCGCACTTTGCGCCAGTGCAGAAGAAGCAGCGAAAATCAACGAAAGAAAGCAGACCAGAACCACACACGCAGTGATAAAACCGGCAAAACGTGAACGCATTACCCACCCCCAGAGTCTTAATTTTAACGATCAGTGTCGAGCCGCGAGCCCGGCGGACTCTTGGCGGTTGTTCAGGGAAAGAGCGCTAGCGCGCTTACGCCTGAGTGATTTTCGAGGTTCAACGGTTAATTGAAGTTTCGCCTGCCCTGCACGCAACATCGACGCAATCTGGCCGCTCGCCGTTTACACACGACGGGCTGAACTTCCACCCACCAAATCCGCGATATTTCGCGGGATCGATGCGCAAGGGAATAGCACGGAGACGCAAGAAGTGTCAAGAAAATACACGCTAAACGATTGAGCAGTAGAGTGTTACGGTACTAGACTAACAGAAATTAATGTGGAAATAGGTGGTCCGCTACACTCCGGGAAGACTCCATGCGGGTCTACGTCTGCCGCCAGTGGCCGAGCGCGGCGGAAGTGGTGGACGGAGGAGGACAAACCCCTCGATAATGAGTGGCCGCGCGCCTGCACGGCAACCGATTCATCACTGACATAATCACGAAAGTAGAGAGCGGACGAAATTATGGCGGACATGAAGCTCCCGACTCGGAGCGAGGATTTTTCGGAGTGGTACAACCAACTGGTGTTGCGAGCGGAACTGGCGGATTACGCGCCGGTGCGCGGATGCATGATAGTGCGTCCATACGGATGGGCGCTATGGGAGAACATCACGGCGGCGCTCGATAAGAGGTTCAAGGCCACTGGGCACGTGAACGCGGCGTTTCCGCTGCTGATTCCGAGGAGCTTCATCGAGAAGGAAAAATCGCACGTGGCTGGTTTCTCCCCAGAGTTGGCGGTGGTGACGCACGGCGGCGGAGAGAAGCTGGAAGAGCCGTTGGTGATCCGTCCCACGTCCGAGACGATCATTGGGCACGCGTACGCGAAGTGGATTCAGTCGTATCGCGATTTACCGGTGCTGATCAACCAGTGGAATAGCGTGGTGCGCTGGGAGCTGCGGACGAAACTTTTTCTGCGAACGCTGGAGTTTTACTGGCAGGAGGGCCACACCGCGCATGCCACGGCCGAAGAAGCAGAGGCCGAGACCCGGCAGATGCTCGACGTGTACACGGACTTCGCGCGAAACGAAGCGGCAGTTCCGGTGATTCCCGGCAAAAAATCGGCGGCGGAGCGGTTCGCGGGCGCGAACGAAACGTATTCGATCGAAGCGATGATGGGCGACGGGAAGGCGCTGCAAGCGGGAACATCCCATAACCTCGGACAGAATTTCGCGGAGGCTTTTGAGATCCGGTACTTGGATAAAAATGGCGTGCTGCAATTTTGCTGGACTACTTCGTGGGGGCTTTCGACGAGATTCGTAGGCGCAATCATCATGGTGCACGGCGACGACCAGGGGTTAATTCTGCCGCCACGCCTCGCCCCCCATCAACTGGTGATCGTGCCGATTTTCAAAACCGATGAAGAAAAGTCCTCCGTGATGGAGAACGCGCGCAAACTGCAGCGCGAGCTGATTGATGCGGGCGTGCGGGTGAAAATGGACGAGCGTGAAGGGACCAGCCCCGGATTCAAGTTCAACGATTGGGAGATGCGCGGCGTGCCGCTGCGGCTGGAGTTGGGACCAAAGGATGTGGCCAAAGGCTCGGTGGTGCTGGCGCGGCGCGACAGGCCCGGCAAGGAAGGAAAGTCATTTGTGGCGCAGCAGGGCATCGCGGCAGCCGTGACGCAACATCTGGAAGAAATTCAGCGGGCACTCTTTGATCGCGCGATGTCGTTTCGCAAGGCTCGCACGGTGGACGCCGAGAATTATGAGGAATTGAAGAAGGCGGTGGAGACAGGTTTCGCGTTTTCCTGGTGGTGTGGCGGCGGAGACTGCGAGACGAAAATCAAGGAAGAGACCAAGGCCACCATGCGCTGCATTCCCATCGAGCAGCCGGGCGGATCGGGGAAGTGCGTCTATTGCGGAAATGTGGCGGGCGAAAAGGCGATTTTCGCCAGAGCCTACTAGGTTTGGTCATCAGGTTTGTGGGCGAGGGTTATCGAGGACGGAATCACCGCCGCCGATACCCGAGTTCTAAGAGCACGACGACGTTGGCAGTCGATTTTCCAGATGCGACAGTCCCGCCAGCCCCGGATCGAATCTTCTGGGGAGGTGGTGCGAGTATGGGCTTGCGCAGTAGTACTTTTCGTGCTCGTGGGTTCGCTTGGATTTCAGGCAACGCGGGCGCAGCAGCAAAGCGAAATCTCCCAGCTGTTCGCGCGTTTCGGCATTAAAGAAAAAATCGTCAAGCAACCTGCTGGCATTCTGAAGCACGAGTACTTGGTTCCCGCCGGTCCGTACACGCAGCTATTCGATTGGGACACTTACTTCATGGGCGTGGCGCTGAGCTACGACCGGGTTGGAATGCCGCTGGAGGATTCGGTTAAGGATTTCCTCGATACCACGGACGAGAACTATGCAACGCGCGGATACACGCCGCGCGAGATCGCGGCCGGCGGCTTCGACGCGCTGCCGCAGATGTGCAAACCGTTTCTCGCCCAGATGGCGCTCCGCGCGTCCGAAACGCTGCACGATTATGACTGGCTGCGTGAGCCGAGCGGCAAAAGCGGTCGCACGTACTACCAAAAGCTGGCCGACACGCTGGCGTTCTGGGAATTGGCGCGGCGGTCTCCTGACGGGCTGTTCCGCTGGTTCAATGGCGTGGAGAGCGGCGTTGATAACGGTCCGGCGGTTTCGAACGATCCTGCGGACGTAACCGAGGGAGTGGACTTGCAGTGTTACATGTATCGCGAATATCTGGCCATGGGCGCGATAGCCGCGCGACTGAACGAGCCCGCTGACGCGAAAATGGACCGGAAGAAAGCCCGCGAGCTGGCTGAACTTGTGCGCGCGAAGATGTGGTCGAACGGCGCCGGAATGTTCCTGAACATTGATTCACGAACGGGGCAATTCGTCCGCATTAAGACGTGGACGAATTTTGTCCCGCTGTGGGCTGGAATCGCGACGAAAGCTCAAGCGAAGGCTACGATTGAGGGGCACCTGCTGAATCGGCGCGAATTCTGGTCGGCGAACGGCATTCGCACGCTGGCTGCTACCGAGCCGCTCTACAATCCGCGCTCCGGCTACTGGCGCGGGCCGGTATGGGTGCTTTCGAATTATCTCGTGATGCACGGCCTCGAAAACTATGGGTATAAAACGCAAGCCATCGAATTAGCGGGTGAGACGGTGCGGTTGCTCGTGGACAATTTGCACAGAACTGGTGGCATGAACGAGAACTATAATCCCGAAACGGGCGCGCCGGATGCGGCTGGAAACTTTGTCAGCTGGGACCTGCTTGGAGAACACATGATGGAGGAGGCGCAGACCGCGTCCGATCCGATGTCGATTCCAAGTTCCGGCAAGCAGAACTGAAAATTATAGGAACTGAATTCTGCAGGACGAGACATGCACAAGCAACAGTCGAGCCCCGGAGCGAACGGCCGCGCGGCGGCAACAGCGGTCGCGAACAAGACGAGCCGCGCAACGCTGGAGCGCGCGCTTCAGGCAGCCGCCGATCCGCGGCGCGCCGCGTCCGTGGCCAAATTTTTCAAAACGGGCAAGGGCGAATATGGCGAGGGCGACCAGTTCATTGGAATCACCGTGCCCGAGCTGCGAAAAATTGCGCGCCAGCAGGCAGCGCTTGGATTGGGCGATCTTGCGCGGCTGCTTGCCTCACCGATTCACGAATATCGACTGGCGTCGCTCGAAATTTTGAGGGCGCAGTACGAGCGCGCGAATGAAGCGCAGCGGATGCGCATTGTTGCCTTTTACCTGCGACAAACGGCGCGCATGAACAATTGGGATTTGGTGGATGCCGCCGCGCCGTACATCCTTGGCCAGCATTTAAAGACACGTCCGCGACAGGTTCTGCGCCGGCTGGCACGTTCGGCGAACATTTGGGAGCGCAGGATCGCGATCGTCTCGACGCTGGCTCTGATTCGCGGCGGAGAAGTGGAGGAGACGTATCGGATTGCGCGCAAGCTGTTGACCGACGAGCACGATCTGATTCATAAGGCGGTAGGCTGGGCTTTGCGCGAAAGCGGCAAAGTTTCGAGCGTGGCGCTGCTGGATTTTCTGCGCACGCACTACGAACACATTCCGCGGACCACCTTGCGGTACGCCATTGAGCGGTTTCCGGTCAAGACGCGAAAGAAATTGCTTGCTGGCGATTTTGGCTAGGTGGATGCGACCAGGAAGTCCTCCCCGCCAGTCCGAAGCCCATCAGCTCGGTCCCGAAAGTAGCGCTGGTTAAGATCGGCCGTGGAAACGTGCCCGACCTTCTTAAAACCAGCATCGCGGGCCAGTGCCAACATCTCGGAAGGCGAAAAGAAGCTACGGAAAGGTGTCCCGGAAGCCAGCGCGGATTTTTCAACGGCCCGATGTATTGGACGAACGTCGGGCTCGGCTAGATCGGCCGGCAGGATGAACGTCATGGCCAGCGTGGAACCTCGGGCGAAGGTAGCCACCTGGCGCAAGGTAGCCGCCACTGCATCTTTGGTGAGGTACATAGTGACGCCGGTGGATGCCACCGCCGCAGGCCGGGTCGCGTCAAAAC